>CAYZJP010000035.1:25928-39531 GCA_964478755.1 uncultured Klebsiella sp.
CCCCCGCCCCCGGGGGCGCACGGCTCGCGGCGAGCACCGTGTCGGACGGGGCCAATAACCCGGGGGAAATCCGCGAGGGGAGCTGTGAGGGCAACGGAACTGGCCAGCGGTTCCGTGGGTTCCACGCAGATTGCCAGCGGCGCAGTCGGGGCAACACAACTCGCCTCGGGTGCAGTCGGCGCGACGCAGTTGGCCAGCGCTGCTGTGACCTCGACGAAGCTCGGGTCTGCTTCTGTTGGCGCGACCGCGCTCGACCTTGCGAACCTCGGCACCTCGCTCTGGAAGGCGAGCGGCAACGCGGGCACCACGGCGGGCACGCACTTCCTCGGCACCACGGACAATGTCGCGCTCGAAATGAAGGTGAACAATCTCCGCGCGTTCCGCGTGGAACCCACCAGCTCGAACGCGCCGAACATCCTGCTGGGCGCGGCGCAAAACTCCATCGCCAGCGGCGTGGTCGGCGCAGTCATCTCCGGCGGCGGGGCGGGGACTTATGCCGGCAGCGCAGTGACAAACCTTGTGCAGTCAGATTTCGGCTCCATCGGCGGCGGCGGCGCGAACGGGATCAAGACCGGCTCCCTCGGGGCAACCGTTTCCGGCGGCTATTTGAACCTCATCACCAACGGAGCCTACGCGACCATCGGCGGCGGCTACGCCAACGCCGCGAGCACGAACTCCGCGACCGTCGCCGGCGGCTACTACAATGCGGCCACGGGCTTCGAGTCCACGATCGGCGGCGGGCAGGCGAACATCGCCAGCGGCTCGGTGAGCTTCGTGGGCGGCGGCGTGACGAACACGGCCACGGGCTTCGAGTCGGCCGTGGTCGGCGGCGAGCTCAATGACGCGACCGGCGCGGTCTCATTCGTCGGCGGCGGTTATTACAATGGCGCGACGGCATACGGCGCAACGGTCGCGGGCGGTTATGCAAACGGCGCGACAGCGACAAACTCGACCGTAGCCGGCGGCGAGCAGAATCTCGCGAGTGGTTCGGTGTCCACGATCGGCGGCGGCTATTACAACGGCGCTTCTGGCTTCGGCGCGACCATCCCCGGCGGCTACGCCAACGCGGCCACAGGCTCGAACTCACTCGCGGCGGGTTACCTCGCCGCAGCCACGAACCACGGCTCCTTCGTGTGGTCGGACATGTCGAGCACGAACATCTTTTACTCATCCGTGGCGAACCAATTCAACGTCCGCGCTGCGGGTGGTGTGCGCATCTACAGCAACACCGGCACGACGCTCGGCGTGCAACTGGCCGCGAACGCCACGAGCTGGCAGACGCTCTCCGACCGCAATGCGAAGAAGGATTTTGCGCCGGTGGATGGCCGCGAGGTGTTGCGCAAACTCGACGAAGTGCCAGTGCTGTCGTGGCGCTACAAATGGGACGAGGCCGGCAGCACGCCGCACCTCGGGCCGATCGCGCAAGAGTTCAAGGCGGCGTTCTACCCCGGCCGTGACGACAAAAGCATCAGCACGCTGGAGTTCGATGGCGTGGAGCTTGCCGCGATCCAGGGCCTGCATGCGCTCGTGAAAGAGAAGGATGCAAAGATCACCGCGCTCGAACAGCGGCTCGCAGACATCGAGGCGAAGCTGGACAAGCTCGTGAAGTAATCCCAACCAATGCGCGCCATAAAACCTACAGCACCCTTGGGCCTGCTCGCGCTGGCGGCGCTCTTGCCGCTCGCTGCTACGGTATCCGCTGCCACGCCTGTTCTAGCCAACAGCGGTCTCACCGCTGGTGGCCGCCAAACCGTGGCCGCGGTCGTGGTCAACTCGTCCATCGGCGGCATCGGCGGGAGCGCGAGCGTCGCGACTTTCGCGGCACGAAACGACGTCGCCGGACAACTCACCGATGTGCAGAGCGTTGTCGTGACGGCGTCGCCCACGACGGTGAACGAAGGCTCCACGCGACAACTCGCGGCGACGGCAACTTTCACCGATGGCACCGTGCTTCCGCTGGCGACGACGAACGCGACATGGAGCGTGAGCAGCGGCCAGCTCACGTCTGTGAGTTCCGCCGGACTCGCGACGGCTGCGACGGTTTACCAGGATACGAATGGCGTCGCGCGAGCGGATTACCTCGGCCAGTTCGGCACGCTGACGCTCACAGTGCTGAACGTGAACTCGGATGACTTCGGCAGCTACGCGGGCGATGGCATTGATGACGCATGGCAGGTGCAATACTTCGGCATTGGCAACGCGAACGGGGCGGCTACGGCCGATCCGGACGGCGACGGACAGAACAACCTGCTTGAATATCTCGCCGGAACGAACCCAACGAGCGCGTCGTCGGCCTTCACGCTCGGCGTTTCTGGTTCAGCAGCACAGCGGACAATCACGTTCGCACCGGTGACGGCGGGGCGGACTTACACGCTGGAGTTCACCACAAATCTGACGACGCGCGTCTTCGGCACGTTGACGGGGGGGACGACGGTGGACACCGGCAGCACGCGTTCGGTGACGGACAGCAGCACGACCAACTCGGCGCGCTACTACCGGGTGAAAATCTCGCTGCCCTAGTTCAAACACCACCTTGCCGGGACGAGCGTCGCGCAGCTCGCCGCCTTGCAGCTCATCGTGCCCTCCAACGCCGCGCCGCAATTCGCGGCCATGCTCCAGCATTACGAAACGGACATCGGCCGCTACCAGGGTGAAGAAAAGGAGTTGATGGACAAGGCGCGTCGCTTCGAGCGCGAATACGACCAGCTCAACTTCCGCGACGACCAGTTTGACCTGTCAGACACCGCGCTCTCGATCGCGTTGGGCGTGCTGGCCACCGCCGCGCTCGCCAACCGGCGACCACATTGCGCGCTCGTTCGGGAGTGAGTTTCGGACCAAGCGCGGAAGCCTTGGCCCATGCATTGCAAATCTGCCAGGCCTGCCGCTTGTCTGAAGTCTTTGTGGATTTGAAGCGCCTGACTCCGCTGGCTGTGAAGGCGCAGAACCAGTTGGGCTTGCCGGGTTGACGATGCAGACTGGCCACACGGTATAACAAATGGCATATCGCGCAGGCGAGTCAAGACTGTTCAGGCGCGTCCAAAACCCAATAAACTGACATATTACACAGCGCAAATCCCTTCGCTGGTTCGAATCCAGCTCCTACCACCATCTCGACCTCTGGAAACAACGACTTTTCGAGCCGTTTCTCTGGTTTCCTCGGACTTCCGGTAATTTGTTCAAAAAAAGCCCAGTCCGGAATGGCCTGTCGCTCGTGCTTCATTCGGTTCAAAACTCCAACCGAGCGACGGAGCCTGCATCCATCCTCTGCCTTACAGCGAATGCCGGTGGAAGTAAATTTCCAGCATCGGCCTGGGTGAGGCTGGTCTGACCCCTGAGCTGTTCACTCTTTCCCATCTGGGACCAAGGAGTGTTTCCGGCAGATGTAACTTTGGATTGCCATGCAGGAAGAGGCTCCGTAGATGGGTCAGGTGTGACAAAGACTCCGGCAAACTTGCGAGTTGATTGTCCGACAGATTCAGCTCCTGCAACTGCGCGCATTTTCCGATCTGCGGTGGCAGGCTGGTCAATTGATTGTGCCACAGGTGGAGCGTGCGCAGGTGGGTGAGGGCTCCGATTTCGGGCGGCAGAGTTTTCAACTTCATGCAACTGAGATTGAGCGAATCCGCACCCGATCGGACCGCTGCGGAGATGCGCCTGCGCGCCACCGCCTCCGGGGAGAGGAAAAATTCGATGATGCTCATGGTGACTGGTTTTCAATGGTGCTGCTCACGTCGTGGTCACGGGTCACATGATTCACCGTCCTTGATTGGAATCAGGCGGCCGGGGTTTCCAATCAGACGCGGAGGGTGGCGGCGGATCACCGGACGCGTGGGGTTCCTCGCTCGCCGCCGGTCTGGGTGACACGGGGGTCATGAGTTTCACCTGACATTCCGGGCAGATGCCGTGGGTGAAGGTCACGTCCATCTGATTGTGGAGATAGGCCTCCACTTCCTGCCAGTAGCCGGTGTCGTTGCGGATTTTTTTGCACCAGCCGCAAATGGGCAGCAGTTCGCTCAGGCGTTTGACCTGGGTCATGGCTTCCATGAGATCGCAGACCAGTTTGTTCTGCTCTTGTTCTGCCCGCTGACGGGCGGTGATGTCGCGCACGAAGGCGGTGAAGATCAGCGGGCCGTCCAACACCACCCGCGTGATGGTGAGTTCCGCCGCGAATTCGCGTCCGCTGGCGTGGCGCAGGACCAACTGATGTTCTGGCTCGAAGAGCGGGCTGGAGCTGCTGTGGAGCGCGTCGGCAAGAGCGCGTCGGGCGGCTTCCTGGTTGGCCTGCGGAAAAACCAAACCCACCAGTTCCTGGCCCAGCGCCTGGATTCGGGGCCAGCCGAAGATGTGTTCGGCGGCGGCGTTGAACTCCATGATCCGGCCGACGTGGTCGAAGGTGATGATGCCCTCGTGCGCGCCTTTCAGGATCGCGCCCTGCAAGGCTTCGCTGCGCTTGAGCTTGCGCCAGAGGCGGTGGCGGAGAGACACGATCTCGAGGGTGTTGACCAGTTCCCGCGCTCCCACGGGCTTGGAGAGGTAACCGAACGGCTCGGTGAGCTTGGCCCGTTCCAAGGTTGCCTCGTCACAGTGGGCTGTGAGGAAAACGACGGGAACCTCGCTCTTGCGCAGGCACGCGGCGGCCTCCACGCCGTCCATCTGTCCGGCGAGGGTGATGTCCATGAGCACCAAATCCGGGCGGTGCGCCTGCGCGCACTCCACCGCGTCTTCGCCGGTGTCGAGCCGGCCTATGACAGCATGGCCGGCGGCCTGAAGCTGACGTTCCAAATCCAGCGCCACGATGCTCTCGTCCTCCACGATGAGTATGCGGGTTGGATTCACGGGTCAGTCTTTCGAGTGCGGGTGATGCGGAGGGAAGAAAATGGTGAAGCGCGTCCCGGCCTCACGGGTGACCTCCAACGTGCCTTTGATCTGGCTCGTGAGGCTGGTGACGAGCTGCAGGCCCAAGGAGCTGGTCCGGTGCAGGTCCACAGTTGGCGGCAGGCCCACGCCGTTGTCCTGGATGGTCAGTTGGGTCCGGCCGTCGGGGGCGGGGTGGAGCGCGATGCGGATTTGCCCGTCGTGTTGCCGGGGAAAGGCATGTTTGAGGGCGTTGGTGACGAGTTCGTTGATGATGAGCGCGCAGGGGATGGCTGTGTGGACACCGATGAGCACCGGTTCCATGTCGAGCTTGAGCGTGACCGGCGCACCGGGAGAGCGGAGCGATTGAAAAAGACTGTTGACCAGGGCATGGACGAAGGCGGCAAAATCCAACTCCGCAAGATTCTTGGAAAGATACAGATGTTCATGCACGAGGGCCATGGACTGGATGCGGCTCTGGTTGTCCCGGAGCGCGGCCAGCAGGGTTGGGTCTTTGGCGTTGGCCCACTGGAGGTTGAGGAGGCTGGAAACGATCTGGAGATTGTTCTTCACGCGATGATGGACTTCCTTGATCAGGATTTCTTTCTCGCTGAGGGAGGCGAGGAGCTTCGCTTCACCCCGCTGGCGCACGGTGATTTCCTCCTTCAACGCCGTGTTGATGGCCGCCAAGTCTGCCGTCCGTTCCTGCACGCGGATTTCCAATTCGTCGCGAATTCGCCGCAGGCTTTCCTCGGAGAGGGTGCGCTGACGGATTTCGCGCTCCAGGTCCAGATTCACGCGGGCCAGCTCGGTCGGACTGCGCAGCGTCAGCATCGCCGGGATGAATTTGATCAGCAGGAGCGCCGTGCTGACGGACAAAACCGCCGTGATGGCTTTGATGACGCCGGACAGCCGGTAAGTGCCGTGCCACACCGACCAGATTTCCATGAGATGCGTGGTGCCACACGCGAGGATGAACGCGCTGAACGCGACGAACATCCAACGATAGGGCAGGTCAGTCCGCTTGCGCGTGAAGTAAACGAGCGTGATCGGGATGGAATAATACGCCAGCACAACGAAGGCATCAGAGATCACATGCAGCCACACGATGCCGGGCGTCCAGAAGTAGCAGTGCCCGTGCGGCATGAAGTCCGAGGCGAACAGTTTTTGGAAGAAGTCCCACATAAAAGAAGTTGTTCTTGATGCGACTGGACCCAGCCACGCCGGGACAGAGTCCCACGTCTGTGGCGCGACGGGAATCGTCAGAAACCGCTGCAATGCCGCGACCGACGACACCGCATGAAAGATGCCACACTCAAGTCCGTTTGCAAGTCCGCGGAGGTGCGCTCGGACGCAGCCGCGCAATCATTCCGCTTGGAGCGATGAAATCCAGGAGCGATGAAATCCGCCCTTGCCAATCTTCCGACAGCGGCGCACTTTGCGCGCAAGTCCGAAAGCCATAACAACGACCCGTCTCCACGGCAAACCAACTCCCCGCCCCGCTGGTTTCACCCTCATCGAATTGCTCGTCGTGATCGCCATCATCGCGATTCTCGCGGGAATGCTTTTACCCGCTTTAAGCAAGGCAAAGGAGAAGGCCAAGCGAACTAGCTGTCTGTCCAACCAGAAACAGGTGGCGCTGGCGTTCATGATGTATGCCTCCGACCAGGACGACCGGACGCCCTATCAAAACGCCGGCTCTGTGAACTTCTTCGCCACCACGGCGACGGCCAATTTCCTCGGCGTTCTCCAGCCCAATATCGGCACCAACAGCAAGACTTTCACCTGTATTGCGGCCCGGCTGGAATGGCAGAGCCAGGCCAATGCGGCCAACGCCACCAACGACACCATCTACATTGGCAACGCGGTTGTAATCGGGGCCAACAACTTCACACGACGGACTGCCAATGTGCCCAATCCAAGCCGGATCATCGCCATGCAGGAAAGTTCCGCGCGGACGCACGTGGCTTGGCTGCGTCCCTCCGGCAATGCCGCCAACCCGAGAATCTTCACCAACTGGCATCTGACGCGCGACCCATACACCTACCCAGGGCTACCATATCCCTATGGCTGGGAGTGGTATTCCACCGTGCATCAGGGCGGGGGCAACCTCATCTTCATGGATGGGCGTGTCGAATTTCGGGATCACAAGAAGCTCACCAGTGGTGATTTCGGTCTTTTGAATGCGGCTGGGCAGGACACCGACACAGTGGCCGCCGTCTTTTCGGCCTCTTACACAGCCGCGTTCTAGGCGGGTGCTGCCAGCCATGGCGCGGAGAATGAAGTGGTTTCAAACGTTAGTCCTCCTCAGCGCGGCCATGCTGGTGGGTCTTTTCGGCTGCCGGCGCAAGCCTTCTGCGATGCTGCCAGTATCGGCAACTGAGGAAGCCGCCCCCAAACCACCAACAGTCTCTGTGCCCGGTCCCGTTCCGGCTCCTTCGGCACCCAAGTCAGAGAAACTCTCGGAGGATCGCTTTGCCACCGCTCCGCCTGACTCCTCGCTTCGTTTCCCCATCCAACAGGAGCTGACCGGGGCGATTCATCTTTACCTGATGGATTATCAGAAGATGCCGGCGGACTTCGAAACCTTGGTCAAAGGAAAATACCTAAAGGCGATGCCCAAGCCGCCCCCCGGCAAACGTTTCGCGCTGGATCGAAATCGGATGCAAGTCGTCATCCTCGACTGACCTGGCGTGAACAGCTCAGAGGGAACGTTCGTAGGCTCGGTTGACGAGGCAATCCTTCCCCAAAGCCGCAGCCAGCGGATCAACGTTGTTTGCGCTGAAACCCAAATGCAGGTGCCGCCGCCAGCCTTCGGCGAACCTGAACTTCTTCGAGAGCTTCCCGACCGCACGGGACATCTTCTCCATCGCGCGCAGGTAAGAGTTCATCCCCTGGCTCACGTCCAGCCAGCCTTGCTGACTCTGGTGCGCGGCGAGCGCGGCGAGCTTCGTGGCATGGACGGATGTGGTATTTACGAACGAGCCGGGCACGATCTTCCGCCGCAACGGGTCGCACAGGCCGTGCGGCATGGCGTGATAGACTGTCACATCGTGCGCGTAGGTCGGGCGCGTCGGGATGGAGTGAAAATTCGGCATCCCATGCGTGAAGGCCGCCGTCACCGCCAGCCGGCAGGTGTTCATGTGGTCCTCCATGTAGTCCTGTGGCGAGTGCGTGAGGACGATGCTCGCCTGCGACTCGCGAGTGACCGCCGCGATTCGCCGCAGCGTTTTCACTTCGTAGAGGATTTCCAAGTCATCGCACAGCGGGGGGTGGAAGTGCGCACCCAGAATCTTCGCCGCCGCCTTCGCCTCCGCGAGCCGCACGCGTCGGGTTTTCGCCGGGCTGAACTCGACGCTCCCGCAGTTGCCGGTTGAGACGTTGAGGTAATGCGTTTCCCAGCCGCGTTGCTTGAGCAGCAGCAGTGTGCCGGCGGCGACGAACTCGATGTCGTCCGGATGCGCGAAGATGGCGAGGGCGGATTTCACGAGCACAGTTGGACTACTTTGCCTCAGCCTTCTTCGCCTTGCCCTTCTTGGCCTTTGGCTCGGCGTCCGTCGTGGCTTTCGTCGCGCCTTTGCGCGCTGTGACTTCCGGCGGCTCGGGGATGCGGCCCTGGTCGTTGCTCTCCTCGATCCACTTCTCCAATTCCCCACGCAATCGCTTCAGCGCGGCCTGATGCTCGGTCTTCGTGGACGCCGCGAGGTTGTTCATCGAGTGCGGATCGGCATCCATGTCGAACAGCTCCTCCGGCGGCATGGTGGGCGCGAGGTAAAAATTTTTCTGCCAGTCGGTCAGCTTGCCCGCCGCGCCGAGTTCCTTGATGAGGTTCCACACAGGATAGCTGCGCTCCTTGTAATCGTTCGTCTGGAGGAACGGCCGTTCCGGCATGAAGTTCTTGATGTAGCGCCAGCGCGCGTCGCGCACCGTGCGGAAGCGGAACATCGTCTCGTCG
The DNA here is from genome assembly GCA_964478755.1 of uncultured Klebsiella sp. Lineage (GTDB taxonomy): Bacteria > Verrucomicrobiota > Verrucomicrobiia > Limisphaerales > SXTU01 > SXTU01. The sequence continues at coordinate 34,738 of CAYZJP010000035.1, forward strand.
CACCGGTCGCGCGCGCCGAAGACATATTGGCGTGCCGACTCCGACTGCTCACCAAGAAACACGCGTCCTTGCATCCCTTCCGGCTTCTTCACGCCCGCCAGCGCCAGCGAAGTCGCGGCAAAATCAATCGCCGGGATGAGCTGGTCGCTCACCGTGCCGGGCTTGAAATTCTTCGGCGCGGGAATGCCTTTCGGCCAGCAGATGAGCAGCGGGATGATCAAACCGTCGTCATACACGAACTGCTTGCCGCGCACGTGCGCCTGACCGTGGTCGCCCATGAAGAGCACCATCGTGTTGTCCGCGAGACCGTCCGCTTCGAGCTGTTTCAGGATGAGGCCGATCTTGCGATCCAGCTCCGTCGCCGCGTCGAGATACTCTGCCCAATCCCTCCGCGCGACGGGATGGTCCGGGTAGATCGGCGGCAGCTCCACCTTCGCCGGGTCGGCCTTGGGCGGTGCGTGGAACTTGCGGTGCGTCTCCTGAAAGTTGATCTGCGCGTAGAAAGGTTGCTTCGTCTTCAACTCCGCCCAATCCTTCCCATCGAACGGCTTGCCGGTGTAAGTGAAGTTCCAATCCGTCTTCCCCGTGCCCTTGAAGCCGAAGCCCTCCGGCATGTCCACCACGTTCGCCGTGAAGTAGCCCGCCGCGCGGAAGCGGTCGGTCATCACCTTCACACCAGCGGGGAGCTGATAGCCATCATCGCGATGCGAACGGTGGTGATGCGCGCCGATGGTCGTCTGATACATCCCGGTCATGAACGCCGAGCGGCTCGCGCTGCACACCGGGGCGGTGGTGAACGCGCGCGTGTAGCGCATCCCCTCGCCAGCCAGCCTGTCGAGATTCGGCGTCCAGACCTCCTTCGTGCCGTAACAGCCGAGGTGCTGCGAAAAATCCTCCGCGATGAGCCAAAGGATGTTTGGGCGTTTCGGCTCGGCGGCGGATGAGTTGAAAGTTGAAAGCTGAAAGCTGAAAGCCAGCAGCGCGGCGAGGAGAAGGCGTTTCATGGCGGAAAGCTTACCAAGAACTCAACCAGTCCGGTGAGGAGAAAATGCGCGAGCCGGACTGTCTCACGGCTTGGCCGTCAGCGAGGCGCAGACCAGTTCCTCGTCGTTGCGGGCGAAGACCTGGCCGTTCGCGTAGGCGGGCGGCGTCCACGCGCACTTCCTGTTCCCAAGGGGCGTGGTCGGTTCCAGCAGATGCGCGCGGCTGATCTCGCGGTAGCCCTGCGGCGTGAGCCGCGCGCGGATCAGGTTCCCTTGGTTGGTGAAGAGAAACACGTCGTCGCCGCTGGACGTCAGGTGGATGCTTGCGCCGCCTTTGAGGTCCGTGACGGTGTTGGTCTGCCAGACCAGCTTACCGGTGGCGGCCTCCAGGCAGACCAGTTCGCCGTTGGATTTTGCCGAGAAGACATGATCGCCCAGCAACAGCGCGGTCGAGGTGTTGCTCAAGATTCGTTTGGCTGCTGGATTGATCCCCGGCCAGAGCACCGAGTCCGCCGGACGGTTGACATCCAGTTCCATCATCAAACCGCCGATCAGCAGCCGGTTCTTCTGTATGACTGGCGTGGGGATTGCGTCGTTGTTGCTCGTCACCATCGGCTCCCGCCACCAAGTCTCGCCCGTGGCGGGATTCAGGGAAATCACTGACTCGTCGGTCCAAACGATCAACTGCCGCTGGCCGCCGGCCACGATGACCACCGGCGAGCTGTTCGAGACGGGTTCATCCATCGCCTTCCAAACCTCCTTTCCCGTCAGCTTGTCGAGCGCGAGCACACTCGCTCCCGGTTTGGCACCGACGAACAGGATCAGCAGTTGCCCCTCGATCAAGGGCGATGGCCGGCACTGCATCTCCCGCACCTCGTAACCCTTGCGCAGGTCGCGCTCCCAAAGCACCACGCCCTTCGCCGCGTCGAGGCAATGGACGTGGCCGTTGGCCCCGACTACATACACCCGGCCCGCCTCCACAATCGGCGTCGCCGTCGGCCCGCCGCCCTGGCCGGGAGTGAACGCCCATTCGGGATAGTTCACGTCGTAGGCGTGGGTCCAGAGCAGCTTGCCGGTGGCCTCCTCGAAACACAGCACCCGCTCCTTCGCGGCGGGCTTCCGCAATTCCGAATCCGTGAGAAAGACCCGGCCCTGCGCCACCACCGGACTCGACCACCCCCAGCCCACCGGCCTGCGCCAGCGAACTTTCAGTTCGCCGGCCGGGAACGTCTCATGCCAGACGCCATCGCGGTTCGACCCGCGGAACTGCGGCCAGTCCTCCGCCTGCAACCCCGTCGCCAGCCAGAGGCAGGTCAGCAACCCTGCCGGTGCGAAGAGGGAGGGCACGACCGGCCCGTTGCGGATGCGCGGAATCATGCCGTCTTGGACGTCACGGCTTTTCCCGCTCGCGGAAGAATTTGATGACACCCTCGGTGATGTCCGGCACCTCGCCGGCGGCGCGGTGGAGGATCGTGTGGGAGGACGAGTGGTCTTGCGAGACGTCCACCACCAGATCGTAAGACGCCTGCTTCTCCTTCACATAGTCGGCGACGATTTGCTCCACCAACTGCGGGTTGAAATACTTCGCGGTGATTTGTGCGCGACGGTCAATGATCGCCGCCACTGGAGCCTTCGCCTCCGCCACGCGCTTGACCAGCGCGTCATACTCTTTCTCCTCCGCCGTGGGCGCCGGCGGGTCAGTTGGCCTCGGCGGTGTCGGCAACGACGCTGGCAACGGCAGGGGATTGAGTCCGCCGCTCAACTCTCTGGGCGGCAGCGGCGGCAACGGGGTGGGCGCGGGCCGCAGGGGCCGCAGGAACGACGAAGGCAGGCGCGGCCCCCGGTTCATCAACTCCCGGTTCAACGCCTCATACTGCGACACCTTGGCCTCCTGCTCGGACGACAACTTCTCCGTCTGCTTGAGTTCCTCCAGCTTCTCGCGGCTGCGCGCATAGAGGGCGTTTGCGATCTTGCTCCGGTCGGCAGTGGCCCAGCGCACGGGCGGCGCGGTGCGCGGCAGCTTGGCCATCTCGGCTTCCAACGCCTTGAGCCGGGTCAAGACCTCGCGTTGATTGTCTTCCGGGCGGCAGCCGGTCATGGCGAGAGTGAGGGCGAGGAGAAGGTAATGTTTCATAACTGGAACCTAACGGACAAAAGCTGAGGGTTCAACTCAATCAAGCCAGCCCGTCTGCGGCTGACGCTTCAGACTCAACTCCAACCACCACGCCCCGGTTCCTCCAGGGCATCCACCGGCTGACGGCAAAACAGCTAAGCCGCATTCTGTTGCACCGCTATGGCAGTCCGCTCCTCCGCCCCCACGAGGCGGCGGCGGTGTTGGGCGGAAGCCGCTCGCTCCTCGCGGAGGCCGTGCAACGCGGCTTGTTGCGGCCCGTGCTGGCGGGCAACCGTCGCACGCTTTACCGCATCGAGGATCTGGCCGTCGTCACGTGTCTGGTGGGGCTGGGAGGCCAACCAGCCGGCTCCAACACATCCGCACTCCCGGTTGACCCGCTGCCAGCCAGTCTGGCAGCCGGCGCCATTCCTCTCTGAGCAGCCCCAGCCGAACTACCTCGATGCGCGCCCCAGCCCGCGAAACGCCGCCAAACATTTCAGTTGTGAAAAAATATGTCTCCCGACAACCGAAGCAAGGCTGGCAAGAGTGATGCTCCGCCCCTATATGTCGGGGCTTCAGACTTCGAGGACTCCCCAATCCATCGGCGCCGGTCGGCTGGCGCGGCCTCGCCTGCGGCGACCCAGGCCAACCCGAGCGGTCGTCCGAGGTCAGGTAAGGTGGCGTGTCCGGCTGGGTCCGGTGCTGGGCTGCGGCTTACCAGACCAGCGATACTTTCGCACCCGGGCCGCCGCTCAGGACTACATCGCCGAAGCGGTGGACATGGCGGAGCAACTCGGTCCCCTCCATCACCAACTGCGCCCGCAACTCGTCGCCGAGTTGCTGACCCAGCTTCCCCGCCTTGAAGCCGCCGCCGTGCCGCTCATCCGCGTCGTCGATTTCTATTATGAAGCCCATCCCAATGGCGAGCAGGCTCCCCAGTTGGGCGATTTCCTTGATGCGTTCCTTGCGGCCCGCCGCCGGGTCTGCTCCGAACACACGCTGGCAAATTACGCCAGCTCCCTGCGGCATGTGCGCGCAGAGTTCAGCACCGCCCGGCTCACCGAACTGCGCCAGACTGACATCGAGGAGTGGGTGGACGACCTAGACCTAGCGCCCCGCACGGTGGCCAACATTCTCAATACGCTCACAACGGTTCTCAACGACGCCTGTCGCAAGGGACTTCTCCCTCGCAATCCCGCCGAGCATATGCCCCGGCCCGCCGGAAGCCCGCAGGCCCCAGGTATCCTGGTTCCCGCTCAGGCGGCCGCGCTGCTCGCCGCCGCTGAAACGCTGCGGCCCGCTTTCGCCCCCGCCCTGGTCATCGCCTTGTTCGCGGGACTGCGTCGTTCGGAGCTTTGTGCCCTTCGTGCCCGGCACCTGATCCTCGAAGAAAATTTGATCGAAGTCACCGCAGCCATCGCCAAGACCCGGCGACGCCGCCTGGTTGACATTCAGCCCAATCTCGCCCTTGGCTGGCTCATATTCCCGCCGGGGATGACCTGGTGAGCGGCACGCATCACCCGGACGTCTTCGGCGACTGGCTGGTCCAACTCGCGGCGCACGTAGGCATCACCCCCTGGCTGCACAACGCTCTCCGGCATTCGTGCGCGAGGTATCTCGCTCGCCCAGACCCAGTATTAAACAGGGTCTTTCCTAGTTGAGCGGGTGTGAACGGGTTTCATTCAAGAGCAACGAGTA
>CAYZJP010000036.1:0-12625 GCA_964478755.1 uncultured Klebsiella sp.
ACTTGATGGAGTTCCCCTTGCCCTTCGCCTGCGCCAACGCCGGCAGGAGCATCCCGGCCAGGATCGCGATGATGGCGATGACGACGAGCAGTTCGATGAGGGTGAACCCTGCGGTATGGCGTGATCGGCGCGATTGCATAGGAGGAATCAATTTCAGTTTTCAAAGTAGGCAAACACACACGTCCACGCCAGCGATTTCTCCTCGTCCCGCGACCTCAGCGGTGAAGGGGGCCTGATTGCCCTTGCCATCGGTCTGGCCCCTTCGGAGAGTTCGCGCATGCAAAGCTCGCCTCAACTCCCCCGTCTCATTCCGTTGCTCGTCGTCCTTTGCGCCGCGCTCACCGCATGCACCAGCGTCGCGCAAGACGACTCGAAAGCCGCGGCATCGCGCTACCAGACCGGTGTGAAGACGCGCGATGGTCTGGGCAAATACTACTTCGGTCGCGAGATCGCGCACTACATGACGCACCTCGCCGCCCCGTGGCTGGACCGGCCCGAGCGCGAGGAAGAGGAGCGGCCCGATCTCGTGATGAAGGCGCTCGCCCTCAAGCCCGGCGACGCCGTCGCGGACCTTGGTTGCGGCACGGGTTATTTCAGCTACCGCATGGCGCGCGAAGTCGGTGCGAAGGGCGTGGTGTATGGCGTGGAGATTCAGCAGGAGATGCTCGACATCCTTGCTGTGAAGATGCGCGAGCGCAACGTGACCAACGTCGTCGGCGTGCTGGGCACCATCACCGACCCGAAGCTGCCGAAGCTCGTGGACCTCGTCATCATGGTGGATGTCTATCACGAGTTCGACCACCCGTGGGAGATGATGGACGCCATCTGCAAGAAACTAAAACCCGGCGGGCGCGTGGTGTTCGTGGAGTATCGCGCGGAAGATCCGGAGGTGCCCATCAAGCTGCTGCACAAGATGTCCGAAGCACAGGTGAAGAAAGAGATGACCGCGCAGCCCTTGGAATACGTCGAGACCGTCCGCACGCTGCCGCGCCAGCACATCATCATCTTCCGGAAGAAGACGGAGCAGTAGAGATGCGTGAGGGAAACAGTTGCGCCTCGCAGCGCGTCTGGAACCGCCGCTGGGACTGAGCGCAAATTCACATGAGCACCGAGCCACTCAACACGCCGCCATTGCCTGACGCGCCGGAGCCATTACCGCCGGGGCAGATGAATTGGGGAAAGTTCTTCTGCATCCTGCTTGCGCCGGCGGTCCTCTCCCCCGTTCTGATGCAGTGCAAAGTCATGCCTGCCGACGTGCTAGGGACATTCACGGCGGTCGTCGGGAGCATTGCGGGAGGAGTTCACTGCGCGGGAATGCTGGCGCGACATCTCAGCGAGCGGAAGGCCGCCTCGGCGGCGATGACGGTGGGCTTTTCGTTTCTGTTCGTCTCCCTGAGCATGGGATTGTGCTTCATGGGATGCGCGGTGGTCTTTGGGAAATAGTTTTTCAGCCCACCATGCCCACTCAACCTCCCGACCCTTCACCACCCCCGGCACCGGAATCGGCTGCGACTATCCCGCCACCAAGCCAGCACGCCTTTTGGGTCATCTTCTTCGCGGTTCTACTAGCCCCTGCGATCGGAACTTTGGTTGGTCTGTCCAATACTTCGGAGGATGTGGTTCTGGTTTCGTCTATCGGCGGAAGTGGAATCTCTGGGACGATTTGTGCCGCGATGCTCGCATGGCGTAGCACAGTCCGAAAGCCTTCCTTGGTGATACACTTCCTCCTCTCGCTCATTCTGCTGGTCTCACTGTGTTTCGCGCTGTGTGTCGGCGGATGCGTCGCATCCTTCAAACTTACGAACTGAGCCGATCAGCAATGGACCCTCAGACGAAGCTTCCGGCGATCTGCTCCTTTCGCGACGAACTGCTCAAGCGCACCACGTCACGGTGCCCGGTCTGCCACGCGCCTTGCCCGGCGGAGGTCTGGCGCACGGGCGGCATCCCGTCGAAGGTTTTGCTCAAGCGCACTTGCCCCACGCACGGCGAGGCCAGCGTGTGCATCGCGTCCGACGCGCGCTTCTACTGGCTCGCCAAGGGCAAGGACGCGAACGGCGCTTGCTGTTCCCCCAACCTCTCAACCAACTCCTGCTGCTCCGCTGATGGCTCCAATCCGGGCACGCTCGGCCGCAACGCCTCGCCCGGCGACGCGTTGGGCGTGCAGGAAAAGCTCTCCACCTGCCTCGCGCTCATCGAGATCGTCAACTCGTGCAACCTCGCCTGCCCGACGTGTTACGCGGACTCGCCCGTGGGCACCGGCGCGCGCGTGGACGCGGCGCCCCTGGCGGATTTGCAGCGGCGTATCCAGGGCGTGATTGACCGCAAGGGCGGCATCGAGATTCTCCAGCTCTCCGGGGGCGAGCCGACGCTGCACCCGGAGTTCTTCACGCTGCTGCGCTGGCTGCACGCGAATTCCGGCGTGGACTACGTGCTGTTGAACACGAATGGCGTGCGTCTCGCGCAGGACGAGGCGTTCGCGCGTGAGTTGGGCGCGACGTTTCGCTACGGGAAGTTCCAGCTTTATCTCCAGTTTGACGGTGTGCAGGCGGAGGCCCAGCACGCGCTGCGCGGCGCGGACTTGCGCTCGATGCGCGAGCGCTGCCTCGAACGCTGCCGCGAGTTGAACGTGCCCGTGACGCTGGCGATGACGGTGAACGCGGAGAACCTGCCGAATCTCTGGGACGCCATCGCGTTCGGCCTGCGATGGAGGAACGTGCGCGGGATTTCGTTTCAGCCGATGTTCACGAGCGGAAGGATTCCCGGAACAGGTAGGGCGGGCAGTCCTCTGCCCGCCGAGGCCCGGACTTCAACCAACGGCGCGCACGGAGTGACGCGCCCTACCTTCGAACGCCTCAACACCGCCGACATCATCCTCGCCGCTGTCGCGCAGTCGGGCGGGAAGCTGCGCTTCGAGGACTTCACGCCGCTGCCGTGCGGCGACCCGAACTGCGCGGCCATCGGCTACTTGCTCAAGCTCGACGGGCAGGTGCGCTCGGTGAGCGACTTCATTGACTTCAAGAACGTGCAGGGTTTTCTCACGGACAAGGTGCATTACAAGCTGGAGGATTTGTTGCGCTGCGGCTGCGAGTCCGAGCCGCTGGGCGCGCTGCTCAAGGAGTTCGAGCTGGACGAGACGCATACGTTCCGGCTGTTCATCAAGCCTTTCATGGACGCGGCGACGTGGGACGAGGACCGCATCGACCGCTGTTGCACGCACGTCATCCGGCCGGATGGGAAACTGGATTCGTTCTGCCGGTATTACTCGGGGTTTGCGGACTGCAAGCCGGTGGCGGCGAAGTGAAAGGCAAACATGGATACGACGCCACGCCGCCTGCCGTTGACATGGTTCGTGTTACTCTTTGCGCCGACAATCGTCGGCCTCATCTTCTGGCGGAAGGTGTGGATTGGCGCGACGCTTTCAATTTGGCTTGTGCTCAACGCGGTGTGCTCGCTATTCGCGGCGTATGTCTTGGTCGATAGAACGGAGAGCCCGCCGTTAAAGAAAGCGCTGGTTGTGATTTGGGCTGCGATCATCGGCATGTTAAACGCGGTGACGACCGTCTTCGCCGGTTGCCTTTACCGCAATACGCCGTGATGCCCGAACCCGGCCGCAATGAATCTTTACTCCGAATCTGCCGCTCCGAAGGAGCAACACAAACCAGCCCAGAGCATCGCCGCGGGACAGTTGGGCAAAGACGGCAGAACTCTGAAAGGGCGGTTGGCTTTTGGCCGCGTCACCCAGGGCGTTGCCCTAGGCTGGTATGTGTCAGGCTTTCAACCTGCGGCTTAACGGCTCACGATGAACTCATCCCCCTACGCCTGGCTCATGCTGCTGGGCATCATCGTGAGCCTCGTGCTGTGGTCGCGGCTCGCGCGGCGGGATGCCCGGCTCATGCTGATTTACGTCGCGGCGCTCGCGTCCGCGTTCCTCGGCGCGAAGCTCGTCTGGCTGGCAGCGGAGGGCTGGCTGCACTGGCACGATGAAAATTTCCTGCTGCAACTCGCCACCGGCAAAACCGTGCTGGGCGCGCTGCTGGGCGGCTACGCGGGCGTGGAGGTCGCCAAGAAGCTCTGCGGCTATCCGCACGCGACGGGCGACTGGTTCGCGCTCATCGCACCCGTGGGCATTGCGCTCGGGCGCGTGGGCTGCGCGTTGCACGGGTGCTGTCTCGGAAGCGTGTGCGAGGCGTCGTGGTTCACGGTGCGTGACGCGACAGGCGTCGCGCGCTGGCCGGCGGCACAGGTGGAAATGGGGTTCAACCTCGTGGCCGTCGTGGTGTTCTTTGCGCTGCGACTTCGCGGTGTGCTGCCGGGGCAACACTTTCATCTCTACCTGATGGGTTACGGGCTGTTCCGCTTCGCGCACGAGTTCATGCGCGCGACGCCGGCAGTGCTCGGACCGTTCAGCGGGTATCAGTTCGCGGCGCTCGCGCTGGTGATGCTGGGTGCGGTGAGGTTTGTGCAGCGGAGGAGGACGAGCTTTGCGCCGGTGGTGCGTGTGGTGGGGGAGGAGCAGGATTAAGATTAAGATTACGAGCAAGAGGGCTGCGCTTGGGTCGTGCTCCTGATCTTGATCCTACTCTCGCTCCCTCTTCGGAACGGAGGTCTGCGTGGGGAAGTTGGGGTGACCGACGGGACTCGAACCCGCAACAGCCAGAATCACAATCTGGGACTCTACCATTGAGCTACGGCCACCGCTCGCGTGCGGGAAATTAGGGACTCGCCCCCGGCGGGTCAAGTGCCCGCTCAAACGTCCACGAGCTGGCCGGGCGTGGGTTGGATCACGCGGATTTTCGGGTGACGCGCGGTGATTTGTTCCGCAAACCAGCCGCGCGCCTCGGCATCGCCGTGGCCGAGCAGGACGGCGCGGGGCGAAACTTCGCCGACGAAGTCGAGCAACTCATCCCTGTTCGCATGGGCCGAGAGGTCGAAGTCCCGCACTTCGCAGCGCCGCGTCAACTGGCCCGTGCTGGGGCTGAACAGGAAAGGCTTGCCCGGCTGGCTGGCCTTGAGGTGGCCGCCCGGCGTGTCTGGGTCCGCGTAGCCCACGAAGAAGATGCCGTGGCGTTCTTCTCCCATCATGCGCGCAGCGAGGTCGTGGGCGGCGGTGTGCTCGCTCATCATGCCGGCGGTGATGACGAAGATGCGCCCGCCGGTGAGCTTCATGTTCTCGGCCTGGCCCTTCTCCAGCACGACGAGGTTCAACGCCTCGTGAAGCTGGAGGTTGCTGTGCAGGCGATGTGCGCGGTGGGCCTCCAGATCGTAAATCTCAGTGAAGACGCGCCCGAGGCCGCCAATGTAGATGGGCTGGTGCTTCATTTTCCCGGCGCGAATCGCGAGCGCGAGCGCGGCGAGGATTTCCTGGGTGCGGCCCAGCGCGAAGGTCGGGATGAGCACGCTGCCCTTGCGCTTGAGCGTCTCGCGGATGGCTTCGATGAGCCGGTTCAATTCGGCCTCACGCTGGAAGCCCGGCGTGGGCGCACGGTTGCCGCGCGTGGTTTCCATGATGAGCACGTCGGCCTCCACATCCTCGAAGCGCGCGCCCTTGAGAATGGTTTGATCGCGGAAGCAAACGTCACCGGTGTAGAAGAGCGTCTCGCGTTTGCCGCGCACAAGGACGCCCGCCGAGCCGAGCGCGTGGCCGGCATCGAAGAATTCCAGCGTCGGCGACGTGCTGTTCGCGCGCGTCTTTTGGAAGGCGGCCCACTCAATCTCACGATTGTATTTGAAGCCTTGGAACAGCGGCGCGATTTCATCCACCTCGTCATGTGAGTAGAGAGGGTATTCGCGGATGCCCAACTCCTCGCGCTGGCGCTGCATCACGTTCACGGAGTTGTGCAGCACGCGCTCGACGAGGAAGTAACTCAGCTCCGTCATCAGCACGTGCGCGCGGCGATGGTGGCGCACCGCAACCGGCAGCCCGCCGACGTGATCGTGGTGGCAGTGGGTGATGGCGATGGCGTCCAGTTCGGTGTCCTTGACGAGGTTGAGCAACGGCAGACCCTCGCGACCCTCGTGCTTGGGGTGGATGCCGGCGTCCATGAGCAGGCGGTGGCCGTCGAGTTCGAGCCACCACGCGCTCGCGCCAATGTCGGCGGCGGGGTTGAGGTTCCTGATTCGCATGACGTGAACAAACCATTTTTCGCGGGGCTTGGACACCTGAATCGCGGAGCGGTCGGCGGAAAATTTTTCGCCCGAGAAAAGAAAAATTTGAAGTATGGCCTGAGGCGTGCGTCAGTATGGGCGAAGTTGGTTTGGTTGTTGGGGTTGGGAGCGGGTGGCGAGCAATCGCTGCCCGCTCCTTCTGTTTCAGCCCGAGAGGTTTTTCCAACGAATGCGTCGAGAACGCGGAAACCGGACGATAACGCAAACCCATTAAGGCAATTCTCCCTCCCGGGTTATCCGCGCTGGCTGCTGGCCAATTCTACTTCAACCCGCCCGTGACGCCGCCGAGCGACTTCATCGCTGCTGCCTGGATGACGGCGTTCAAGTCGGTCTGCCTGGCGAAGCCGGCGGGCACCGCAAAGTAGGCCGCGTCTGGCTGGCCGAGGCGGATGTTGCTCAATTGAAGCTGGTAGGTCTGCTTGTCCTTGGTGATGGCGATTTTGACCGGGAGATTTTGCAGGTTCGTCGCGTGCCAGACGGTCGCGGTGCCGTCGTCGCCAGGGATTTTCACGGCGTATTTCACCGTGGGCTGGCCGCCGACGTTCTCGCGGCCAATCTCCGTTTTTTCCAAGCGGCCAATTTTCTCCTGTGCCTGCTGTTGCACGCCATCGTTTTTCGGCACGGCCATCTCTACGTAAGATTTCATGCCGGGCAACGCGAGCGTGAGCGGCTTGCCGGGCAGGTAGATGAAGAACATACGGTCAAGGCCCATGTCCTTGATGCCGGTGATCGCCTCCGGCGGCAGTTCGGCGCTCTTCACGTTCGCGAGGTTTAATTCCCAGCGCATCTTGCCGTCGGCCATCGCCACACCAAACGGCAGTTTAAGTGGTGCGCCGCCTTCCTTCGGGGGCAGTGTCAGCTCGATGCCCGCCGTGAACGCGCGCGTGTCACTAAAAAACTCCGACAGTGCGGCGGCGAGGAAGGGTGCCTGCGTGTTGATCGCCGGAATGCCCGTGGCCTGCTGCGCGTGCAAAACCGGAGTCGCGAGCAGCAACGACGCGCAAAGTCCTGCGAGGATTTGTTTCATGGTGCCTGGAAAAGTCGCGCGGTGAGTCGCTCGCGGCAATCAGTATATTTGCGTAGTGGGCGCGGACCAAACGCCCTACTTGCCCGTTTCCTTCTTCGCCACCGCCCACTCGAAGGTCAGCTTCACGTCGTCGCCGGTCTTGATGAGGCCGCCGGCGGCGGTGGGGGCGGGCGGGGTGATTTTGAAGTCGGTCATCTTCATCGCTGCCGTCCCGACAAAGGTCACGCGCGATTGATCCACGCGGCGCACGAGAGTGACCGGAAACATCACGTCCTTCGTGACCCCGGAGACGGTGAGGCTGCCCTTCGCGTCGAAGTTCACGTCGGTGCCCTTTGCGTCCTTGAAGCTCAGTTCGGCGAGCTTGAAGACGATGCGCGGGTTTTCCTTTTCCTTCATCGCCTCCCGCATCACGCCGTCCATCGCCGTGCCGCTGCTGCACTTGAGCGAGCGCACGGCGACAAATGTCTCGCCCTTCGCGGCGACCTTGCCCGGCTTGGCTTTCTCCGGCGCATCGAGCAGTCCCGCGTCCAGCTCGATGAACCCGCCGATCAACTGGCTCTCCGCGTGCCAGTCGTGGATTGTCGAAGTCCCGTCCATGCGCATCTTGCTGCCCGGCTGCGACTCGTAGCGGACGAGTGTTTGCGCGGACGCGGCGGCAGTGAAAGCAAGCAGCGCGGCCAGGCCGAGCGCGGAGGTGAAAGCGGAATTCTTCATCAGGAATGTCAGTTCAGTCAGCGAGCGCGGCGATTGCAGCCGTTCGACGGGCCGACGTCAAACCTCATTCGCCGCGCTCGCTGTAATCGCGTTTGCCTTCACCTTGGAGCTTGGAGCTTTCACTGCGCGCCTTCATATTGTCGGCATGAGCGCAGGCACGACCGTCAAACTCACCCGCGATTGCGCGGCCATCCAAATCCCCGTCGGCACCGCCGTCACGTTGAAGGCCGCGACGCCCGTGGACATCGTCCAGGACCTCGGCGGCACCTACACCGTGCACAGCATGGGCGGACTTTTCCGCATTGACGGCAAGGACGCCGATGCGCTCGGCCTCACGGCGCGGCCCGCGACGGAGACGGCATCCGCCGCCGCCCAGGCGGTTTCGGAGCAGGCCGTGTGGTCCGTGCTCAAAACCTGCTTCGATCCGGAAATCCCAGTGAACATCGTGGACCTCGGCCTCGTGTATGACATGGGTCTGGAGCCGCTCCCCACCGGCGGTCACAAGGTCTTCGTGAAGATGACGCTCACCGCGCCCGGCTGCGGCATGGGGCCGACCATCGCCCGTGACGCGCAGCAGAAGATTCTCGCGCTGGACGGCGTGGAAGACGCGGGCGTGGAAGTCGTGTGGGATCCGCCGTGGCACCAGTCCATGATTTCGGCGGAGGGGCGGAAGATTCTCGGGCTAGGCTGAAGTCACGCAGGCCGTCAACCACTCAAGATACTTCGCGTTCCCCTCCGTCAGCGGCAGCACGATGAACTCCGGCGTGTCGTAGGGATGCCGCGCGACGATGAGCTGCTCCAGCGCGGCGAGCTTCGCGCGTGTGGTCTTGAAAACGATGAGCACTTCCGCACCCGACTCCAGCTTCCCCCGCCACCAGTAGTGCGATTCAATGTTGGGAACAAGATTCGCGCACGCGACGAGCTTCGCGGCCAACGCCGCCTTCGCCAGCGCGCGGGCGGTTTTCAGGTCGGGCGCGGTGACGAGGACGAGGCGGAAGGCGGCGGCACGTTTCACTGGCCCGATTTTTTCTTCTTCGCGGCCTTGGGTTGCTCCGTGCCCGGCGGCGCGTCCTTGAGCTGACGCCGCGCAAGCTGGTTCTTGAGGAAATTGTCCACGGGCGCGCTCTGATAAGCCGTAAGCCAGAGGTCGCCGAGCAACTGTCCAGCGAGCCGGACTTGATTGCTGAGAAACGAAAAACCCTCCATCCCGACCTCGCCGTTGCCCGAGAGCTTGCCGTCCTTGTTCATCTGATAGAGCGGCTCGACGTGCTTGTGCTGCTCCACGATGAACGCCATGACAAGGTTGAAGACTTCCTCCGCGTCGCGCACCGGCGCGCCCGCGTTCGTCAGCGTGTTCGCGGGGCGCAACGTCGCGCGCAACGCCTCGAGTTGCAGCCCGCCGACCTTGTTCAAATAGCCGCCGTCAATCCACGCGTGAAACGTCTTGTTCGTCGCGAAGTCCTTCGGATTCTCGCCCACCCAGCCGTTGAAATGCTTCGTCGTGTGGAGCGGTTGCGTGCAATCGCCCACGTAGTGGCCCATCACACCCATGATGTGGAGAATGTTCTGCCTGGCCTCCGCCACTTCTTCGGGCGTGCCCATTTCCTCGAACACTTTCAGGTAGCTGAAGCCGGAGCGGAGCTTCGCGTAGTTCTCCATGATCGCCCACGGCAGGAAGCCGGGCAGATGCTTCGTCCGGTCGAGGTCCTTCTCGTCAGGCGGAAACTTCTCCGAGTGCTGCGCGCGAATCATCGCAAGCTGCGCGGTGAACTCAAAACGAAAGTGACTCAGGTTCGTCGCGGCAAGGCCGTAGGTGTCCAAGTCCTCCACGTCGAAGTAATGGTCGAGACCGTTGAAATGGCGCAACGGCCGGTCGGTCGTGTTGCGCCAGCGATCCGGCTCGCCGGCCAGAAACGCTACGCGCTCCTGGGCCGTCGCCTCGCGCACGAAGGCGGGGAAACTCGCCGGCAACGACGCGAGCGCGAGCTGGTTCACGACGCGGTGCCCTTCGTAATCCCACGCGCGCAGCGGCAGGACGACGATGAGCACAAGCAACCACGAGGCAAAGAAGCGGCTTTTCACGCCGCGCAGCGTGCAAGACGGCGCGCGGGCTGGCAACCGGAGAGTTGGGTTGGCCGCAAAAGGGCGCAAAGAACGCAAAGGGAAATTCTCTGTGCGCTCTGCGTTCTTTCGCGGCTAATCCGGCTTCACTGGCTTTGGCCAAGCCGAGGTGGTGCGGGTTTCCAGCCGCTCGCCGAGACGGAGGATGAACAGCACGGCCAGCTTCTCCCGCTCCGCCGATGCCCATGCCCGCTCGAAGCCCAGCACCGTCAGCCCGGTTCCCAACGCGTCTGCGCGCATTGTGTTTGTGTGAATGACGCTGACCGACGCGAGGACGGACTCCGTCGGGCGGCCGGTGCGTGGGTCGAGGTGGTGGGAGAAACGGCGGCCATTCACGACGAAGAAGTTCCGGTAGTCGCCGGAGGTGGCGAGGGACTGGTTCGTAAGCGTGACCGTGGCGGCGAGCGCGCGTGCCGGCGACTTGGAGTCGCCGTCCGTGGTGTGACCGAGCACTGCGGACGGCGATTGTAAATCGCCGGCACGGGGCGGGCGCTCGACGCCGACGCGCCAGCCGGGGCCGAGCGTGCCGTTGCCGCACGCACGGAATTCGCCACCGACTTCCACGAGGTAATCCTTCACGCCGCGCGCTTCGAGCAGTTCGCCGAGACAATCACTCGCGTAGCCCGGACACAGCGCGGACAAGTCCACGGCGAGGTCGGGTAAGTCCTTGCGCAGCGCGGGCGGGTCGAGACGGGCGTGGAGCTTTTGCCAGCCGACGCGGCGGAGGGCGGCGGAGATTTCCGCGTCGCTGGGCACGCGGCCTTTCTTCCCGCCCGGCCCGAAGCCCCAGAGCTGCACCAGCGGGAACACCGTCACATCGAACGCGCCGTCCGTGAGTCGGCTCACTTCCAGCGCCTCACGCACGACGGTTGCGGTGTCACGCGGGACGGGGAACCAGTTTGTGTCCTGCGCTGTGTTGAAGCGCATCAGGTCCGAGTCTGAGCGCCAGGTGGACATTTGCTTCTCCAAATCATCCAGGCGGAGTTGCAACGCGCGCTCCACGAGCGGCGACGCCACCGCATTTGTGCCTGGGCGATACTTGGCCGACCAAGTGGAACCCATGGTGAAGCCGCGCAGAGTTACAATGTTTGGCGGCTCCGCAGCGGCGCAGGCGACCAGAAGCTGCGTCAGGCAAATCAGGCGAACGAAGAATTTCACTGCCCTTTGAGGAACGCAATCAAATCCGCCATCTCCTGCCGCGTCATCGTCTTCTCCAGTTCGTTCGGCATGAGCGACGTGCTGCTGCTGGTGAGCTTGGCGATGTTCGACCGCAGAATCGTTTCCTCGACGCCCTGCGCGGCGCGCAGCGTCACGCTCGTGGGCGTGTCGGACGCGAGCAGGCCCGTGAGCGAGCGCCCGTCCTTCGTCTCGACCTCATACGCGGTGAAGCCGGGATAAATCTCCGCGTCGGGCACGATGATGTGCAGCAGCAGCGCCTCGGCGGGCTGATTGCGCACGCCCGTCAACTCCGGGCCGACGCGCGCGCCTTCGCCGGCGAACTGGTGGCACGCGGCGCAGGTCTTCGTGAAAATCGCGTGGCCATTCTTCCCGTTGGCGGGCAGCGCGAGCACGGCCTTGTAATCCTCATAGACCTTCATGCGGTCGGCGGCGCCCTGCGGCTGGAAGGCCTTCGCGGCGCGCGCGGCCACGGCGGCGTCCTTGTGCTTGAGCAGCGGGCCGCGACGGTTCGCGGGCACGGCCCACGGCTGCACCACGCCCTTCTCGACGGCGTCCAGCAGCACGAGCTGGAGCGCGGGCTGCGACAGGAGTGCATTGAGGACCGCGTCGCGCACGGGCGGCGTGTAGCCGCGCCAGCGCTCGCGCTCGACGAACCACGCGCCAGCCTGCGCGCCGGGCAACTGGCTCAACGCGCGCACGGCGGCGGCCTGCAGCTCGTTCGGCACCTGCGGCGCGATGAGTGACTGCAACGCCGCGCCCGCCGTGGTGAAATCGCTGTGCGCGAGGAACTCAACCGCGCTGACCTTCGTAGCTGTGTCAACCCTCACGTCTGCAAGGCGCTCTTTCGCATTGTGGTAGCCCCAGACGAGGGCCATCTCTCCCATAACCTTGCCTTCATTCGGAACTGGCACAGGCCCGGCACCAGCAGACCTCGCTCCCGCCATAAGCCCGGCGAGATACGCCATGCCATCAATGCTTTCAGTCGAAGGACCGCTTCCTAGCAGTGGGTAGAGGTCCCCTTTACCCACCTTTGTTCCCCGGAGGAAACCAATCTCACGGACAAAACTGCTCCAATTGGTTCCATCCTCTTGGTGAGCACCGCTCGTCAGCGGCATCCCGAGGACTGAGTCACCCTGAAGGGAACTGAATATCGCAGCACGCGACCACCGGTTCGTGCCGTCCTTAGCTCCCAAGGCGACCAGCGGGTGATGCTGTCCTGGATTAATTCCGCCTAGCATGACGCCCCCTCGGCGAAAATCCTGCGGTGGCACCTCTCCAATGATGAGTGCCAACTGGAATCGCACCTTTGCATCTTCGTCAGCGGACAAGCGCTCCAGCAGGTAAACGATGGATTTCCAACTCAATGGATGGGGCCAGTTCGGACCACCGAACGCGCCACTTCCACGGGGCAAATCGGCA
>CAYZJP010000036.1:12635-39449 GCA_964478755.1 uncultured Klebsiella sp.
CGGGTGATCAGCGTTCGGCTCAGAAGCTGCTGCGGCAAACCGGCAAGCTCCGGCGGTTACACGCGCAGACGCGCATGGTCGTAGCCGGGAAGCCGTGGCTCATACAGGGAGACGGCGTTCTCTCTTACCGGCCCGTGCTTGGATTTGAGACTGGCATCTAAGGTGGGCCGGTCCAGTGCGCTCCTTGTCTCGAGCAAGCGCAGGGCCATCACCTGCGCTTGAGGCGTGTGGGCCGCGTCGGCCTGAAGTGTCACCTTGAGATAATTCGTCGTGGAAGAGTCGTTACTCTCCTTGAGCAGCCGAAACGCCGTTGTCCGCACCCACCCATTCGCATCATTCAGCTTGGCGACCAGTTCCTGCGTGCTCGCAGCGGCGAAGTTCAGTTTGGGATTTGAGATTGGCGATTTGAGATTGGCCGGCACGACGCGCCAGATGCGCCCGTTCGTCTTCCCCGCCTCGTAGTCGAGGCTGCCGCGGATGTGCTCGGGCAGATACTGCGGGTGGTCAATCACCTTGCGATACATGTCGCAGATGTAGAGCGCGCCGTCCGGGCCGGTGGCGCTGAAGACGGGCCGGAACCAGGTGTCGCGCGTGGCGAGGAATTCGCGGCCCGGCGTGGCGGGCGCGGACTTGAAGGTGGGGCCGTCGGGCGTGAGGACTTGCCGCTGCACGAGGTTTTGCGCGGGTTCGCAGATGAAGGCGCTGTTCGCGAGGCTGGCCGGCAGCGCGCCGCCGCGCCACAGGCTGATGCCGCACGCGCTGGTGAACGTGCCCGCGTGCGGCGCGCTCATCAGGCTGGGGATGAACGCCGCCGTGGTGTGATCCTCGCTCAGGGGCCAGCACTTGCCCGCGTCGCCGAAGGGCGCGACGTCCTGCACGGTGTCGGAAAAGGCGAGGAACGGATTGCGCTTGAGGTAGCGCGGATGCAGGACGACGTGCTGGAGCGGATTGCGATTCGAGCAGATGAACTTGCGGCCGAAGTCGTCGAAGGCGAGGCCGAACTGGCCGACGCCCGGCCACGGCTCAATTTCTAGCGTGTCGGGATGAAAGCGCGCATCGCCGCGCGGCAGGTCAATCGCGCCGCGCTCGGGATGTTCGGGGCAGGTGACCTTGCTCGCGACGAGGCCGCTCGTGACGTGGATGTATCCGTCGAGGCCGAGCGTGGGATGGCTCACGCGCAGTTGCGTCGTGCTGCTCGTGTTGAAGCTCGTGAGCAAAACTTTTTTCACGTCGGCCCTGCCGTCGCCGTTCGTGTCTTGCAGGAAGAAAATGTCCGGCGCGCAGGTGACGATGACGCCGCCGCGCCAGCACATGATGCCGTTCGGAAACGTGAGGCCGGTGGCGAACACCGTGCGTTTGTCATACACGCCGTCGTGCTTCGTGCTTTCGAGCAGCGCGATGATGCCGGCGGGCGTGTGATTCGAGCCGGGGCCGGTCGGGTAGCCGCGATTCTCCACGACGAACATCCGCCCGCGCTCGTCCCACGCGACGGCGCACGGCGACGCGGTGAGCGGCTCGGCGGCGACCAGTTCGACGCGCAAGCCCGGCTCGGTGACGAGCGAGGCGAGCGCCTGCTGCGGGGTCAGCGGTTTCGCCGTGGTCATCGCGGAGTTGTCGGCGGCGGTCAGTAGCGGAACCGAGAGCAGGAGCGCGCCGAGTGTGGGCAGGATGCGTTTCATCGTGTGCGAGAATTGACGGCGAGGTTAGCGGCTGCCGTCACGCACGCACGCGGAAAGTTTCGGAGTGGCTTGGGTGGCACCCGAGGCGGGCGATGCACGCTTGGCAGACGAACGCACCCAGCTTACAACCTCGTCATGCTAAAACGACTGCTCCTCTTCCTCGCGCTCGGCGGCGCGCTCACCGGCTGCATCGAGTTTGACCAGCAGACGGTGACTTACGAGCATGACGCGAAGGCGGACACGCTGCTCATCCACCAGACCTACCACGGCATCTACGGGGCGGACGACACGACGCGGTTGAGCGAGCAGGAGCGCGAGCAGCTCGCCTCGGTGATGAAGGGCCAGCGGACGTTCTTCTTCGCGAACTGGATTTTCGAGCTGAACGTCGAGAACTTCAAGGAGCAGTTGACCGAGGAGGCGATCCCCAAGACGAACTCGCTGGAGGAAGCCTTCCGCCGCGCGCAGACGAACGTGCTGGCGCTGCTCATCGCCAACGTGCGCGTCGAGAATGGGAAGTTCTACCTCAACGAAAAGGGCCAGCCCTGCGGCACGCAGCGCGTGACGCTGCGCAACGTCAGCAAGCTGGTCGAGGCGGGGAATGCCTTCATGCGACGCGGACTCGAAGCCGCGATGAAATCGAAACAGTCCGCCGCCGAGCGGGAACTTCTCAACGCCTCGCTCGCCCGGCCCGAGCCGTTCTTCACGCTCACCGGCCAGCAGATTCGGGTCCGTTTCCCGCTGTCCAAGGCCGAGTTCGACACCGCGGGCGAGGGCGACGAGAAGGTCAAGCACCTCATCGCGGAATTCGTCCGGCTGGGCGGCACGATGGCGCATGAGAACGGCGAGCTGCACCTGCGCTTTGGCCGCACGGACTCGACGCGCGAGAGCGTGACGCTGCCGATGGCCGGCAAGGAGAGCTACCGCGCCAACGCCCTCGCGCACATCCGCGACACCTTTGGCATCGCGAAAGACTTCGACCCGAAGAAGGATGCGGAAGCCTTCCTGCGCGCGAAGGAGTCCCCGGCGAAGAAGTGACGGGGAACATCGCCTTCCACTGTGGCGGCGGTCTGCGACCTCCGGGTTTCGCGAAGCCGGCGCTCACAGAGCGCCGCTGCAGTTTTCAAACTGATCCACTCCCCAAACATTGGCCCGCTTGACTTGCCCACACTCTCACCGGACGCTCCCGGCCCGATGCAGTCGTCGGACAACATTCTCAAGCACGTCGCCATCGTCGGCGTCATCGCGGTGGCCGGCTACTTCGGCCTCTACGCGCTGGACATGCACCTGCGCGCGCGGCACGGGCCGTGGGAGGTGACCTTCGCCGCCGAGACGAACGGCACGCCGTATCTCATCATCAGCCAGCCCGCGTTCGGCGTGCGCGAGGTGAAGGTGCGTTTTCCCGGCGAGCAAAACCCGCTGACCAACGCCCCCGTGACCATCCGCTTTGCGGAGCCGAACACGAAGCCCGCCTTTGGCGAGCTGCGCTTTCAAGACGCGACGTATCTGCCGGGCACGGTGACGCTGCTGGCGTTCAACCACGAGATCGAGCTGATCCAGCGCGGGCTGGTGCTGGACCGGCAGGAGCGCGGCTGGCAGGTCGGTCTCACCGCCGATCTGACTCCCACGAACCAAGCGCCACCCCTGCGCACGCTGGGCCGCAAGCGGAACTATTGATCGGCGGAATTTCTCCTTCACTCCCGTTCCGCCGCCGGTATCCTCCGCGCCCTATGTCAAAGACGTTCAAGATCGCCGCACTCGCGGGCGACGGCATCGGCCCCGAGGTCATGCGTGAGGCGCTCAAGGTGTTGCGCGCGGTGGAGAAGAAATTTTCGTTGAGCTTCTCCATCACCGAAGCGCCCGTGGGCTGGGCGGGCATTGACGCCGCCGGCAAGGCGCTGCCCGACGCCACGCTCGCGGTGTGCAAGGCCAGCGACGCGATCCTCTTCGGCTCCGTGGGCCTGCCGGATCGTGACCCGTCGATCCCGAAAGAGGAACGTCCCGAGCGCGCGGCGCTCTTGCGCATCCGCAAGGAGTTCGGCCTCTACGCGAATCTCCGCCCGGTGCAGCTCCCCAAGGCGCTGGCGCACGCGTGCCCGCTCAAGCCCGAGCGGCAGGGCGAGGGCATTGACATCCTCGTCGTGCGCGAGCTGACGGGCGGGATGTATTTCGGCCAGCCGAAGAAGACGGAGGATTATTTCATCGAGGAGCCGCAGGCGGACGTGAACGCGACGGTGCTCATGAAGCGCGCCCAGCGGGCAATTGACACGATGGTCTATACCACGCCGGAGATTCAACGCATCGCGCACGTGGCGTTCAAGGCCGCGTCGCTCCGGCGCAAGAAGGTCACGAGCATTGACAAGGCAAACGTGTTGGAGAACGGCGTCCTCTGGCGCGACGTCGTGACGAAGGTCGCGCGGCAGTATCCCGACGTGAAGCTCGAACACATGTTCGTGGACAACGCGGCAATGCAGCTCGTGCTCAAGCCGGCGCAGTTCGACGTGATGCTGTGCGAAAATATGTTTGGCGATATCCTCAGCGACGAGGCGGCGGCGCTCGCGGGATCGCTCGGCATGTTGCCCAGCGCGAGCCTCGGCAAGGCGAGCGGGGAACTCACGTTCGGCTTCTACGAGCCTGCCGGCGGAACAGCTCCGGACATCGCGGGGAAGAATCTGGCCAATCCCATTGCGCAAATCCTCTCCGTCGCGCTCATGCTCCGCTACAGCTTCGGCGTGAACGGCGCTGCCAACGCCATCGAGTCCGCCGTCGCGAAGGTCATCGTCGCGGGGCTTCGCACCGGCGACATCTACACGCCCGCAGACACGACCGCCAAGCAGGTCGGCACGCGCGAGATGGGCGACGCCATCGCCGCCGCCGTGTAGCCGCTGACGCGAGGCGGCGGACGCTGCGACCCATGAGCGACCTTCCCGCCAACGCGACGCTCGCTGAACTCCTCGCCGCCGCGAATGACCGGCAGGCACAGGAGGATTCCAGCGGCGCACTGGTGTGCTACGAGCGCGCGCTCCCGCTGCTGCCACGCGAAAACTTTCCCAAGGAGCGGGCGCAAACGCTCTTCCAGATGGCGCAGCTCGCACGGATGGAAGGCGACGCGCGCAAGGCCTTCGCTCATTACGACGAGTTGTTGCCGCTCGCGGAGGCGCTGGGTGACCGCCGCGCCCACGGACTCGCGGTGGCGATGCGCGGCCAGCTCGTCTTCATGCAAGGGGACAAGAGCGCGGGCATCCAGGCGATGATCCGCGGGCTGGAGGAATTGCGTTTGAGCGGAGCCAGCGAAGCGGAACATCTCACCTGCCACACGCGCTTCTTCAGCCGGCGGCTGCCGCGTTCAGAGTTCGAGCGGTGCGTCCACAACGCAACCCAGGACGAGCGATTAAGGGAAGCACTGCTGTCCGCCGACGGATGCTGAGAACCGGTGGCAGCGGAGGGCGCACCAAGTCTACGGGCGGCCGGAGCGTTTCATCGTCCTACCCATGAGTGCGACCAAACTCCGAGTAGATATGCGACAGCGCAGAAGGCGTCGGTCCAGCCCTCCCAGCCATTCGGGCGTGCGCAGTCCGTTGATCCTACATTGCGTGTCCTCATCGAGTCGGGTCCATGCCGCCTGCTCAATCAACGCAAAATCCGCCGCGAACAGCCGGTTTCGCCAAGGCCAGAAAACCACCGCGAGGGGCAGGGCGTGGACGTAAAGGGTGATCAGGAAAACGCGGTCGGCAAATTGAGCCGGCGTGCAACGCGTGACCGCGCAAAACCAGTCGCGAAAATTCTTCGGGGCTTGGGGCTTGGCCGCATCTGCCGCCTCCTCGGTCGGCTGGCTGGAGCGCTCCGGTTCGGGTTCGGCCGGCCCGGATTGCTGATCAGAGTCCGAGGTGACTGCTCTGGCGATGGTGGTTGGCGCGACGTGCGTTGCCGTGCCGGCGAAGCGCGTCGTTTCCGATCGCAGTTCGAGGTCGTGAACGTCGGTAAGCGTCGCGAGCCATTGAAATCCTCCGGGCGCGTCCGCGAGCGGGGCAATCTGAAGCAGATGCCGGCGACAGTGTTTGCCGCTGTTTCCCATCACCGAACAAACCAGTTCGAGGCCTTTCTTTTTCGTGACGGCTTCCTTCCACAGGCTGAGGCATCGGCGCATGTCCGCCGGGTGCAACGCCGTGATCCACCCGAATCCCCGGCTGGCACCCTCGGTCAGCCCCGTGTAGTCAAGCCAGCGCCGGTTGAAGTATTCCGCCCGCCCGTCCTCCCGTGCCGTCCAGAGCAGGTGGCCCATCGTGTCGAGCAAGGCGCGTTGCCGGTTGAAGGCCAGCTTGGCCTGCTGCTCGGCCCGGTATCGGCACAGGGCAGTGGTTATGGTGGAACTCAGCGCGGCCTCCTGGACGGGCTTCACCAGGTAGCCGTAAGGGTAAGTTTCCCGCGCCCGCGCGAGCGTGGCCTCGTCGGCATACGCGGTGACATACACGACCGGCACGTCGCACTGGGACTGAATCTGGCGGGCGGCCTCGATGCCGTCGAGTTCACCGTTCAACCGGATGTCCATGAGCACCAAGTCTGGTTTCAGCTTGGTGGTCATGGTGACGGCCTCCTGACCCGATGGGGCTGTCCCCGACACCTCGTAACCCAACTTGCAAAGAGTGGATTTCATGTCCATCGCGACGATGGACTCATCGTCCACCACGGCGATTCGCGGGGCAGTCTTCATACGCCAAAAACAGAGCGGACCAAAAACCTAGTATCAGAAACTGCCTTTGCAAGAAATTATATTGGGGCGGACATCCTGCTTGTCGTGACTCTCCGAAGGGTCAAAGGTGGCATTAGTTTGACCGTCGCAAACCCATGAAATCACTCACCGAACGCCTCTGGTTTGAAGTGCCAGGCCGGCGCGGCTTCGTGAACATCACGGAGACCATCGAGTCGCTGGTGCGCAAGAGCGGCGTGCGCGAGGGGCTGTGCCTTGTCAACGCCATGCACATCACGGCCAGTGTCTTCATCAACGATGAGGAATCCGGCCTGCATCACGATTACGAAGTCTGGCTGGAACACCTCGCGCCGCACGCGCCCACGACGCAGTATCACCACAACCGCACCGGCGAGGACAACGCGGACGCGCACTTGAAGCGGCAGATCATGGGGCGCGAGGTGGTCGTGGCCATCACCAACGCGAAACTGGACTTCGGCCCGTGGGAGCAAATCTTCTACGGCGAATTCGATGGTGGCCGAAGGAAACGCGTGCTCGTGAAAATCATCGGGGAGTAAATTTTACGCAGTCGCAACCTTCAGATTGCGAAACACCGCCGCACAGCTGAAGGCTGCGGCCCCGGAATCAAATCCCCAAGTTTGACAGCGTCGTGCAGATGCGGTTGACCAGATCCACAAGGCGCGGGTGAGTCTTCTCGAAGCCTTCCACCGACGCCGACAAACCGCCAAGCGAGTGCTTCAGCAGCTCGGGGTTCGGCTGTTCACGCGTGGCCTCGTGCGCCGAGACTTCCGTGAAGCCCGCGATGCTCTGCGCCGCGTCAACGTGGGTTTTGGAGAGCTCGGCGACCTCGGCTTTAAGTGTGGCGAGCAGTGTCGTCAGCTCGGTCTTGGCTTCATCCCGCACAGGGGAATGCGCGAGCCGCGCCTCAATTTTGGAGATGGTGTCGTGAATCATGGCGTCGTTCAGATTGTCTGCGGCCAGCATAGCGTGCGTAAGCGGTAGAAACAAAGGCCGGAGTTGGCGAAGCAGGCCCAAGGATTGTTCGCCGCATTTCGTCGGCCACAACTGTTTTGAAACCTTGCCGCCGCCGGCCCGCGTCTGAACAGCACCGACATGAAAACCCCGCTCCTTCTGTTCGCCCTCACTGCCCAGCTCGTCAGCGCCGCGCCGCGCACGCCGAACGTCGTCTTCATCCTGGCCGACGACCTCGGCTACACGGACGTCGCGTGCTTCGGCAGCAAATACTACGAGACGCCGAACATTGACCGGCTCGCGACGCAGGGCATGAAGCTCACGAGCCATCATCACTGCCAGAACTGCACGCCCACGCGCGCCGCGCTCATGAGCGGCCAATACGGAGCGCGCACCGGGGTTTACACCGTCGGCGGCATTGACCGCTTCAACTGGCAGTCGCGCCCGCTGCGGCCGGTGGACAACGTCACCGATCTCCCGCTCGACCGCGACATCATCGCGAAACAGCTCAAGCTCGCCGGCTACGCGACCGGGATGTTCGGCAAGTGGCACATCGGCCAGCAGGGCGAGTATCAGCCGGGCCGGCGCGGTTTCGACGAAGCCATCGTCAGCATGGGCGCGCACTTCGACTTCAACACCAACCCCAAGACGGAGTATCCCAAGGGCCAATATCTCGCCGACTTCCTCACGAACAAGGCGGTGGACTTCATCACGCGGCACAAGGGTGAGCCGTTCTTCCTTTATCTCCCGCACTTCGGCGTCCACGCGCCGCACGACGCGAAGGCGGACCTCATCGCGAAGTTCAAGCCCAAGCCCGGCGTCGGCGGTCATAACAACGCGACTTACGCCGCGATGATTTACTCCGTGGACGAAAGCGTGGGCCGCGTGATGCAGATACTTGATGATCTCAAGCTCGCGGAAAACACCGTGCTCATCTTCACCAGCGACAATGGCGGCGTGGGCGGCTACGTGCGCGAGGGCTTGAAAAAGGCCGGCGACATCACGGACAACGCGCCGCTGCGCAGCGGCAAGGGCAGTCTCTACGAGGGCGGCACGCGCGATCCGTTCATCGTGCGCTGGCCCGGCGTGGTGAAACCCGGCTCGACCTGCGATGTGCCCACGATCCACGTGGACATTTTTCCGACCTTCCTCGAACTCACCGGCGCGCCCAAGCCGCGGCAAGTCCTCGACGGCGAGAGCCTTGTCCCGCTCTTCCGCGACGCGTCTGCGAAGCTCAAGCGCGACGCGATCTACCAGCACTTTCCCGGTTATCTCGGCGCGGGCGAGGGCACGTGGCGCACCACGCCGGTGAGCTTGATCCAAGCCGGCGATTGGAAACTGATGGAGTTCCTCGAAGACAGCCGGCTCGAACTCTACAACCTCCGCGCCGACATCGGGGAAGCCAGGAATCTCGCCAAGGAAATGCCGGACAAGGCGAAGGAACTCCACGCCCGCCTCGTCGCCTGGCGCGCGGAAGTGAAGGCCCCGATGCCCACGCCGAACAAGCCCAGCGACGCCCCGCCCGCCGAGCCGAAAGGAAAGAAAGGCAAGAAGAAGCCGGAGGCTTGATGGCGAGCTCGGCGATCGCTCGTCGCGTCACTTCGACGGCTTGGCTTTCTGCGCCGGCTCCGGTGGGGCGGGGACGAGCCGGTTGGTTTCGTCGTAGAGCGCTTTGAGGCGGGCGACGATTTCCGGGTGCTGCCCGGTGATGTCGTGCTGTTCGCCGGGATCGGTCTGAAGGTCGAAGAGTTGCATGGGCTTGGGCGCGTCGCCGGTGCGCAGGCCGGGATGGTCGCTGGGCTGGTATTGCTCGTAGGGCGCGAGGATGGTCACGCCGTCGGGACCGCGCGGGTCAATCCAGCGCTCGCCGGGCTTCTGGAGATTCATGAAGTTGTCGCGCGGGGCGCGGACGTGCAGCTTCCACCGGGCGTCGCGGACAGTCGCGAGCAGCGGGCCTTGGTGGCCGAGGATGACCTCGTGCGGGCTGGGCGCGGCGGAAGTGAAGAGCGGGAGTATGTCACGTCCGTCAATCACGCGGTCCGCCGGCGGCGCGATGCTCGCGGCCTTCAGCGCGGTGGGGAAGAGGTCCATCATCACGGCGGGCGAGTGGCTCACGTGGCCGGCGGGGATTTTGCCCGGCCAGCGCGCGAGACACGGCACGCGGTAGCCGCCCTCGTAGGAACTTCCCTTCATGCCACGCAAGCCGCCGGTGCTGCCACCGAACCACGGGCCGTTGTCACTGCTGAAGAGGATCAACGTGCGTTCGTCGAGGCCGAGTGACTTCACTTTCGCGAGCACTTCGCCGACACTGGAGTCGAGGTCGGCGAGCACGTCGCCGTATAGCCCCGCGCCGCTTTGCTTGTAAAACTTCTCCGTTGTGGCGAGCGGTTTGTGCGGCATGACATGGGCAAAGTAGAAGAAGAAGGACTGCGACCGGTTCCGCTCAATGAAACTGAGGGCACGGTCCGTGTAACGGCGTGTGAGAGTCGCTTGGACGAGCGGATACTCCGGCGGCTTCTGGCCGTCCATGAGCTGCACCGGCCTCATGTCGTTGCTGTAAAGAATGCCGAGATACTCGTCGAAGCCGCGTCCCGTGGGCATCTGCTCGGGGCGCTTGTGGCCGAGGTGCCACTTGCCAACCATGCCCGTCGCGTAGCCGGCCTGCTTGAACAGTTGTGCGAGGGTGATCTCCGAGGCGGGCAGCGCGATTGCGTCCGCGACCGGTCCACCGTCGGGCGCGGGGTTCGCCGTCATGCCGCAACGGAACGGGTAGCGGCCCGTCATCAGCGATGCGCGCGTCGGTGCGCAAAATGGGGCGGGGCAGTTGAACTGCATGAGCTTCGCGCCCTCGGCAGCCATGCGGTCGAGGTTCGGTGTCTTGAACTTCGGATGGCCGTAACAGCCGAGGTCGCCGTAGCCCATGTCGTCGGCGAGAATGATGATGACGTTCGGACGCGGTTCAGCGGCGGGGAGAACACAGTCAAGCCCAACGAGCAGCAGGGTGAGAAGAACTACGATGGGTAGGGCGCGTCTGTCCCAGCGCGCCGTTTTGCGGGTCGGATGATTTCGGCGCGCAGGGGACTGACGCGCCCTACCACCGAAGAAGAATTCGCTCGCTCCGCTCACTTCTTCCAGTCGCGCCATATCCAGCGCATCGCGTCGGGGAAGAGTTGCGTGCCGTGGTTGCCGCTGTGGACTCCCTCGCCGAAGACGAACTTGTGGTCGTAGCCTTTTTCGTCGAGCGCGGCGGCCATGGCCTTGTTCGCCTCGGGCCACGAGCCGAACTGGTTCACGATGTCGTTGGAGCCGTCCTGCTGGAAGATGCGGATGGGTTTCTTCGCCGCCGCCCGGACCAGTTCGGGATATTTGTTGCCGCCCCGGATGTTCGTGAAGCTGCCCACGGTGGTGAAGCATTTGCGGAATTCGTTCGGCCGTTCCCAGCAAACCGTCCACGCACAAATGCCGCCGCTGCTGCCGCCAGCGATGCAGCGGAGTTCAGGATCTTTGGTGAGGTTGTAGGTCTTGCCGACCTCGGGGAGAATTTCTTCGAGGAGGAAGCGTGCGTAGAGGTCGCCGAGGGAATCGTATTCAAAGCTGCGGTTTGAGGCGGGCGCGGCCTTGCCGTCGGGACGTTTCGGCGCGGTCTCACCGGGCTTGAGCGGCTTGGTGCCGGGTCGGATGAAGATGCCGATGGTCACAGGCATTTCCTTTTTGTGGATGAGATTGTCGAAAACCGTCGAGGCCTTGTAGAGCATCCCGTCTTGGCAGACGAACACGGCGGCGGGCGACTTGCCGTCGTATTGCTTGGGGACGTAAACGGAATACTTCCTCACGGTGCCGGGGAATATCTTGCTGTCGTTCCATTCGTGCTCGGTGACGGTGCCCTTGGGCACGCCGGGCTGTTCCTCGGAGTCCGGGGTGAGCTTCTTGTATTGGTCGTCGGGCGAGGGTGCCTTCTTCTCGGCGGCGAGGGTGGGGAGCGTGGCGGCGAGCAGCAGGGCAAGGATGAATTTGGTTTGCATGGCGCAGTGCTACCGGAGAACCGGCGCGTTGAAAACAAGAATGAAGAGCGCCCGCTTTGCCTTGATTCCAAAGCCGGGGGGCGGAGACTTGCGTCTCGTGGGCTTCGCCACCGCCCCTGGCTTTGCCTTGATTCCAAAGCCGGGGGGCGGAGACTTGTGATCCCCGCAACATATCCGCCGCCCCGGCTTTGCCTTGATTCCAAAGCCGGGGGGCGGAGACTACATGAACAAAGCGAGAGCACCCAAAACGAGCTTTGCCTTGATTCCAAAGCCGGGGGGCGGAGACTCGGTAGTCGCAAGATGCTGCGTCTCCGCTCCTTCGGAGCAAAGCTGCCCGGCGGAGCTGCCCGGTTCCTTGGAGGAACCGGGCAGGGCTGCCGGGCCACGCGATAGGATTCCAGCTCACCAGAGCTGAATCTGCTCGGGCAAGTCCTCCGCTTCCTCCTCCTGGGCAGGCGCGCCGTGGAGCACATAGCTGCGCTCCCACTGCGAGCGTGTCACGAAGATGGCCCGCACGCTGCCCTCCGGCGGCAGGCTCTGCTTCACCCGCGCCAAGTGCGTTTCCTGCCGCGCGAAGCTCACGCACGCGCGCGCATACACGCTGAACTGGATCATCTGAAAGCCATCGTCCACGAGGAACTCGCGGAAGTCGTGCGCCGCCTTCCGCTGCTTCTTCGTCTTCACCGGCAGGTCAAAGGCCACCAGCAGCCAGCCCATTTTATATTTCTCCGTATCCATGCGAAGCGCGGGGTAATCAACCCGCACCAGCTTGTGTGTTGCCCTGTCGGCAACGGGTTTTTAACCCGCGCCCCACTTCCCACCGTCCGGCATCCACGGCCGATAAAATCCGATCTTGTTTTCCAGCACCGCGCGGCGGAAACCCCGCACCACGCCCTCGATCACGCCCTGAATCTCCAGCGTGAATTCCAGATACTCCACGCGCTCCAGGGGAAAGCCCGTCACCCACTTCCGATACTCCTTCGTCACCGTCCAGTCCTTTGGGTCGGGATGCTGCGTGACCCACTGATACACACGCCAGTCCACACACGGCCGGAACGGCTCCATGAGATCGTAGGCCAGCGGCGTGGCCCGTTCGCGGGGCGCGTGCGAGATGCCCCACGTCGGGTCGAGTCCGACGCCGAAGAGCTTCTGCAACACCGTCGAGAGCAGCACCGCGTAACCATAGTTGAGCAGGTCGTTCAACCCGCCGCCTTCGCGCGTGCGGGTGAAGGGAGCGTCTTCTCTCGCCGAAGCCCCCTCACCCCGGCCCTCTCCCCCAAGGGGGCGAGGGAGAAGACGGTCGCGGTTGCTCGAACCGTCCTCGCCCGCTGTTTGGTCTCCCTCTCCCTTCATCGGATGAGGGGAGAGGGCCGGGGTGAGGGGTGTTGGCGAAGGTTGAGCTTTCCGTTCCGCCGCCGTGCCAAAGATTTGCCAGAACGCCTTCGCACAGATCGCCTCCTTGTGCGGCTTTTTCCCCAGCGCCGTCGTGCGCAGGGCGGCCAGCCGCGTGTCACCGGGCGCGAGTTGTTCCGCGAGCGCAAGCTGGTTCGCGCACTTGGCATCCACCGTCTTCTGCCAAAGCTGCGCCACCGTGCGCGGCGGCAGCGTGAGCAGCGCGCGGGACAGCAGCGTGTCCGTCGAGCGGTTGGCGGGGAGCACCAGTGACACCGGCTTGAACGACTCGCAGATGATGAGCGCCACGCCATGCTTGGCCGCCTGTAGGAACAGCTCGCTGTGAATCTGCGCGGACCAGCTCGTGATGATGATGCTTGCCACATCCTCCAACGGCAGCTTCTTCTCGCCCTCGGCCGACTTGCAGGTGAGCTGCCCGTCCCGACAGCTCAAGGAGCAGTTCGCCGCGTCAATGCTGACAATGTGGTAGCTCATCGGGAGAGGTTGAGAGTGGGGGAGTTGAGAGTTGAGCGTCGGTTTGGAGAGCAGGGATGGGAGCGGCCACGGGATTGCGCTTTAGATTGCACCATGCGTCGCGGCGCTTGGAATCAATTTGCGTGTGTCTCGTGACCGCATCCCTCTCAACTCTCAACTAATGACTCTCAACTTCGGCGCTCACGGCATCACGACTGTCTTCACCGCGCTGTCCGTGCTGGCGGTGCTGTTGCTGGCCACGGCCTTGAAGCTCACCGTCTTGCCGGCGGCGTTGGCGAGGGTCACGGTCTGCCCGGCGAGGTTCAACACGGCCTCGTGGACGAAATCCGCGTCCACGCCCTCGATCTTCCACTTGAGCTTGAAGCTCGTGGCGTGGTCGCCGCCGCCTATGACATAGGTGAACACCACCTTGTCCGGCGCTTGCACGGTGGCCGTGTTAATTTCCAGCGGCGTGGGTGCGGGCGTCGCTGAACCGGTGTCAATCTGCGAGAGCGCGTTGCGCTCCGGCGAGCCATCGGCGAACTCCCCCTCCCACGCGGCGAACCACCGTTTGTTGTTTTCGTCCACCTTCGCCGCCAGTGTGCGCAGCGCCTCGCGCTTGACCGCCAGGATGCCGCGCTCGTCCTCCACGTTCTGCATGAGCGTGTTCTGGCTGGTGAGCGCCGCCTGCAAGGCCGTGACCTCGATGCCGCCGACCTTGAACGTGGGCAGCGGCGGCACGGCGGCCAGCAGCGGGGCATTGACCCGGTTCCACAGGCTGATCGTCCGGCGTGTGCGCGAGGCGACCGTGTCCGGCGCGTCCGGGTTGATGGCGCGCAGGTCCGCGATCTCCTTGTGCAGCGAGTCTGTCGGTTTGATGTCTCCCTCCAGCTTGCGCGGGAACCGCACGCACAGGTCCACCATGAACGCGAGGTTGGTGTCGCGCGCGTCGCGGGCCACGTCCACCACATCCTGCTGCACGTCGCGTTCGTTGGCCTTGGTTTGCAGCGCGCCCACGTCCGTGGTGTGGCTGGCCTTGGTGACTTCGCCGAACGCGAAGGCGGCCGCAAAGGCGTTCCACACGCCGATGCTTTGCTGGCCCCGGTGATAGATGTCTTCCCAATATTCACTCATAGGATTTCCTTTCTTCCTGACCGCCTCCCACCGGGAACCCCACCTGACCCACCCCACCAAGGGCAGTGCATAAGACGGCCTCGACCACCCCGACGGCTGGCATTTCGCCAGCAAGTTATTTGGGCCGGACAGCCGTGCGTGATTTGTTTCCGTTGGGAGCTGGGCAAGTAGTAGGGAGAATGCGCCGGGTAAGCAAGCGGATTTTACGCTTTTCTCCTAAAAGCTGCCCGTTGCCCCCCAGGCGCGCGACCAGTCCCCGGTCGTAGTGTGTGCGGCGGAGGGGAAGCGTGCGGAATAGTCCAACGCGCTGGCGTGGGCGGAGCCGCTGCTGGCGGGGACCGCACGCGCGCCGATGGGTTCAGAAGGAGGTCGCGTCATCCCTGGAGACTTCCTGCTGCCATCCAATGACTTCGACTCCACCTCCGAAGGAGACTTCTGGAAAAGTCTTGTGGCGCGGTGTAGCGGCGGTCTGCGACCGCCGATTTCAGCGTGATTGGCTCAACCATGGCGGTCACAGACCGCCGCTACAGGACTTTTGCAGACGTCTCCGAAGAGGTTGCGCCCGCTTCCGAACACCCCGTGCCGGCGTCCGATGACTTCGTGGGCGTCTCCGATGGATGCTTCTCCGGTTCCAAAGACTTTCTCCTCGATCCTGATGACTTCGAGTTCGTTCCCGACGCCGGGTGACGGGGAAGAAGTCTTGGGTGACGCACAGGAAGTCATCGGAGACGACCGCGAAGTCATCGGAGACGAGGAAAAAGTCTCGGGTGAGACACAGGAAGCCTCGGGTGAGACAGAAAACTTCTCGGGTGAGACACAACTTGTCATCGGTGGCGCAGAAGAAGTGTCTGGTGGCACACTCGGAGTCATCGGGAACCACCTTGGATTGGCCGGAGGAGGAAACGCCAAGGCGCGGAGACGCCAAGACGCAAGGAAAAGCCAAGGGCGGGCGAACGGACTCCCCTCTCCCAGCGGGAGAGGGCCAGGGTGAGGGAGAAAACGTGCGCGGGACGTTAGCGGGCAGCACACCAGTTGGCTTCGGGGCCGTTCTCCCTCACCCCGGCCCTCCCCCGCTGGGGGAGGGAGGCACGACGACCGCGCCGGAGCTAGCGGACCAACAACTGACTACGTGCGTCCCCGCGCCTTTGCGCCCTAGCGTTTAAGGGGCAGCCCCCGCCGGAGCAGCTTGTGCCACGCCGCAGAGGGAGGGTTTGAGGATTTCGAGGCCGCACTTGCAGAGCGTTTCGAGGGAGACGTTCTGGAAGCAGCCTTCCTCGCCGCGATAGCGAATTTGGTCGGGGGGACTCAGGTCAACGAGAAACCCTTTCGTTTGGTTTACCTGGACACCACGCAGCATCCAAACACCGCGATAGTCCACCTTGGCCGACTTCGCGCGGAGCACGCGGATGAGCATCCCATTGCGAATTAGTCTCGGCCACTTGCCGCCGTGCTTCGCCTTCAGCGCCTGCATCTGTCGCCAGACGTGGAGCGGGCGGATGAGGGTTGGTTCGGGGTCCAGAGCAATGCCGAAGTTGTCGCCCAAGACCTTCACGGCCTTGAGCGGCTTGAGCTTGGCGTTGGCCGGATCGCCGGAGGGAGCGAAGCCGAGGAGTGCGTCCTTGGCTGCTTCTGCGTAATACCATTCCCAAGTCTTGCCCTCATGGAACTTGCCCTTCTTGGATTTGGCTTCTTCGCCAGGCTTGGGCGGCGCTTTGCGTTTCCGGGTGATGATGATGACCGTCTTGGCGTCCGAAGCGGGCACCTGAATCTCCGCCGCAGCGAGCCAGCGGGCCAAACGCTTGGCGTTGGGATGCGTGTCCGCCGGGTCAAAGAGCCGCCACACGGTCTGGTCGCTCACCATGTCGCCCATGCTAGCGGGGAGGTGTTGCACCACGCGCCGCTCGGCCAGCCGGGCGCGGAGTTGCTCTCGCGTCTCGTCCGAAACTTCTCCCAGCACCGGCTGACCGTCCTGCGTGAAACTCACGTTCCAGCGCAACATTGCGCGAAGCAGCCTCTGCTCGCTCTCATTGCACCGGCGTTTGGCCAGCAGATCAATCGCCTCCCGCTTCCACACGCCGCCATCGCACGGGAGCAGATGCGACGTCAGCGCGATGACGCTGGCATCGAGCGCATGGTGCAGGTGCGTGATGCCGCGCAGCTCCGTCTTGCGATGGACACGCGGGTTGCCGTTGTCGTCGAGGTCTTCGGCGTTCAGGACGTTCAGGTTGGCGGCCGAAAGGCAGCCTGCGAGGTTCCAAGACTTGCGCGCGGCGGCGGTGACGCTGCCGGGCAGGGAGATGATGACGGGCTTGGCTTCCGCATCCAAATAGGCCCGCTGCAACGCCTCCGCGCCGAGCCGGACAAGCTGCGAGGTTTTGGTTAAGTCGCCGGGGGTGAATTCCTTCTCCACGTAGTCCCGCAGCTTGAGCAGCCGCTGCCGGTTCTTCTTCCGCCGCTTGTCGTCGTCGTGGCCCTTGAAGGTTTCGAGCGACTCCACATCCCGGAGGAAATTCCCCAGCGTCTTCACCATGAGGTTCGGCAGGCCGGGGACGGGCTGGCTTTGGAACTCCTCGACAAATTGAACGGCAGTGCGCTGGCCCTTGAGTTTGTTGATTTCCGAGAAGGTGATGACCAGTGAATCCAAACTGTCACTGGTGCGCTGGCTACGGGGGACGATGTGGTCCTTGTCCACGCGGCGGTGGAGCAGGTCCAGTTCGTCATAGGTCGCGCCCGTGTAGGGACACTGCCAGCCGAGGTCTTCCGCGATGCGGCCTTTCCGAATCAGGCCCGGCCCGACCTTCACATTCATGCCCTCGTAAGCGGCGGCGAGTTTCTTTTCCACGGAACGGAACTGGAAGGTTTGCTGGCCTTGCTCCTTGGCCTGCTCCTGAGCCGACTTGCCGGAAAGCTCCTTGAGGTTGCGATTCACCTCGATGGTGATGCGTCCGATGCGCGCCGGGTTGCCGCCGGCATACTCCGTGAGCAAGTCGGCGTGCAGGCGTTCGAGGAGTTTCAGACGGTGGCGGACGAGGTGGTTGTTGGTCTGTTCGTCAATCGCGCGCTCAAGCTGCGCGCGGCGGATGGCTTCGCTGCGGTAGAGCGGGCCGTCCGGGTCCATCGGATGCCCCTCGCCGGCGAGGACGAACTGCCACACGTCTTCCATGACCTCCCGGCTGTGCGCGGCGCGGCCATTTGCGGGCGGGAGGGAGTGGGGTTCGTCGAGAGCTTGCTCACGGGTGCGTGCCTCGGGCGCGAAGTTCTTCTTCGTCTTGCGCGGCGTCTTCATCGCCTCGCCATCCCACCAATGGTCGAAGGCAGCTTGCGCTTGGGGAGCCTTTGCCAGCAGGGCGCGGGCGGTGACGGATTTGCCCCGGCGGAGGTCGGTGAGGGCGTGCTTCTGAAGCGAAGGATTCAGGTGCGGCCACAGAACAGCCAGCACGCCGTTGGCGACGAGCTTGCGCGCCGGGTCGAGGACGAGGGACTTGTCCGCATCGGGCAGGGCAAGCAAGCGGTCGAGATTGTCCTTGTTCGTGCCAGTGAGCGCGCGG
The DNA here is from genome assembly GCA_964478755.1 of uncultured Klebsiella sp. Classification (GTDB taxonomy): domain Bacteria; phylum Verrucomicrobiota; class Verrucomicrobiia; order Limisphaerales; family SXTU01; genus SXTU01. The sequence continues at coordinate 30,562 of CAYZJP010000036.1, forward strand.
ACAGCTTTCTTGAACTCGGTGGGTGTGAGCGCGCCCTGCTGCTCCATCTGCGTGTTGAGCGCGATGCGTTCCGCCTTGGACAAGCGTCGGGTTTTGCGCGCGTCGCCCGTGGCGATGGTCACGTTGGCAAGCTGCATGGCCCAGCGGAAGCGGTGAAACTCGACGCAGCCGATGCCGGGAACCTTGGCGAGCTTCGTGGCTTCATGGGTGGCCTTGGCGGCATCACCTGTTTCGGCAAAGACCCGGTCATAGACCCGTTGGAACTGCACGGGGCAGGTGGCGATGATGCGGTTGTCAAAGCGCGGCACGAGCTGGCCGAAGAGCAAACCGCCCGGAGTCCGGGTGGAGCCGACGCGCTGGCCGTAACGAGAGGGCAGGCGGTAGTCCGGCCCCTTGATGGCGGTGTGGTCGCGCATAATAGCCGTGATGAAAGACTCGTCCACGCCCGGCAACCCGCCGACATGGGCGCGGAGGATGCGTTCGACTTCCGCCTCGACACCCTCGCGGGGGAAGGCCGCGCCCAAGTCGCGGAAGCGGATGGTGGAGGCTTTTACCGGTGCGAGCGGATCAAGGCCGAGACGGTCGCAGAACACTTCCGCCATCGTGCCGTCGCGGCCGTGCTTCGCGCGGAAGGCGTCGAGCCGTGTGTGAGCCTCTTGCACCTTCTCGGTGTCTTCGACGTTTACCGTGGCATCTTGTCGGCTCCAGCCTTTGTTGCCGTCGTAGCCGCGATTATGGGCATACCAACGCAGCACATCCCACAGCTCTGGCCACGTCAGCTTTCCTCCGCCGCGCAAGACTCGTGCGGCGAGCAACCACGGCCACGCGCAGCCGGGAGCGTTGAGTTGTTCGTCGGTAAGCGCGCCCAAGTGTGCGAGCAGGCGTTTCAAGCGGGCGATGCGCAGCCGCGTGGCGCGAATGTGCCGGCGCTGGCGGCGGAAGCCGCGCCGCTCGGACGCAAGGCAGTCGTCCGCCGGGAAAATCACCGCACCGCAGCCGAGCAGGGCAGGGGAGGGAGTTTGCAGGACGGCCCAGCCGATGGAGCTGTGGCCGACATCGAAGGCAAGTTCGAGGTTTGCGTTGCTGTTTGAAACGAGTTCCCTGTTCATAGATTTTCCTTGGCTTTCGGGGCGGAGTTTTGCTATTTACCCTTCCGGAATCAAGACAAAGTTAGGTAGCGCAGACCGACTCCTGATTTAACAGGTTCGCTCCCCGCCAGGCGGGGACGCCGTGTTCAAAAGCGCTTCTTTAACTAACCGCCGGTGGCCGTGAGGCGACCGGCGGTTTGCTTTTGCGGACCCCGGGGGCACCAGTTTGTTCAGGGTTCCTGCGGGTCGCCTACAATTATGTCCGGCAAGTATATTTGCCTCCGCTGGCTGGCGCGGTTAAGCATTCCGCCGCACGAAAGGCTCTTATGAAAAAGACATTGATCATCGTGGGTGCGATTGTGGGATTGCTGCTCGTCGGCCTGGTGATAGTTGGGCTGATGATGGCGGGAGGCTACAATAGCCTTGTCGCGCAGCAGGCGAACGTGGACAAGTCGTGGGCGCAGGTGCAGAACGTGTATCAGCGCCGCGCGGATTTGATTCCAAATCTGGTGCAAACCGTGCAGGGCGCGGCGAACTTCGAGAAATCCACGCTGGTGGAGATCACCGACGCCCGCGCGTCCGTCGGCAAGGTGCAGATCAACAACGCACCGACGGAAGCGGCGAAGCTCGCGGAGTTTGAAAAGGCGCAGGGGCGGCTGTCCTCGGCGTTGTCGCGTTTGCTCGTGGTGGTGGAGAAATATCCCGACCTGAAGGCGAACTCAAATTTCCGTGACTTGCAGGCGCAATTGGAAGGGACCGAGAACCGCATTTCGGTCGAGCGTGGCTCGTTCAACAACGCGGTGCAGGCTTACAACACGGGCATCCGTTCGTTTCCCGCCGTGTTCTACGCGGGGATGTTTGGCTTCAAGGAACGGCCTTACTTCGCGGCGAAGGCGGGTGCTGAGGACGCGCCGAAAGTGCAGTTCGACTTTGGCAAACCGCCCCCGGCCAAGTAACCGTTGTGAAACGTCTCGGCCTCTTGCTCCTCTGTCTCTGGTGCTTCGCAGCGCCGGCGGCGGAGACGCTGCCACCTCGGCCGGACAAATACTTCAACGACTACGCGCACGTCGTGCCAACCGCGACGACGCGGCAGTTGAATGAAAAGCTCGCCGCCTTCGAGCGCGAGACTTCCAGCCAGATCGTCGTCGCGGTGTTCCCGAAGATGGAGTCGCAGTCTTCAGTCGAGGATTTCACCGTCCGCGCCGCAAAGTCCTGGCAGGTCGGCCAGAAGGACAAACGCAATGGCGCGGTCCTGTTCGTCTTCGTGCAAGACCGGAAGCTGCGTATCGAGGTTGGTTACGGACTCGAAGGCGTTCTCCCCGACGCGATCTGCAAACGCATCATCTCTGACACCATCACGCCGCACTTCCGCACGGGTGATTACGCCGGCGGTCTTGCTGCGGGCGTGGACGCGATGATCGCAGCGACGAAAGGGGAATACAAAGGCACGGGCAAGACCGCCGCCGAACAGTCCGACGGGTCGGCTTCATTTGTCGCACTCGGGGGGATCGCGCTGTTCTTCATTCTGTTTATTTCGGCGATCGTGCGTGCCTCGCGCGGCACGGTTTACAGTCGACGGGGCTATCGTCGGAGCAGCAACGCGTGGGGTTGGAACTGGGGCGGCGGCTCATCCGGCGGAAGCTCGTGGGGTGGTGGTTCCTCTGGTGGAAGCGGCTTCTCCGGTGGTGGTGGTGATTTTGGCGGCGGCGGGGCGAGCGGGAGTTGGTGATATGACAGCAGACGAATTCCTAAGCCGGCTCAACCACGATGACATCGTGGCGGCAATCAAATCTGCCGAGGCCAAGACTTCGGGCGAAGTCCGCGTCTTCGTCAGCCACAAGCAGCGGCCGGACGCGCTCGCCGCTGCACGGCGACGCTTCACGAAACTCGGCATGACGAAAACACGCGAGCGCAATGGCGTGCTGATCTACGTCGCGCCGCGCTCACGCACGTTCGCGATCATCGGTGACGAAGGTGTTCACGCGAAATGCGGCGAGACTTTCTGGCGTGAAGTGGCGGCGACGATGACCGAGCAGTTTAGCACGGGGAATTTCACCGCTGGCGTCATTCACGGAGTTCAGAAGGCGGGCGCGCTGCTCGCCCAACATTTCCCCCGACAGGACGACGACCGCAATGAACTGCCGGACAGGGTCGTCACGGACTGAATTGGCCCGATACTACTGCTTCGCCGGTGACTGGTCCTTCGGCGGCGGGAGGAAGAAGAGATTTCCGTTCGCCTTCGTCTTTCGGGCAAACACCTTGTCCGCGCACGTCACGTAGAGCATGTCCATGTTCGGTCCGCCGAAGCCACAGCTCGTCATGAACTTGTCCGTCGGCTTGGGCAGCACGCCGCACATCCGGCCTGTGGGGTCGAACACCTGCACGCCCACCGCGCTCGCGGCGTAGTAGCGGCCCTGCCGGTCGCTCGTCATGCCGTCGCCGCTGCTGGCGGTCTTGTAAACGGGCGAGCGGCCGTCGGGGCTTTTCGCGTTCACGTCCACCTCGGTGCGCATGGTCATGTAAGGCTCCTTGTGTGTGAGGCTCCCGTCCGGCTCGATGCGCATGGCCCAGACGTGCTGCCCGCGCGAGTCCGTCACCGCGAGCGTGCCTTGGTCCGGCGAGAGCGTGATGCCGTTGGGCGCGGTGATGCCCGTGTCGGCGGCGCGCTTCTCGCCGGTCTTGGGATTGATGAACGTCACCTGCTTCTTGCCCGTTTCGGTGATGTAGATGTGGCCCTTGTGCGTTACCACCAAGTCGTTTGGCTGCACGTCCTCGGCGATAATCGACTTTTTGCCGCCGGGGAACTCGAAGGCGACGAGTTGTTTGTCCTTCCCCACGCACGCGTAGAGCCGCCCGTCCGGCCCAAACTTCAACCCGCTGCACGAAGTGCCTTCGAGGAACTTCGACTTCGTCCCGTCGGGCGCGATCTTCCACACCGTCGGCGGCGTGCTCCTCATGTCGCTGAAGTAGAAATTGCCCCTGTCATCCGCGCACGGGGCGTCGGTGAACGAGTGCCCCTCCGAGACGAGCTTCCAGCCCTCGCCTTCGATGAGCAGCATTGAGAGCGGCATATCCTGCGAGTGGGCCTTGAGCGTGAGCAGCGCGAAGCCGAGCAACGTGAGCGTCCAGTGGTCGAGTCGTTTCATGTGCGTCACGCGAGGGTTTCTGCCACGAATCCAGCGCGGAGGGAACAAGGAACTTTGTCAGCCACATCGGGATTGCGACCTCTCATTAGCACCCGGCTTCAGCCGGGTGATGGCCGGTCGGTTGGAAGAAAGCCGTTTCAACGGCTTTCACTCCGAAGGCGAAGGGCAGCAAACCGTTGAAACGGTTTGCGCCGCGCGCTGGCATCTTTCCGCCCGGCTAAAGCCGGGCGCTAATGAGAGCGCCGTTCAAGCTTGCTGCCATCGCTGGCATTCCCGAAACTCGCCGCGTTGCACCCCGCGCCCTCCATGCGTCTTGCCTCGGTCCTCACGCCGCTGAACGAATACAATCTCACCCTCGCCGCGCAGTGCGGCGTGCAGGATGTAACGGTTCGTTATCCCGGGCCGGCCTTGGAGGATTTGCAGCGAGTGAGGCGGCAGATCGCCGCGCACGGCCTCCGGCTCGCCATCGTCGAGGGCTACCTGCCCATCGAGCGCCTCAAGCTTGGCTGCGACGACGGCTCCGAGCTGGCCGCCATGAAGTCCCTCATCCGCCAGATGGGCGCGGCGGGCATTCCGATCCTCTGCTACAACTTCATGGCCGGCACCGACTGGGTCCGCACCCGGCTGGACGCGCCCGAGCGCGGCGGCGCGCGGGTGACCGAGTTTGATTTGAAGGCGGCGGAACACGCCGTGTCCCTGAGCGCCACGGCCAGCAACATCGCTGACGACCGCATCTCAGCGGAGCAACTCTGGGCGAACCTGGAACGGATGCTGCGCGAGCTGGTGCCCGTCGCGGAGGAATGCGGTGTCTTCCTCGCGATGCACCCGGACGATCCGCCGCTCGTCGAGTTCCAAGGCAAGGCGCGCATCATGAATTCCGTCGAAAACTTCGAGCGGCTCGTGCGCCTCGTGCCCAGCGCGCACAACGGCATCTGTTTTTGCCAGGGCACGTTCGCCACGATGGGCGTGGACATTCCCGCGACCATCCGCCGGCTTGGCCCGCACATCCGCTACGTCCATTTTCGCGACGTGCGCGCGACGGGGCCGGGGCACTTCGTCGAGACCTTCCACGACAACGGCCCGACGGACATGGTCGCCGCGATGTCGGCGTATCGCGAAGCCGGCTTCACCGGCCCCATGCGGCCCGACCACGTGCCGCAGCTCATCGGCGAGGAGGACGGCGAACCGGGCTACACCATGCTGGGCCGGCTGTTCGCCTACGGCTACATGAGAGGGCTGATGCAAGCGGCGGAGAAGTTCGTCCGAGTTCCCAGCCAATCCTGAAACGCGCGCCATTCCGACCAGCACTGCTTCATGTCCTCCACCCAGCCCACCAGCATCCGCCACCGCATCATCGCCGTCAGCGTGCTGATGTCCTTCATCCTCTACCTCGACCGCATCTGCCTGGCGCAGATCGTTTCGTCGGCGTCGTTCAACACCGATGTCGTGCTCACCAAAAAACAGATCGGCGACCTCCTAGGCTCGTTCTTCTTCACCTACGCGTTGTTCCAGGTGCCGACCGGCTGGGCCAGCGACCGTTTCGGGGCGCGCACGATGCTCACCGGCTACATCGTCCTGTGGTCCATCTGCACCGCGCTCACGGGGATGATGTCGAGCTTTGGCGGCCTGTTGCTGATGCGCCTGCTGTGCGGCGCGGCGGAGGCGGGTGCCTATCCGACGAGCGGCGCGGTCATCCGCCGCTGGATCCCGCTGGAGGCGCGCGCCCGGGCCAGCGCGCTCGTCGCGTTCGGCGGGCGCATCGGCGGGACGCTTGCCCCCTTCATCACCGCGTGGCTGGTGGTGAAGCTCGGGCATTGGCGGCCGCCCCTGTGGATTGACGGCGCGGCCGGCCTGGTCATCGCGGCCCTCTACTGGCGCGTCGTGCGCAACAGTCCCGAGGAACATCCCGACTGCAACGACGCCGAGCGCGCGCTCATCGGCAGGCCGCCGACCGAACCGCCCGTGCCCACCAACGAACTCGTCGCCATGCTCGGCGCGTTCTGCCGCAGCCGCGGCCTCTGGCTCAACGCCATCGGCCAGCTCTTCACCAACATCGGCTGGGGCTTCCTCATCACCTGGCTGCCCACCTATCTGAAGGAGCAGAAAGGCGTCGAGGACATCGCCAGCGGGCGCATGGTCACGCTCGTGCTCGCCTTCGGCATGATCGGCCAGCTCTTTGGCGGCTGGCTGGCGGACTGGTGCGTGCGGCGCTGCGGCCTGCGCTGGGGCCGCGTGCTGCCGATGTTCGTCGGCGGCTGCCTGGGTGGCTCCGCCTACCTGGTCTGCCTCGGCGTGGACTCCGCGGAGGCCGTCGTCGCCTGCTGCTGCGTCGTGTCCTTCGCCGTGGACATGGGCAACCCCGCCACCTGGGCCTTCATGCAGGACGTGGGCGGGCGGGCGACCGCCGCCGCGTTTGGCTGGGGCAACATGTGGGGCAACTTCGGCGCGTCCGCCATCGCCAAGCTCGTGCCGTTCATGCTTGAGCTGGGCAAGAGCGGCGGGACCGGCCAGCGCAACGTCTTCATCCTCTGCGCCGGCTCGCTCTTCCTCTACGGCTTCATCGCCCTGGGCATGGACGCCACCAAGCCGGTGCTGCCGCAGACGAAGGACTGACGCAGTTGACTGCAATGCACCGGCAGCCAAGCTCCTTGGGTGCCTCGGTCGAGCTTAACGCCCGCGTCGGCAATTCCAAGGGTGACACCGATGGCCCGGTGGCGAGTGTGGTGGTGACGTGAGCGAAGGCGGCTGATTTGGCGTGTGCTGGCGTCGGGTGGAAGCAGCCTGCCAACCGCTTGACACATCGAGTCAAGCCGCAACAATCGCGAGATGCACGCGCGACATAACAGGCGGAATCAAATTCCTGCCCACTTCCAGTTCAAGTGAAACGAGCATTGGCTGTTTGTGGTGTGTTAGGCACATGGGTGGTCGCTACAGCGGGAGGCCTTGCTTTTTGCGGAAAAGTAGCACGACTATTTGCTCTCGAAGCTGGCACTTGGGGTGATTTTATTTTCAGAATACTATTCCTCACTTACGCTTTCTTGCTATTTATGATGAGTTGTCTGTGTCTGCCGCATATGGTAAGTGGACTGCAAGGAAGCGATCCTAAATTAAGGCGGTTGTTATCAGCATTCTGCGCTGTTTCGATTCTAATGGCTCTGGTTTTTTCCGTGTTCTTCTACCATCGGTCAATGGAAGTTCGGAGATATAATATTGAACGACGGCTTCAGTCGAAGCAGTGAGTTCGTTTGGGCCAGGGTGAGGGAGAATGGCTGCGGCACTCCGCAGTCCCCCCGGTCGCCTGCTTCTTCCAACCAGCCGGAATTACTTCCCCATCTGCACGCCCAGCTCACGCACGACGAAGCCCAGCTTGTCCGCCGCTTCCTCGATGAGCTTGGCCGTCGCTTGCCCGCGCGGTTCAGGTCACTTCGGATAATCGCGCCAGAGCCACTTGAGCACGTCGGGGAAGATGCTGCCGCCGTGCTTGCTGTTGTGGCCGCCCTCGCCGAAGTCGAAGCGCACGTCGTAGCCCGCGAACTTGAGGGCAGAGGCCATTTGCTGGTTGCACAGCGGCCAGTCGCCGAATTCGTTCTTCACATCATCGGTGCCGCTCTGGATGGAGACGCGGATGGACTTGCGCTCGGTCTTGCGAATCATCGCGGGATACACATGGCCACCGCGGATGTTCGTGTAGCTGCCGATCGTGGTGAGCGCCTTGCGGAACTCGTTGGGCCGTTCCCAGCAGACGGTCCACGAGCAGATGCCGCCGCTGCTCGCGCCGCAAATCGCACGACCGTCCGGATTCGTCGTGAGCGAATACTGCTTGCCCACCTCGGGCAAAATTTCCTCCAGCAGGAAGCGCGCGTAACGGTCACCCAGCGAGTCATACTCGAAACTGCGGTTGCTCACCTGCCACGGGCTTTTCGGGGCGGGCTTGCTCACGTCGTTGCCGGGGTTGAGCAGGACGGCGATGGTGACGGGCATCTCGCCTTTGGCGATGAGGTTGTCGAAGACGATGGGGACGCGCCAGTTTCCCGTGAGGCTGACGTAGTCGTGGCCGTCCTGGAAGACCATCACGCAGGCGGGCTTGCCGGCCTGATATTGCGCGGGCACGTAAATCCACCAGTCGCGCACGGTGTTCGTGAAGACGTTGCTGCGCCACTCGGGTTGCTTGATGAGCTTGCCCTGCGGCACGCCGGGCTGCGCCACGTGGTAGGGAGTGATCTTGAACTCGTCGGCGGCGCGGGCGGTGAGCGCGAAGGTGAGGAGCGCGAGGGGCAGAATGTGTTTCATGGTCGAGTGAGCGGAGTGTGCGCGACACTCGGAGCGCCGACAAGTCCTGAGCCGCTGGGAGAATTCTACCTGACTCGCCGGGCACTTCCTCCGATGCTCGCGGCGTGAGCGTCCGCATCGAACTCATTCAGGTCGCCCGCCTCGGCGCGAAGTTTCTCGGCGAGTCCGCCGAGCTCGTGCGGGAGTTCTATCATCGCCAGTGGACTGATGCCGGCGGCGGACGCGACCGCTCGGGACGCGCGGACCTCTACTACACCGTCTTCACGCTCAACGGCTGCGAGGCGCTGGAGGCTGCCGTTCCAGACGTGCCGTTGGAGGGGTGGCCGCGCCCATTTCGCGAAGCCGAAACCCTGGACCGCTTTCC
>CAYZJP010000037.1:0-38844 GCA_964478755.1 uncultured Klebsiella sp.
TTGTCAGTCCCAGTGTTTCAGCAGGTTCACACCCGCTCAACTAGGAAAGACCCTCAGTAATTAGTAAGGCCGAAAGCTCGCGGCGCATCACTTCGTCGCGCCACGCTTGTCGCACCGGGCGCGTCGCATTCCCACCGTAGCCGCGAAGCGGCGCAGGCATATAGCCCGGGGTTTCAACCCCGGGTTCGCGGCCCCGCGAAACGCCCCAAGCCCCGAAGGGGCGGAGGAACCCCGCGCGCGCCTCAATCAAACACATACCGCTCGTCATAGTCGATGCGATTGCGTTTAAGCAACGCGAGGTATTCCTCCTGAAACGTGACTTTCCGATGATGCTCCTCCTGCGTCCGCACGTATCGGCGCACGATGGGCAATTGGGATTCGCTGACCGTGAACCCGCCAAAGCCGGTCTGCCACGCAAACCGTCCGTCGCGCCCCGGCATTTCATTCACCCACTTTGAGGACTTGGCCTTGAGCACCCGCATCATGTCGGAGACGGAACAGTCGGCCTTGAACTTGGTGACGAGGTGGATGTGGTCGGGCATCCCTCCGGCTTCGAGGAGAATCCCTCCTTCGCTCCGGACGATGCCGCCGATATAGGCGTAGAGTTGGTCGCGGAGGTCGGGCGTGATGATGGGCTCGCGATGCTTGGTCGAGAACACCAGATGGAAGAGGAGGTTGGTCAACGTGCTCGCCATCGGGGTGCGTAGGGTGGTGGTTCGTGGTCGGTTCCGTCGCCCCTTCGGGGCTTTGTTCTCCCTACGCTCGCGACCCGGGGTTATCACCCCGGGCTATAGGCCTGCGCCGCTTCGCGGCTGCGGCACCGGGGTGCCGGGGCAGTGAGTGGCTCGCGGCTGGGGCGAGGGACGGCGTGACTCGCCGCCCGTCCTGACTGTCGAAACTCTCGTTCATGTTTTCATCGTCAAACACAACAACGCTGCCTAACTCCGCCACTTCATCATTCCATCGCCCGTTCACTTGAGTGACGCATCCTTCTCCCCATCCGCCTTCCGGTAGAGGCTCGTGGGGATGGGCATCTCCTTGGGCACGTCCTCGCCTTTGGAATGCTTCACGATGGCGCGGACGATTTCGACGCCCATCTTGTCGGGGAACTGAATCGGGTCGGCGTAAATCTTCCCGTCCTTGATGGCCTGCTTGCCCTCGGGCTGGCCGTCGAAGCCGACGATGACCACCTGCGCCGCCTTGTTCGCCTTCTCCAACGCCGCGCGCGCGCCGAGTGCCGAGGGGTCGTTGATGGCGAAGAAGCCGCGCAGATCGGGCGTGGCCTGGAGCGCGTCCTCGGCGGCCTTGTAGCCAACATCCTTCGCGCCGCCGCCGTCGAGTTCCATGACGAGGTTGATTTTCGCGGCGGCCTTGGCGTTGTGGGCGTCAATGACTTCGCGGAAGCCTTTCACGCGGAGCCGGCACGACTCGGCCTGTTTGAAGTGGAGGATGGCGACCTTTCCGCCCGCTGCGCCGAGCGCCTCGATCATCGCGCGGCCGGCTTCCTTGCCGCCGCCGTAGTTGTCCGTTGCGACCTGCGTGAGCAGCTTCACGCCCGGTTCGTTGCACGGGATGTCCACGGTCAGCACGGGGATGCCGGCGGCGTTGGCCTCCTGAATCACCGGCACGATGGAGCGCGACTCGCACGGGCTGAGCACGATGGCGGCGCACTTCTTCACGATGAAGTCCTTCACGTGGTTTGCCTGCCGCGCGACGTCGGTGTCCGCGCTGAGGACGATGGTGTCGTAGCCGTGCTTGGCGGCCTCGGCGGTGATGTGGTCGCCGATGACCTTGAAGAACGGGTTTTGCAGCGTGAGCAGTGTGACACCGATGGTGCCTTTCTTGGCGGGCGCGGGCGCGGCAGGCGAATCCAGCTTGGGCGCGTCCGCGGTTTTTTTGCAGCCGATGGTCAGGGCCAGAAGAAGGAAGGGCAGGGCGAGGAATTTGATTTTCATGGGCAAGCGCAGTGACAGGTGCGGAAAAGTGCCAGATAGCCAGCGTGGGTCATCGGCAAATGAAATCTCCGAAACGTCCGCCGATGTCCATCCCGAACTCGGGCTTGTCCGTCGGCGGGCAAATCCCGCGAACACCATCCCCCACGTGGGCGTCAGATTTTGCACTGTGGCAGTTTCCTGCAAGTCTTGTCGCAGGCGACGCATTTGTGCTTAACTCAGACGTGCCTAATTCCACGGTCATGCGCCATCATTTCCAGCCACGCTGGCTGGTCTTGCTCACGTTGTTGAGCTTGGCGGTCTGTGCCAGCGCGCTCGCCGGCCAGCCGGAAACGAACAGCGCGCCGACCGACGCCATTGACTGGCAGAAGGAGCGGCAATTCTGGTCGTTCAAGGTGCCGCAAGCCCAGGCCCGGCCCGTCGTGAAGAATTCCAAGTGGCCGCGTCAGCCGATGGACTACTTCATCCTCGCGCGGCTGGAGCAGAAGAAATTTTCGCCGTCAGCCGAGGCCGAGCGGCGCACGCTGATTCGACGGCTCACGGTGGACTTGACCGGCCTGCCGCCGACGCCGGACGAAGTCGCGGCCTTTGTCGCCGACAAACGCGCGGACGCCTACGAGCAGCTCGTCGAGCGACTGCTCGCGTCGCCACGCTTCGGCGAGCGGATGGCGAGCGTGTGGCTGCCGCTGGCGCGTTATGCGGAAGACCAGGCGCATCAGGTCGGCAACGACTCGACGATGTTTTACGCGAATGCCTACCGCTACCGCGAGTGGGTGATGGGCGCGTTCAACCGCGACCTGCCTTACGACCAGTTCATCCAGTTCCAACTCGCGGCGGACAAGTTCCCGGCGGCGAAGCCCGACGACTTGGCCGCGCTGGGTTTCCTTGGTCTCGGCCCGAAGTATTACAATCGCGGCCGGCTCGACGTGATGGCCGATGAATGGGAGGACCGCGTGGACACTGTAACGCGCGCGACGCTTGGCCTCACCGTCGCGTGTGCGCGCTGCCACGACCACAAATTCGACCCCATCACCCAGCGCGACTACTACGCGCTGGCCGGCGTCTTCGCGAGCGTGAAGATGGTCAACAAGACCGCCGACGGCAAAGTCGTCGAGGGCAAGGTGCAGGCCGACAAGATGCCCGCCGACGCCGTCCACATGGTCGAGGAAGGCACGCCGCAGAACTTGAACATTTTCCTGCGCGGCAACGTGGAGCAGAAGGGGCCGGTGGCGGAACGCAGCTTTCTGAAAGTGCTTTCCTCCGGCGAGCCAAAACCCTTTGCCGATGGCAGCGGTCGCCGCGAACTCGCCGAGGCCATCACGAGCCGCGACAATCCGCTCACCGCGCGCGTGCTCGTGAACCGCGTCTGGGCCGTGCTGTTCGCGAAGCCGCTCGTGTCCACGCCGAGCAACTTCGGCCACTCCGGCATGACGCCCACGCACCCGGAGCTGCTCGATGACCTCGCCGTGCGCCTCATGTCGGGCGGCTGGTCCGTGAAGTCGCTCGTGCGCGAGCTGGTGCTCTCCGCGACCTATCGCCAAAGCTCGCGCGACGACGCGAAGAAGTCCGCCGCCGACGTGGCGAACGAGTCGCTCTGGCGCATGAACCGCCATCGGCTCTCCATCGAGCAATGGCGCGACAGCGTGCTGGCCGTGACGGGCGAACTGGACTTGTCCGGCGGCAAGTCGCTGGAACTCGACGACGCGAAGAACCTCCGCCGCACCGTCCACGCGCGCGTGAGCCGGCTGAAGCTGAACGACTTGCTGATGCAGTTCGACTACCCGGACGCGAACGTCCACGCCGAGAAGCGCTCCGCCACCACCACGCCGACGCAGAAGCTCTTCATGCTGAACAGCCCGTTCATGCTCTCGCGCGCACAGGCGCTGGCCGAGCGGGTGACGACGGAGGCGAGCGAATCCGACACCGCGAGCATCCAGCGCGCGTATCAGCTCCTCTACGGCCGCAATCCCGACAGCGCGGAAACCGCCGCCGCTCAGGCCTTCTTGCGCAAGCCGACCACCGGCGAAACCACCCGCTGGCAGCAATACGCCCAGGCCCTGCTGATGGCGAACGAGATGTTGTATGTGGATTAGGCGACATTTTGCCAAGTTCCTCAGCTTTCTGCTGTTGATTCAAGGCTTCTGCTTTCGAGCAGGCGCAGACCAAACCTACGAACGGATGAATTGGACAGGTTCTGGCTTAGGAGGCCGATTTGGATTGGTTGAACTGGAATCTGTTGCTGGGCTCGGGCAAGACGCGAGTTTGCCCTATTCTCCTCCACACAGGAGTTGGGAAACTCAGATACATTTCGGTCCGGGCCACATTGCGGTGCCGTTTCGTGCGGGAGTTTCAGCTGCCTTGCTGTGCCTTCTAATCGGAAGTGTGGCTGCTTCTGTCTTTGCATACCGAGGTTCTCGCTCACGAGGCGAACGTCCGATTCCATCCCACATTGCGGAACCGAAGACATGACTCCGCCCCCTCTCATTAGCACCGGGCTTCAGCCCGGTGTGCCCGCCGGCGAGGAGCCGAGCCGTTTCAACGGCTTGGCTCCGGCCCCCGGTCTGAAACCGTTGAAACGGTTTCACCCCTCCGCATCCGCCCCCACCCGGCTGAAGCCGGGTGCCAATGAGATGCCTGCGGGTTTCGTTCGCGCGGTTCGTCAGCCCGGAGGGCTGCCAGCCATTAGCCGGGGGTTGGGTCGCGCAGCGACGACACCCCCGGTTGCATCGCGCGAGCCAACGAACGCGCAGCGGTCGCAGCCGGGGCAACTCTCGTCGGTCCCGCTGGCACCCCGCCGGGGTGCGCGATTCCGTGACCGGATTTCCGGGGGTATCGCTGCGCTCAACCCCCGGCTAATTGCTGACATCGCTCCGCGATGCCCGGGCTTTCAGCCCTTGCTGGCGCCTTCTGGTTCGCGTAATCCCCTCCGATGAACTGACCGCCCATGAACTCCACGCCCCGCTCCTACTTCACCCGCCGCGACTTTCTCCACCGCACCGCCGCCGGCTTTGGCATGGTGGGCTTGTCGGGCCTGCTCGGCTCGCGCGCCTTGGCCGAGAGTGCGTCGCGGCAGACGCACTTCGCGCCCAAGGCCAAGCGGGTCATTTTCCTCTTCCTCAATGGCGGGCCGAGCCATCTCGACACGTTCGACCCGAAGCCCGCGCTCAAGACGCACGAAGGCGAGCAGCCGTCCGGCGAGCTTTATAGGAAATACAAGGGCACCGGCTTCGTGCCGTCGCCCCTGAACTTCGCGAAGCACGGCCGCAGCGGCATCGAGGTGAGCGAGACGCTGCCGAACACTGCCAGCGTGATTGACGACTGCTGCGTCATCCGCTCGATGCACACCGACGTGCCGAATCACGAGCCGGGCCTGCTGATGATGAACACCGGCAACCTCCAGCCCATCCGTCCCTCGCTCGGTTCGTGGGTGCTCTACGGGTTGGGTTCGGACAACGAGAACCTCCCCGGCTACGTCGTCCTTCGCCCTTCGCCCAAAATCGTCGTCGGCCCCGCGCTGTGGAGCAACAGCTTCCTCCCCGCCGAGTTTCAGGCCACCAGCGTCGTGACGGAGAGCATGCAAATTGACCGGCTGGTGGCGAACATCAAGAACCCCAAATCCACCTACGAGGAGCAGCGCGAACAGCTCGACCTCCTCGCCACCTTGAACAGGCTGCATCTCAAGGCGCGCGGCAACGACTCCGAACTCGACGGCCAGATCAAGGCCATGGAGACGGCCTTCGCGATGCAGAAGCGCGCGATGCAGACCTTCGACATCAGCCGCGAGCCGGCCTACGTGCGCGAGATGTATGGCGAGACGGCGTTCGCGCGTTCGTGCCTGCTGGCGCGGCGTTTGGTCGAAGACGGCGTGCGTTTCGTTTCGATCTACTACACCAGCAACGGCAGCAACCAGCCTTGGGACACGCACTCGAATCACGACGACGGCCACAAGCGCCTTTGCGTGGACGCGGACAAGGCCGCCGCCGCGCTCATCCGCGACCTAAAGGGCCGGGGGATGCTTGACGACACGCTGGTCATCCTGGGCGGTGAGTTCGGGCGCACGCCCTATGCGCAGGTGCAGGAGAAGGCCAAGCACGGGCGCGACCACCACCACACGGCGTTCTCTTATTTGCTGGCGGGTGGCGGCGTGAAGGGCGGGATGACCTACGGCACCTCCGACGAATTCGGCATGCACGCGCAGGAAAACCCCGTCCATGTCCACGACCTGCACGCGACCATCCTGCATCTGCTCGGCCTCGACCACGAGAAGCTCACCTACCGCTACTCCGGGCGCGACTTCCGCCTCACGGATGTCCACGGCCGCGTGCTGCGGGAAATCATGGCGTAGCGGCCACGGCACTGCTCAGGCAGCCGTATTCCGTTTCCAGGCCGACGATGCGGTTCATGGGGCGTGCTGCCTACCGCATCGTCTGCCAAACTGCGGCGAGCGTGCCAATGGCGACGAAAGTGCAAACCAAGAGCACCACTGACCGCGCCGACCAGAGCAGCACGGCTTCTACGCGCCGCGCACCACTGACACACCAAGCCAGCATGATTAGAGTGTAGATTGATCCGACAAAGATGAAGATGAGGAACACTGAGGTCAGCACGGACATCACGAACCCGCGGGTGAGCAGCGCTTCACCGCGCAGACTGGCTGAACTCTTCCGCGCTTCACGGTTGCCACCGTCGCTGGGGTTTCGCTGCTGTCGTTCGAGGTGGGCAAGACTTCCAGTTCGTAACTCCAAGCGGCTGATGACGGGATCCAAGCCTCGGCGCAAAACCGAAAAATATGTCGGCATCATGGCCACGCAGAACAGGCCAATCAGCAGCCGCTTGAGCGGAGTGGCGGATTCAAAAAACTCAGCCGCCCCAGTGATCATGCGGAACAGCGTGATTTCACCAAACCACTATTCGGCAGGCTCTCGAACCGACCATTCCGTTGGCCGCTTCGGTTAAGCCACCCCGCCTCCACCGTCTTCCCGTTCATGGTCTTCTTCCATCCTTCCCGCCGCTCCGCCTCTGGTGGCAGTGCGTCGGTGAAGGATTTGTTTTCCGTCAGCACCCACCAGGCTTGCAGCAACAGGTCGGCGACGGCGGCGCGGTCGGTCTGGCCGGCGAGGGCTTTGGTGAGCCAGTTCTTTGCGGTGGTCTCGGCTTCCGGCGTGCTCGCGGCGACGGTCACGCCGCCGGTCTGGAGCTGGAATGCGCCGTCGAAGTGGAGATTCGCCAGCAGGTCCGAGCCGGGGTCGTTGCCCAGCTCGACGACGAGCAGTTCTACGAGCGTGGGCGCGGTGAAGAGTTGCTCGAAGTTCTGCTTGAGCTGCGGGCTGAGGCCGAAGCTCACGAGGCGGCGCAGGCTCACGTCCTCCGGCGCACGGGTGAAGGCTTCGAGGTGCGCGGCGTCAATCGCGGCCTGGCGGATTTTCTCGATGTCCGCCGGATGGCCGAGGCCCGCGAGCGCGAGGCGGTCGTGCAGCTCGAAGACCTTCGAGCGGCCCGTGCCCACGCCGAGGAGCAGAATGCCGTCGGGCAGGCTCGCGGCGAAGACGGGCGAGCCGCCCTTGAGCTGTTCGCGGACGTATTCGCGGCGGTTCGCCACCGCCTCCAGCCAACGATAAGGTTCCTCAGTCATGAGCGGTTTGGTTTTGCCGGGACGGTAGCAGCGTTCGCCGCGAAGCTCCAACAAAACTGCGGCGAAGCTTTGAACTTTGAACTTTGAACTTTGAACCGTCGCCGTAGCCTCGCGGCGCATGTCGCAGATGCTCAAGTCCTCCGGCGCGATGGCCGCGGCCACGCTGACCAGCCGTGTGCTGGGCATGGTGCGCGAGATGGCCTATGCGGGCTTGATGGGCGACGGCTTGGTGGCAGGGGCGTTCAAGCTGGCGTTCAAGATTCCAAACCTCTTCCGCCGTCTGCTTGGCGAGGGCGCGCTCACGGCTGCCTTCATCCCTATCTTCAAGGAGAAAGAGCAGAGCGCCGGAGCAGAAGCCACGTGGCACGCCGCGAACGCGGTCATCTCCGCGCTGCTGGTCGTCACTGCAGGCATCGTCGCGCTGGGCATGATCGGCATTTCATTGGCACTCGCGGCGGGAAACTTCGCGGAGAACACCTGGCTCATGCTGGTGCTGCTGCGCTTGATGTTTCCCTATCTCGCGCTGGTGTGTCTCACGGCGATCCTGATGGGCATCCTGAATGCGCGCGGCCATTTCTTCATGCCGGCCATCGGCGCGGCCGCGCTGAACGTGGTGATGATCGCGTCGGTCTTCTGGCTCGCCCCGCGCTTCGGTGAGCATTTGGAAACACAGGTCTTCGCGCTGGCTGTGGGCGTGCTGGTGGCCGGCGTCGCGCAGGCGGCCTTCCAACTGCCGAGCCTGCGGCGCGAAGGCTTCCGCTACACTTGGGTGACGCCGTGGCAGAATGCGACCGTCCGTGAAGTCGCCCGACGCATGGTGCCCGCGACGATTGGCGTGGCCGCCTTCCAGATCAACGTGGTGCTTACCGACAGCGTGGCCTTCTTCGTGGACCCACAGATCGTCGCCTCGTTCGACTACGCCGTGCGGTTGATGGAACTGCCGCAAGGCGTCTTCGGAATCTCGCTCGCGACGTATCTGCTCACGAGCCTCTCCGGACTGGCAGCAGAAAAGAAATTCCCCGAGTTTCGCGCGACGCTGGGACAAGGGCTGGGTTATCTCGTGGTCGTCAACGGACTGGCCACGGTGCTCTTGATGCCGCTGGCGGTGCCGATTGTTCGCCTTCTTTTCGAGCGCGGGCAGTTTAGTCCCGAGGCCACCGTCCGCGCCGGCGAAGCCTTGCTCGCGCTCGCGCCGGGGCTGGTCGCGTTCTCGATGGTCAACATCCTCGCCCGCGCCTTCTACGCGCTGGGTGACACGCAGACCCCGATGAAGGTGAGCGTCTTTTGCCTCGGCGTGAATTTGCTCCTCGCGCTCCTCTTCATCGGCGAACTGCGGCAAGTCGGCCTCGGCCTCGCCAACTCCATCACGTCTGGCTTGAACGTCTGGCTGCTCTCTCGCGCGCTGCGAAAGAAACTTGGCACGCTGGAGCTGACGGAGTTGAAACGCGCCATCGCGCCGGTCGTCGCCGCGTCCATCGTGGCCGGCGCGCTCGCCGCCCTGATTTATCTGAAGTGGGACAAATGGCTCGGTCACGCCACGCTGGCCGTCCGACTGGGAGCGGTGTTTGTCCCCGCCGTGGTTGCGAGCGTCCTGTATTGGGCCGTGCTCTTGGCGAACAAACTGCCCGCCGCGACCGAAGTGACTGCGTTAATTGCAAAAAAAATCCGCCGCGCGCGGGAGTGAGCGGGCTGCGTTCCTTGTTGCTAGCTTACGGTCGGCGGGGGCCGCTGCAGCGCCTCGCGCACGAGCGTGAGCAGCTTCTCACTGGCGAAAGGTTTGGCGAGGAAATCCACATGAACGCCGGGGGCCGCCGTGGCGACCATCACTTTCTCACGTTCGACCAATCCGCTCACCGCGAGGAAACGCACTTGTGCGCCCATCTTGTGCAACGAGCGGATGAGCGCCGCGCCGTCCATCACCGGCATCACGATGTCCGTGAGCACGAGCTGGATTTCCGCGCGGTGCCTCATGTAAAGCGTCATGCCCTCCGAGCCGTCGCAGGCGGTGATGACGCGGTAGCCGTATTTTTCCAGCGTGACCTGCGTGATCTCGCGGAAACCCGCCTCGTCGTCCACGAGCAGGATGCACTCGCCGCTGCCACGCGGGAACGAGCGGCGGGGCTGGGGCTTGTCCGACGCGGGCACGCCGCTGGTGGCCGGCAGATAAAGGCGGAACCGGCTGCCGCGCCCCACTTCGCTGTCCACCATCACAAAGCCGCCGTGCGCCCGCACGATGGCCTGCACCGCCGTCAAGCCCACGCCCACGGACTGACCGTGATCCTTCGTGGTGAAGAACGGCGTGAAGATGCGCTCCAAGTCCTGCGGCGGGATGCCGCAGCCGGTGTCGGCCACCGTGATGACGACGTGCAAGCCGGGCCGTCCGCCGTGGCGCAGACGCGGGTCGCCGTCCTTGAGCGGGAGATTTTCGGCAATGACTTCGAGTCGTCCGCCGTTGGACATGGCCTCGCGCGCATTGACGCACAAGTTCATCACGGCCTGTCGCAGCGATTCCGGGTCACCCGCCACCGCCCACAAATCCTCCGGCGCGGAAGTGCTGACCTCTACGCCCGGCGCGACGGACAGGCGGAAGTGACGCCCGACCTCGTCGATGATGGAATTCACTGCGAGTTCCATCCGCTCGGCGTGGGTGGGCCGCGCGAGCGCCTCGACCTGCTGCATCAAGTCCGCGACGCGGTGTGGTCGTGCGTCCGGCGCGTCCGGCCAATGCGGTGTGTCGGTCTGCGTGCGCACGCGGAGCAACTGCGACGCGAGCAGCACCGGCTCGACCGCCGCACGTAGTTCGCGGGCCATCGCATCCGCAAGCACGGCGAGGCTCGCGGCCTGTTGCGCGCGGAGGAACTGCGCCTCGTTGAGCTGGAGGTTGCGGGCGTCGGTGTTGACGACGAGCAGCGATTGCGGGCGGTTGTTCGCATCGCGGAAGAGTGTCCAGCGGCTTTGCACGACGACTGCGCCGCCGTCCTTCGCTGTCTGCCGCAGCTCGCCCTGCCATTCGCCGCGGGTCTGAGCCGCATGGCGGGCCTCCCCGAGCTGCGGCGGCGGGGCGGGATGCAACAGTGTGTGCAGGCTGCGCCCGCGCGCTTCGATCGCAGTCCAGCCGTAGAGCCGTTCCGCGCTCTTGTTCCAGTAGATGATTTCCTCCTCCGCCCCACAGACGATGATGGCGTCCTGCGCCTTGTCGAGCACCGCCGCCTGCGCGCGCAACTGCTCCTCCGCCAGGCGGCGCTCGGTGATGTCGCGGCAGACGAGGATGACGCCGGTGCGCGCGCCCTTGTCGTCGCAGACTAGGTTGATCTGCGACTCGACGCTCCGGTGCGTCGCGCCTGTGCGCAGACGGAACTCCACCCGGCGCACGCCGCCCGTGCGGATGGCCTGCATGAACTCGTCGCGCACGCGCGCCACCTCGTCGCCGTCGAGGTGGCTCCAAAAGTCGGGACACGGGCCGGTAGGCGGCGCGTCACACGCGGCCAGACACGCGGGATTCGCGTAGGTGCAACGGCCCTCGGCGTCGAAGACGAGAATCCAGTCGCTGACGTTTTCGGTGATTTGCCGCAACTGCTCCTCGCTCTGCCGCAGGCGCGTCTCCGTCTCGCGGAGCTGCTCGCGCTCGACGACTTCGCGCAGCGCCCGCCGCACCGAGGGGATGAGCCGCTCGATGCGCTGCTTGAGCACGTAATCAGTCGCGCCGTTCTTGAGGCTCTCGATGGCGCGCTCCTCGCCCATCACGCCGGAGATGAAGATGAAGGGGACTTGCGGCCGGCGTTGCTGCGCCAGCGCGAGCGCGGTCATGCCGTCGAAGCCCGGCAGCGAGTAGTCCGACAGAATGACATCGAACTCCCCCTTTGCCAGCGCGGCCTCGAACGCCACGCGCGTCTCGACGGTCTGGAACTGGCACGCCAGCCCGTCAGCACGGAACAGTTCCTGCACCAGCTCGCGATCCGTGGCGCTGTCCTCGAGGTGCAGGATGCAGAGCGCGTGCTTCGGCGAAATGGTGCTCATCGCGTTTGGTTTGATGCCGGTTGTCATCGCAGAACAACGCCGGGATTGGCAACACTATTTGCCCATCACCAGGCGCGCGCGCGCTTGAACGCGTCGTGGATGCGGAACGCCTCGGCGGCGGCCACGCCCGCCTGCGCGCCGCGCGCGCGGAACTGGAGGCGCATCAAGTCCAGCAACGGGGAGAAGTTCGCGTCACCCGACCGCGCGAGCTGGCTGCGGTGGCTCGCGAGCATTTGCTCCTTCAACGCGACATGCGCCGAGATGTCCACGTAGAAGCCGGGAGCGAAGCCGCTCATGTTGATCGTGTCCATGAACCAAAGCGCGGGCGGCTCCGCCAGCGGTGGGAGAGCAGCGCGATGCCCGCGCGACGCGGCGAACCACGTCACGGCCTCCGCCAGAGCAGAAGCAGCGCGATGGTCGGGATGGTAGTCCTCCGGCGCGTGCGCGAGGACGAGCGACGGACGGAAGCGACGGAGAACCTCCAGCAAGATCCGGCGCGCAGCCGTGGTGCCGGCAAGTTCGCCATCGGGGAAATTGCCGAAGAAAAGTTCTGCGCCGAGCAGCTTGGCGGCGGCCTGCATTTCTTTGCGACGGACGGCGGTGAGATTTTTGATGGGCCGGTTTGGCTGTCCTTTGTCGCCACGAGTGAGGACACAGATGGCAATGGACGCGCCGTCAGATTGCGCGCGAGCCAGTGTGCCGGCGCAGAGGAGTTCCGCGTCGTCGGGGTGCGCGACCACCGCGAGGACACGTTCGCCAGCGAAGGAGAGTTGCACGGCGGAGTTTTAGCTCCACCGGCACGCGGGGGAAACTCGAAATGCAGTGCGTCGAAATCGCGCCGAGGCGATCACCTCCCCGCCGTCTGCGTGCCGGCGAATTCGATGCGGACGATTTGCGTGTCTTTGTTGTTGCCCCACGCCGTGCCCCATTCGATGAGATAGAGGCAGCCGTCCGCGCCGAGTTCCATGTCCATCGGGCGCTTGAAGGTCATGTTCGGGCAAAATTTCGTCATGAGCGGCTGGCCGGCGGCATCGCGTGCGAGGTTGTTGTTCGCGTCGAGCTTCACGGCGACGATCCAGTTCCGCGACCACTCATAGATGAAGAGCGTGTGATCGTATTCCTTCGGCAAGCGGTGCGGGTTCGGATTCTTCGGATCAAAGTAATAGACCGGCCCTGCCATTGCGGTGCGGCCACCTCCACCATTGACCGCCGGGAAGCGCGTGGAGGGCGAGCCGGTGTAGTAGATGAACGCGGGCTGCGCGGGTGGGAGTTCACGGATCCCGGTGTTGTTTGGCGAATTGTTCACCGGCTTGAGCGGATCGTGGAACTTCGGCTCGCCGGACGGGAACACGGGGAACTCGGGCTTGGGCGGAGCGGGCAGGTTCTTGGTTTTGGCCTCCTTCACCGCCTTGTCGTAGGCCGTGCGGGCATCCTTGGCCGCCTGATACTCGTTGAAGTCCACCTTCGCATACGGTTTGTTGTCGCCGACGAACAGCGGCCAGCCGAAGAAGCCGGCCTTGCGCGCCTGGTTGATTTCGTCGTGCCCGCCGGGACCGCGCTTCTCGCTGAAGCCGCCGGCATCAGGGCCGACTTCGCCCCAATAGAGGTAGCCAGTCTTCGCGTCGAGCGAGATGCGGAAGGGATTGCGACAGCCCATCACGTAAATCTCCGGGCGCGTGCCGGGCGTGCCGGGCGGGAAGAGGTTGCCCTTCGGAATGTCGTAGCCGCCTTCGGCCTTCGGCTTGACGCGGTTGATCTTGCCGACGAGCGAATTGGCGTTCGCCGCCGAGCGCTGCGCGTCCCACGGATAGCGGCCCGGGCGCTCGTCGCTCGGCGAGTAGCCGTCGGAGTCGAATGGGTTTGTGTTGTCGCCGACAGACATATAGAGGTTGCCGTCCCTGTCGAAGGCCAGCGAACCGCCGACATGACAGCATTGTTCGCGCTGCGTCTGCACTTCGAGGATGGTCTTCTCGGAGGCGAGGTCGAGCGCGTCGCCCTTGAGCGTGAAGCGCGCGACGCGGATGAGGCCGGCCTTGCCGCCGGTCTTCTCGTCCTTGAACGTGTCGGGCAGGGAGCGGTTGAGATAAACCCAGCCGTTCTTGGCGAAGTTCGGGTCGAGTGTGATGCCCAACATGCCGTCCTCGAGGCCGGTGAACACGGGCAGCTTCGCGAGGACGATGGATTCCTTCGCGCCGGGCTTGATGAGCTTCACCGTGCCGTCCCGCTGGGCGTAGAAGACCCGGCCATCGGGCGCGACGGCCAGTTCCATCGGGTCCTTCAACGTGTCGGCGAGCTTGCCGTCAACCTCCGCGTCGGCTTCGAGGATGACCTTGCGGAACGCGCCGTCGCTCTGCGGCCCGGAGGGTTTCGGCTGGTCTTGGGCCGAGACAAGCTGCACGGCGGACCACACGCTCAGGGCGGCTAGGAGACGGACGGAAAAAACGGAATTCATCAGGCAGCAATGGACGGACCTTGGCGCGGCTCATTCAACACAGCAGCACAAAGGCGGCAGTGGAAAACCACTGCCGCCTCGCGCATAGGGTGAAATCTGTCAGCAGCTTACTGCTTCTTCCGCTTCGCCGCCGCCTCGGCGATCATCTTGTCATATTGCTCGCCCTGCTCCTGCGTGAGCACGGCCTTCATCTTCTCGGCCGTGGCCTTGGCGATCTCCTGCACCTTGGTGCGGCGTTCGTCCTGCGGCGTGTTCTGGTCCGCAAAGACGGCGCGCATTTTCTCGCCTTGCTCCTTGAGGATGGCTTCGACCTTGGGCTTCTGCTCGTCGGTGAGCTTGAGGGTTTCGGTCATCTGCTTGACACGCTCCTCAAGGGAGGGGCCTTTGCCCTTGCCCTTGGGATCGGCCTTTTTGTCCTGCGCCTGCGCGGCCGGACTGAATGCAATGACTGCGCCGAGCGCGAGCGCGGCGATGATGGACTTCTTCATGGTGATGTTTTGGTTCGGTATTATTGGCCGGCAGAACCGCCCGCCGGCTTGTTCAGGGGAAAAGACGCCAGTCGCCGCCGCTGGTTACGTCACACCACGGCCACGGGGTTCTCCAGGATCCCGATGCCCGAGATGCGGATGCGCACGCGGTCGCCGGCGGTGAGGGTGAAGTTGTCCGGCGGCACCACACCCGTGCCAGTGAGCAGCAGCGCGCCGTGCGGGAAACTCTGGCTGCGGAAGAGAAACTCCGCGAGCGAATCAAATGTGCGCTTGATCTGCCCCACCGAGGTCTCGCCGCTGAAAACCGTCGTGCCACCCCGGTGAATCTCGATGCCAATCGTCCACGCCCGCGCCTCCGCCTCGCTAGCGCCCACCGTGATGAACGGTCCGACGGCGCAGGATTTCAGGTAAGTCTTCGCCTGCGGGAGATACAGCAAGTTCTCGCCCTCGATGTCGCGCGAGCTCATGTCGTTGCCGATGGTGTAGCCGACGACCTTGCCGCGTGAATTGCACACCAGCACCAGTTCCGGCTCCGGCACGTTCCACTTCGCGTCCTTGCGGATGCCCACGTCGCCGCCGGGCGCGACGACTTTCTCTGGCAGGGACTTGAAGAAAATCTCCGGGCGCTCCGCGTCATACACGCGGTCGTAGGCGCTGGCGCTGAACTCCGACTCGTCCATGCGCGCCTTCTTGCTGCGCAAGTAAGTCACGCCCGCCGCCCAGACCTCCTGCTGCTCGACGGGCGCGAGCAGCGTGACTTCCGCGAGCGGCAGACGCGGCATGGGCAACGTCACGAGGGCTTGGAGCACCGCCATCAAGTTGTCGCCCTCCAGCAATGCCGTGAGCGACTTGACCCCGGCGGCGGAGAGGTCGAGCACCGTGATGTCATCCGTGGTGAGGCCGATGCGGGCGTGGTGGCAACTGGCACCGGGCTTGAAGCGGCAGAGTTTCATGGTCATGCGCGGCGCGTATTTGGCGGAGCGTTGGAAGCGGTGTCAATCGCGGTTGCAACCACGTCTTCACTTCGCTGTGCCTGGCTCGGGCGCGGTGGGGGCAGCCGGCAGATCGGAAGTAATTTTTTCGCGCACGGAGAACACCGGGCTGGGCCGGCGCGCTTCGAGCACACAGCGGAGGCCGACGATGTCCACGCGATGCCCCGGCGAGTTGAAGAGGCGAGCGGAGGACAACAGCGTGTGTGGTTTGGAGCTGTGCCACGAGGCGCCGCGCAGCACGCGGTAGTGCTCCTGGCCGTCGTAAGTGTCCTGGCACCATTCCCACACATTGCCGCCAAGGTCGTGCAGGCCGTGGCGGTTCGCGGGGAAGCTGCCCACGGGCGAGGTGTAGTCGAAGTCGTCGCGCCGGAGTTCGCCGTCATAGTTGCCGACGTTCTTCGGTGGCGGCCACTCCTTGCCCCACGGAAAGACGTCGTGGATTTTGCCGTCACGCTCGGCAGGCGTGGTGCCGGGCTCCTTGCCGAGGTCCACGGCGGCGCTCCATTCGAGATCGGTCGGCAGGCGATACGCGTCGCGTTCGCCGATGCGGCCCGCGCGGCGCTCTCGCTCCGTGAGCCAGTGGCAGAACGCCCGCGCGTCATCCCAGCTCACGTTCACGGCGGGATGCGTCGGCTCCTGGCGGAATTTTGCGCGCGGCCATTTGTGCTGGGTTTCCTGCGCAAACATCTCGTAGTCCTGCACGCGCACGGGCCACACACAGAACAGGGGCATCGCCCCCGGCACAGGCACGAAGCGCATGCCCAGCGAATTGGTGTGCGTGTCGCGATTGAGCTTCACCGCAAGGACACCCAGGTTGTTGCGCTGGCCAAACTGCACCGTGATCGTCCGCTGCAGCGGCTCGTAAAGACTGGTGTCGAGCGAGAGCTGGTAGCCGCCGGGGGCGACGTGGTCGCCCGAGCGCACCGTTTCGCCGTTCAAGCGGATGAAGGCCTTCTCCGGATCCTCGATGGCACGCCCGTCCGCTTCGAGCCGGAACACGACACAAGTGCGCGCGCCCAGGCGACGGTGCATGACTTGGCCCGCTTTCACGAGCGCGAACAGCGCCGCGAATGGCCCGACGACGGGCAGCATTTGGCGGGAGAATTTCACCGTCAAGACCGCCAGCGCCAGCGAGCCGAAGAGTTCGAGCATCGCGCGCACACGCGCCTGGTCGCACCGGCGCACGAGTTCGGTGCGGAGGGCGTCCACCTGGGCGGTGAGCCGTTTGAACAGGGAATGTCCCTCGCGCGCGAAGTCCGAATTCTTCCACGCGTCGAGGCCGATGTGAAATTTTGTCAGGTAGTCGTGGAAGTGCTGGAGCTTCTCCGCCAGCCCGGCCTGGTGCGCCGGAACATTCCACGGCTGGGCAAACGGCGCGCGCCACGGGGCCGCCACCAGGTCGCGCAGCCGCGTGAACTTGTCCTCGACCTCGCTGAGATTTTTGCGCCAGCCGTCAATGACCTCGCTGACGCGGTGATACGGAAGGTCCGTGAAGACGCGGTTCATCCCGTCAATCAGCGCCGCCGCGCGCGCGAAGTCGCCCACCTCCGCCAGCGCGTGCGCCTGCTGGAGCGCGCTGGCCTGCTCGGCGTGCAGGTCCAGCAGCGCGGCGCACGCGGCGCGCACGCTTTCCAGATGCTCGACCACCTGCGCGTGCAGCGGCCCCTCGCCGTGCGCGAACTGGCACAGCGCGGCGCGGTCCGGATGGAGCAGCGGCGACTGCGGCCGCGCCAGCTTGCTGAAGGCGATGAGATCGGGCACGAGGTCCGCACCGTCGGCTTCCAGCGACAAGTCCTTGTTCAAGAAGCCGGACGCCAGCCGGTGCTCGTGCTCGACCAGCGATCCAAACGCCGCATCCGCCGCCGTCTTGCACTCGGCGACCTGCGTCTGCGTGAGCGACTGAGGCTTCGCGGCGAGAATGCTTTTGCCGAGTTCAAGCTGTTCCTGCACAAACTTGGCGACCGGCTGCACCACCTTCTCCAGCCGGTCAATCTCCTCATGCACAAACACGTCCGGCTCATATGGGATGTCGCCGATGGCGCGGTGCGCGCCGAGGTATTCCGCCAGCTCCATCTGGAACTGCCGGTGTGCGAACATGTCCGAAGTCTCGGAGAACGAGCGGCTCGTCTCGCGCAGGTTCGCGGCGGTGGCCTGAAGCAGGGCCAGTTTGCGGGTGAGTTCCAAGTTCATCCGAATTGCCGTTTGAGTTGATGCAGCAGCGCCGAGGCTTCCGCCACGGCCTGCCGGGAGATGTGAACCTGTTGTTCGCGCTCCAGGCGTGACGCCAGTTCAGACTCTTCGATTGCCATGCGCGCCTGTTCCAGTGCCATCCGCTGCCGCTCCATCGCATGGCGTTCCTCCTCCCAGTCCTGCAGGCTCCGCAACTGCTGCAGTTGGACGGCGATCAGCCACGCGAGCAGCACCAGCATGAGGCCGCCGAGCGCGACGGCATACGAGCCCGCATTGCGGTTGAAGTGGTCTAAAAGCTCGGCCATGGGTCAGGTTCGGCACGGGTAATACGGCACGGCGCGGACGTGAACAATCACCAATTCCGGCGAAGGGGCGCTCCGCCTCAGTGGTTGAAGAGAAACTCCCGGCTGCTCAGGAGGCTCCAGTAGAGGTCTTCGAGGGCGATGCGACGGTCGGCTTCGCCGGCGTCAGCGAGGAGTTTCAGCGAGCGGGCTTTCTCCGTGACAGTGGGCGGCCGGCTCAACGTGCTGAGGAAAGCTTCGTCGAGAATTTCCTCGTTGGTCCTCTTCGCGGCGATGAGTTTGCCGATGGTGTTGTCTTTCGCGGCGAGCTTTGGGTTGAGCGTCTCGCCGTTCGCAATGTGCAGCGCCTGCGCCATGCTCGGCTCCTCGGTGCGTTCGCATTCGCAGGTTTGGTTGCGGTCGGCGCGGCCAAAAGTCTTGAGGAAGTAGCTCGCGATGTTGGAGTCAGGGAGCTGAAAGGCGCGGAGGTTCACCGGATAGCGGTCGCCGATGCCGCGGTTCGCGTTGCGCAGGTCGCGGCGGAACTCGGTCGGGACGCCGGTGACTTGCGAGTAGGCATCGAGCAACGCCTCGGCCATCAGGCGGCGCGTGAAATAGCGCGAGTAATAGCGCGTGTCCGTGGCGTTGCCCGCGAGAGATTCGCTGCCGCGCTGGTAAGTCTCGGACAGGAGAATTGCGCGCATGAGCGACTTCAAATCGTAGCGTTGATCGGCGAGGAACTTGGCGAGCGCGGAGAGCAGCTTCTCGTTGCTCGACGGGTTCGTGACGCGCAGATCGTCCACCGCCTCGACGAGCCCGACGCCGAGGAAGTTCGCCCAGACGCGGTTTGCGATGGCGCGCGTGAAGTAGGGATTCTCCCGCGCCGTGAGCCACGCGGCGAGCGCCTCGCGGCGGTCGCCCGGCGCATCAATCGCGATGGCCTTGCCATCGAGCGGACGCGGCGGGAGCGGCTTGCCGGAGAGCAGCGCGGGCACGTCGCCGTCGCTCGAAGCGAAGATGATTTTGTCGCCGTCGCCGCCGGGACCGTTCTTTGTGCGCACGCGGGCGAAGAGATTTGCGAACTCGTAGTATTGGTCGTTGGTCCACTTCTCCATCGGATGGTTGTGGCACTTGGCGC
Organism: uncultured Klebsiella sp.; assembly: GCA_964478755.1. GTDB lineage: Bacteria > Verrucomicrobiota > Verrucomicrobiia > Limisphaerales > SXTU01 > SXTU01. The sequence continues at coordinate 19,143 of CAYZJP010000037.1, forward strand.
AGTTGATCGCGAGGCCCATGAAGGCGACCGTCGTCGTCTCGGCCATGAGCGTCGGGTCGTCGTGCAGGACGAAGTAGTTCGCCGCGCCGTTGTCCAGCGTGCTGCCGCGCGCGGTCACGAGCTGCCGCACGAACTCGTCCCACGGCGTGTTGGCCTCCACCTGCCCGCGAATCCACTGGTAGTAGCTCCACATCGCCGGCTGCGGGAGCTTCGCGCCGTTGACCAGCAGCAGGTCGCTCCACTTGTAGCTCCAGTAATCCACGAACTCCGGCCGCGCGAGCAGCCTCTCGATGAGCGCGTCGCGTTTCTTCGCGGAAGTGTCAGCGAGAAACTCGCGGACCTCCGCCGCCGTCGGCAACGTGCCGAGCGTGTCGAGGAACGCGCGACGGATGAAGTCCGAGTCCGAGCAGCGCGGCGAGGGCGGGACGTTGAGCGACTTCAGCTTCTCGTTCACCAGCTCGTCAATGAAGTTGCGCTTTGGCGCCTTGCTGAACGTGGACGAAGCCAGCTTGTTGTCGAACGGCACCGTGACCGTCGCGAGCGCGAGCCGGCTGAGGAACCACGCGGACACCGCGCCTTCGCCCCGGCCCATCACGGTGACGAGGCCGTCGTCACTGACGACGCAGACGGAGGCGTTCGCGCTGGTGAACTTCGCGTAGCGCGTCACGTCGCGGGACTCGCCGTTCGAGAACGTCGCGCGCACCAGCAACTGCTGCGGCACGCCGGGCTTGAGGAACACTTGCTCAGGCAACACCTCAATTTTCGCGATGCGCGCGTCGTCCGGCTGCGGCGCGGGTGTGCCGTTCGCAACCCACTCGGCGACGATGCGGTAATCGAGCGAGTTCGTGGCGATGCGCTCGCCACCCTTGTGCGGGACGGCGGCGGTGGGCTTGATGAGCAGGAGGCTGTGCGCCGGCTCCGCGACCGTGACGCGTCGGCCCAGCGCCGAGCGCGTGATGGCGCGGTGGTCGCCGTCGTCATCGTAGCCGCGCAGCGAGAGCTTGAAGCCGCCCTGACCCGCCGCCGCGCCGTGGCACGCGCCCGCGTTGCAGCCGGTTTTCGTGAGCACGGGCTGGACGTGGTTGCGGAAATTCCAGGCGAAAGGCTTGTCCATGTTCACCACGCGCACGTCGGCCTTCGCGGAACTGCGCCCGGACTTGCTCGTGACTGTCGCCCTGCCGTTGCCCACGGCCACCGCGACGCCATCCTCGATGCGGACGATCTTGGGATTGCTGGATGTGAACGTGACACTGTTCGTGACCTGCCCGAGCAAGACCTTGCCATCAGCTAGTTCCAGCACCAACCGCTGCTCGGCGGCGGGACCGTCGAGGGTGAACTTGGCGGGCAACAGGGTGAGCGATTCGGCGTGCGCGGCCAGCGCAGTCAACGCGAAAGCCAGCAGCAGGACGGGGCGAAGTGCGCGCAGGTTCAACGCAGAGACGCGGAGGGCGCGGAGAGGCGCAGAGATGGGAATGGTCTCAACGGTCCGTGAGCACAAGGCCGGCGCGAGCTCTGCGGACTTGGACTCGTGCGCACGGTCGCTGCGTGCCAGAGGCACGCCTGACGGTAGCCGGTGGGAAGCCCGCGCCAGCGGGCGCACCCACCGGGACGCCGCCGCGTGCGCCGCGCGCCCCGGTCGGGGCGCATGAACGCCACCCACATCACCACAAATACCGTTCGTCATATTCGGCTCCCGCGAGTTTGAGCAGTTCCACATATTCTTCCTGAAAGGTCTTCGTGCGGTGGTGCTCCGCCTGATGTTCGACGTAATGGCGCACCTTCTCAATTTGGTTCGGACTGACGGTGAACGCGCCGTAACCCTCCTGCCACTCGAAATCCACGACGCTCAAATCCCGGTGAACCCATTCCGAGGACTCGCCCTTCAGCACGCGCATGAAGTCCGCAAGGCAATGTGTCGCACGCAGGCACACGAGCGCGTGGACATGGTCCGCCACGCCGCCGACGCACAGGGCGATGCCGCCCTGCATCCGCACATTTCCGCCCAGCCACGCGTGCAGCCGGGAGAGCCAATCCGCCGCGATGACCGGCCGCCGGTCCTTCGTGGACCACACGAGATGGTAGTGCAGCGAGGTGTGGGTGGACGGCATGACGGTTTCAGCGAAGCCCTGCGGAAGGCGATGCCGGAAAGAAGCAGTTGCGCGTTCGAAGCGAGAGTGCCGGAGGCACGAATGAAGGTAGCCGGTGGGAAGTCGGCGCAAGCCGACGCACCCACCGGGTGCCGGACGCGGAACGTGTCGCGCCCCGGCGGGGCGCATGAATGATGCGACCAGCGACGGTGATTGAAATGGGAACGGCGGGCGACATCACGTTTCATGCGCCCCTGCCGGGGCGCGGGGTGTTCGGGGCCAAGTTCCGGTGGGTGCGCCCGCTGGCGCGGGCTTCCCACCGGCTACCTTCAGGCGTCCCTCCGGGACTGGTTCAGCGCGTCCGGAGCACATGGAACTGGGAGAGGAACTTGGCGCAACTGACCACCACGAGGACTTGGCCGGGAACCATTACACCAGCGATAAGCCAGAGTGTCTGTTGCATGGAAAAGCCACCTTCAACATACACTTCTTCGCTACAATTCCCGTTGCTTCTGAACACCCAAGCAGTGTGGGTTTGTCTAGGAGCGAAGCGTTCCTCAGCCCATGAACCAATCGGACCTATACACACCAATGCGGGCGTTATCAGGATCCAGCCTATCGAAGCTAGAAGGATCAACGCGCATGTAAGCCGCCGCTTCATCTTAAAACAACTCCTTCACCTCGCGCACGCCGAAATCCACCAGCGCGAAGGGCCTGCCCTGCGGACCGGGCAGGTGCGTGTCGAGGTCGAGGCCGAGGCTCTTGTAAACGGTGGCGACGATTTCGCCGGGGTTGACCGGGCGTTCGGCGGGATACGCGCCGATGTCGTCGCTGCGGCCCACGACGCGGCCGCCCTTCACGCCGCCACCGGCGAAATAAACCGTCCAGCAGTTCGGCCAGTGGTCGCGGCCACCGGCGGGGTTGATGCGCGGCGTGCGGCCGAACTCGGCGAGATTGCAGACCATCGTGTTGTCGAGCAGGCCGCGTTGCGCGAGGTCTTCGATGAGCGCGCTGTAGCCCTGGTCATACATCGGCGCGACGATGTCCCGCATCCCGGCGATGCTGGTGAAGGGCTTCGAGCCGTGGATGTCCCACGTGATTTCGCCGAAGACGGTGAGGAAGGTGTTCACGGTCACGAAGCGCACGCCGCGCTCGACGAGCCGCCGCGCGAGCAGGCAGCACTGGCCGAAGCGCGTCAGGCCGTAGCGCTCGCGGACGGTGAGCGGCTCCTTCGTGAGGTCGAAGGCTTCGCGGGCTTGGGTGCTCGTCATCAGGCGGTAGGCAGCGGCGAAGTTCGCGTCCATCAACTTCGCGGATTCGCTCGACTCGAACTTCTTCACCGTGTCGTCCACGACTTGGCGCAAGTCGCGTCGGCGCGCGAGCCGTGCTTCGCCGATTTCCTTGGGCGGCAGGAGGTCAGGCACTTTGAAGTCCGGCTTGGAGGGATCGGAGTTGAGCACGAACGGGTCGTAAGCCTTGCCGAGGAAGCCCGCGTCCTGCCCGTGCGGCATGTTGCCCCCGGTCGGCCCCATCGGCTCGGGGAGGATGACGTGCGCGGGCAGATCGGTGCGGCGGCCTTTCAAAAACTCCAGCGCGCAGCCGGCGTGCGGCGTGATGATGCCGCCGGTGAAAAGCCGGCCCGTCTGCATCATCTGGTGGCCGGTGTCGTGGACCGCGGCGGCGGTGTGATAGACGGAGCGGACGAGAGAGAACTTGTCGGCGATTACCGCGTGCTTGGGAAGGATTTCGGAGATTTGAAAATCGCCCTTGGTCGAAATCGCCTTGAACGGTCCGCGAATCTCGCTGGGCGCGTCGGGCTTCATGTCGAAGAGGTCGAGCTGGCTGGGCGCGCCGAGATTGAAGATCATGATGACGGACTTCTCGTCGTTGCCGCCCGCGACCTTGCCGGCGGCGCGCGCGGCGGAGTAATCCGCCATCGTGAGGCCGACCGCGCCGAGCGTGCCGACCTGGAGGAAGTCGCGGCGCGTGAGGCCGTCGCAGGTGGTGATGGAGCCGGGGCCGGTGACTTTCAGCATAAGCTTCGGTGTCGCGTTGAGTTCCAGTTTGTCCGGGCAGCGTCAGCAAACCGCACCCAGACGAATGAAATTCGTTTCAAGTTCTGCGATAACATTGACGAAGCGCGACGGCGCGTCCATTGACTTTTCTGCGGCCAGTTTGTGTGGGAGATTCGGAGGGCTTTGCACTCGACACGTTTTCCGCACGGGCTAGCTTCCGCAGGATTCGTTTCACCGCTATGCGCCGTTGTTTTTCCAAATCGCTTGTCGGCCTCTCGCTCGTCTTTGCGGCGTGTGGCTGGAACTCGGCAGCCAATGCAGCTGAACCACCTGAGAAGCCCGCACCGGTCTGGACCGGCACTGCCACCAACGCGCAGGGCGCGGTGCTCGCGACGATTTCCGTCGAGGCTCACGAGACGCCCGACCTCGCCGACTGGGCCAAACGCGCCGGGCAGCTTTGTGCCGAATGGTATCCGAAGATTCACACCTCGCTCGCGAGCGACGGCTTCACGCCGCCAGACAAGGTCACGCTGCGTTTCCGCGCGAACATGAAGGGTGTCGCTGCCGCCAGCGGGAATGTCATCAACTTCGCGGCGGGCTATGTGCGCGGGCACACGAACGACTGGGGCATGGTCGTGCATGAACTGACGCACGTCGTGCAGTCGTATCCGCCCGGCGGGCCGGGCTGGCTGGTCGAGGGTATCGCCGACCACATCCGTCTTTCGCATTTCGAGCCAGACGCGCCGAGGCCGCGGATCAACCCGGACAAGGCCAGTTATCGCGACGCCTATAAGACGACGGCGATCTTCCTCGCTTGGGTGGAGAAGCAACACGACGCGAAGCTGGTGTCCAAGCTGAACGCGGCGTTACGCCAGCGAAAGTATTCGCCCGAGCTGTGGAAGGAGGCGACGGGAAAGACGGTGGACGAGCTGTGGGCGGACTTCACCACCGAGTTGCGCGCGAAGCAAAGCGCGCCGAAGTGAGCTGAGAAAACACTCGCCTCGCCGGAGGGCGTTGCCCAACATCCGCCTCGTTTTCGCGGGCCTCGCCCGCACTTGAATGAAAGCCAAAATCATCATCACGCCGAAAAAGGCCGTCCTCGACCCGCAGGGCAAGACCGTGCAAAACGCGCTGGAGCACATGGGCTACGCGGGTGTCGCCGGCGTCCATGTGGGCAAGTATGTGGAGATTGACCTCGCGCCCGGCACGGACCGCGCCGCCGCGCAGCACGCGCTCAACGACGCCTGCCATCGCTTCCTGAGCAATCCGGTGATCGAGGATTACCGGCTGGAGATCGCGGACTGACCGGAGGCCGGTGCGATGCCAACTCTGGTTCCCCAACCAACCGTCATCACGGCGGCGGGCAACAAGCCCAAGCTCATCGAGGAGTTCATCGGCCGCGTCAACACGCGGACCAGCGATCTCAGCCTCGCGCGCATGAAAAGTCCCGGCGGCTGGGTGGAGCCAGGCCAGACGCCGGAGTTTGATGAGTTCACCCTCGTGCTGAAAGGAACGTTGCGGGTCACGCACAAAGCTGGATTTCTCGACGTTCCCGCTGGTCAGGCCGTCATCGCGCACAAGGGCGAGTGGGTGCAATACAGCACGCCGGCTCCCGAAGGCGCGGAGTATGTGGCTGCCTGCCTGCCTGCCTTTTCCCCGCAAACCGTCCACCGCGACGCTTGAAACCAATGAACTTCGCCGTCCTCCAATTTCCCGCCTCGAACTGTGACCAAGACGCCGTCCACGCGGTGCAAGTGCTCGGCCACTCCGCGCGGCTGGTCTGGCACAAGGACAGTTCGCTCGGCGACGCCGACGCGGTCATCGTGCCCGGCGGTTTCAGCTACGGAGATTATTTGCGCTGCGGAGCCATCGCGCGCTTCAGCCCGGTGATGCAGGCGGTGAAGCAGTTCGCGGAAAACGGCGGGCTGGTCATCGGCATCTGCAACGGTTTTCAGGTCTTGTGCGAGGCGCACCTGCTGCCCGGCGCGCTGATCCGCAACCGCTCGCTCCAGTTTCGGTGCGAACATGTCTTCCTCAAAACCATCGCGCGCGACACGCCGTTCACGTCGCAGATTCCCGAGGGCAAGCTGCTCCGCGTCCCCATCGCGCACGGCGAAGGCTGCTACTTCGCCGACGCCGACACGCTGGCGCAGATGAAGGCGAATCGCCAAATCCTCTGGCACTACTGCAACGCACAGGGCGAAATCACCGACGACGCCAACCCCAACGGCGCGCTGGAGAACATCGCCGGCATCTGCAACGAGCGCCGCAACGTGGCCGGTCTCATGCCGCACCCGGAACGCGCCTGCGAGCCGATGCTCGGCAGCGCGGACGGGCGGCTCATCCTCGAGAGCATGATTCACGCGTTGGCCCAGCGGCCTGCGGCGTTGGCTGCTTGAACGCGCTCGGTTGATTGCCTTCCTCGTTTCCGGCACCGTCGCCATGCGCCGTGACCGCCCAGCACTCCAATCGCCGTCCGCAGCCGCGTGACCCAGTCGGCGCGACGCGGACCCTCTTCAAGCAAACCTTCGGTCACGCGCCCACGCATCTGATCAAGGCTCCGGCGCGGCTTGAATTGCTCGGCAGTCACGCGGAGTGGAACGACGGGCTGGCACTGGCGGTGGCGATTGACCGGCATCTCTGTCTCGCGGCTGCGCCACGCACAGACGGGAGGATTGAACTCGTCTCTTCCGCTTATCCACAACACGAGGTGCTCTGGCTCTCTGACCTCGCGCCGAATCCCGACGTGCCGTGGACTGCGCTGGTCAAAGCCGTGCTGCGACAGTTGCGCGCGCGTGGCGTTCACTTCGGCGGATTTAGCGCGGCGGTGCATAGCGAGATCCCGCCGGGCGCGGGGTTTGGAAGCTCCGGCGCCCTGCTCGCGGCGACCGCGCTGACGGTGCGGCAGCTTTATCCGCACAAGCTCACCGAGTCGGGCGCGACCATCCGCCGGCTGGGTCGCGAGAAGATGCCGCTGCCGACAAAGCTTGAGCGCCTGCGCATCGCGAGACTGTGCCAGCACGCAGCCAGCGGAGTCGCGGGCGAAGCGGGCGGCACGTTCGACGCGGTGCCGTGTCTTTGCGCTGAGGAGTTCAGCACGCTGCTCATGGACGCGCAGCACGGGACGGTCGAGACGCTGCCGCTCATCGGGGAGGTCGCGGTGGTCGTCTGCGACACGGGGCGGCTGAGTCCCATCGTCGAGGCGCGGTCGGCGGCGCTGCGTTTTCATTGCGCTGCCGCTGCGTCGGCGCTCGGCGTGAAGTCCTTGCGTGCCGTCGAGCCGCCGCAGCTCAAGGCCGCGCGTGACCGGCTTACCGCGCGGCAGCACGCGTGCGCGTATCACGCCGTCGGGGAAAACCGCCGCGTCGTCACCGCCGAGCGGGCGCTGCGGGACGGCGACTTGCCGCAGTTCGGAGAATTCCTGAACCAGAGTCACGCGAGCGCGCGGGAGTTCTTCCAGAACAGCACGAGGGAGATGGATTTGCTGGTGGACTTGGCACGGGCACATCCCGCGTGTCTTGGCGCGCGGCTGTCAGGCTTGGGCTTCGGCGGATACACGGTGAACTTGGTGATGTGGAGTGAGGCGGATGAATTTTGTGAGCGGGTGACGGCTGGCTACGCAGAGGGCACCGGCAGGAAGCTGAAGACAATGCGTTGCCGTGTAGTGGACGGCGCGCGGGCAGTGTAGCGGCGGGCTGTGACCACCGCAGGCTGCGACCTGAGGGGAGTCGGCGGTCATAGACCGCCGCTACATGACGCGAGCGACTACGACGGGGCAGGGGAACCAGCCGCCTCAATCACACTCAAGTCGCCGACCAGTTCGGTGAGCATCGCGGGCACATCGTCGGCGGGGACGGGCAGATACTTGCCGGCGGCTGTCGCGACGGTCTGCCCGGCGGCGTTGCGCAACTCCGCCTTGGCCTCGAATAGCTTGTTCCGCTTGTTCGTGACCAGCTCGGCGCTGGCAAGCAGTTCCTCGCCGGGTTTCGCGGGCTGTTGGAAGCGCACGGTCAGCTCCGCGCAATACGCGAAGCGCCGCGTGGCCACCGCCACGGCCCAAACCATGATTTCGTCGAGCACTGTGGCGAGGATGCCACCGTGCGCGACGCCCTTGAAGCCGATGTGTTCCGCGCGCGGCGTGAAGCGCGTGTGAACGGCATTCCCTTCCTTGTGGAATCGGAGCCGGAGGCCGTGGGCGTTCGACTCGCCGCAGACGAAGCACGAGTGTGTGTGCGGGAGCGGCGTCATGGCGGGCACACCGAGCCGCTACACCTTCAAGATTTCCGCCTCTTTCGCGGTCAGGTGCGCGTCAATCTGTTTGATGTATTGGTCCGTGAGCTTCTGCACTTCGGTTTCGGCGGTCTCCACCTCGTCCTCGCTCACCCCGCCGTTTTTGGCTTCCTTCTTCAAGGCTTCCAGCGCGTCGCGGCGGATCTGGCGGATGGCGACCTTGCCGTTTTCGGCCATCACCTTCACGGCCTTCACGAACTTCTGGCGCGTCTCGGTGCTGAGGTCGGGCAGGACGATGCGGATGAACTTGCCTTGCACGGCGGGGTTTAAGCCGAGGTTCGCCTTCTGGATGGCCTTCTCGATCGGCCCGATGCTTGCGGCGTCCCACGGCTGGATCATGAGCATGCGCGGCTCCGGCGCGGAGATGTTGGCCAGCTCGCGGATGCGCATCATCGAGCCATAGACCTCCGCCTGGATGTTTTCCACCAGCGCGGGCGAGGCTTTGCCGGTGCGCACGCCGGAGAACTCATGCTCCACGTGCTGCTCGCTCTTGAGCATCTTCTCTTCCGCGTCCAACAAAACGTCGTCGAGTGCCATAGGGGAGGGGTGATAGTTGAGAGTTAAGAGTTTCGCAACGGCGAACCGAAGCGATGAGTTCAGCTCGTCACGAGCGTGCCGACCTTTTCGCCCATGACGACGCGCTTGATGTTGTGGGGCTTGAAGAGGTCGAAGACGATGATGGGCATCGCGTTGTCCATGCAAAGCGCGAACGCGGCCGAGTCCAGCACCTTGAGCTGCTGCGCGAGGGCGTCGTGGTAGCTGATCTGCGTGTAGCGCTTGGCGGCGGGATTTTTCTTTGGGTCGCTGTCGTAGATGCCATCCACTTTCGTCGCCTTGAGAATGGCTTCCACATTCATCTCATTGGCGCGCAGCGCGGCGGCGGTGTCGGTGGAGAAAAAGGGGTTGCCCGTGCCGCCCGCGAAGATGACGACGCGGCCCTTCTCCAAGTGCCTCACCGCGCGGCGGCGTATAAACGGCTCGGCCACCTGCGTCATGCTGATGGCGCTCTGGACTCGGGTGGGGACGCTTTGCTTCTCCAAAGCATCTTGCAGGGCGAGGGCGTTGATGACGGTGGCGAGCATGCCCATGTAGTCGCCGGTGGCGCGCTCGATGCCGCGCTCGCTGCCGGAGAGGCCGCGGAAAATGTTGCCGCCGCCGACGACGATGACGAGCTGCACGCCGAGCGCGTGGATTTCCGCGATCTGCTCGGCCATGTCCTTGACGACCTCGGGCGAAATGCCGGAGCCGGCCTCGCCGCCCAGCGCCTCGCCGCTGAGTTTGAGCAGGACGCGTTTGAACTTGGGCTGGGCTTTGGCGCGGATCGGCATGGATGTCAGGTCGGGAAGAACTTCAGGGAAATCAGCGCGCCGTGGGGACAGGGAGAAAGGGTGTTGGGCGCGGACAACATCGTGAAGCACTTGTAACAACGGGAAGCGGCTGCGTCAATCCAAGTGCGTGGCGCGGGCAACCTTGTCCGAGTGATTCAAGGGCCGTCCCCTCGCGCGGGAAGGGATACCCGCGTTGCACACGGCTACGGCTTCGACGCTGGCTGGACTCCCAGCTCGCAGAGCTGTTTCGCGGCGGCGCGCTTCGCCTCGGCGTCGTCCTTGTCGGTGGGTTCAAGCGCAAGGCATTGCTGAAGCTGGGCGATGGCTTCTGGTTTCTTGCGCAAGGCGAGGAGGGTTTGTGCGAGCTGGTGACGGTGGATGATGCGCTTGGGCGCCAGGGCGAGCGCCTTCTCAAAGTTGATGCGGGCATCGTCCAAGGTGCCCTTCGGCAGGCCGCCATAGACCAGCTTCGCAATGCCGCGCAGGATGAAGTTCATCTCCGCGACCTCGAAGTGCCAGCGCGCGAGCATATGGTAGGCAAGGTCGAGTTTGGGATCGAGGGCGATGGCACGCTCGGTCTCCTCTTTGAGGCGGCGCGAGTAGTTGACCTTGGTCTGGTTGTCCACGAAGGGAAAATTCTTCGCGAGGCAGATGCCGACGGAAAGGCGCGCGCGGGCGCTGTTCGTGTCGGCAGCCACGGCGCGCCCAGCGGTGACGAGGCAGAGCGCGGCGCAACGCTGTTTGTCCGCTTCGGTTCTGGCGTCGAAGATTTGATTCGACTGCTGCTTCGCGAGGCGGATGAGGATTTCAGTCTGGTTGGGATATTTGGCGTTGGCCTCCTCCAGCAACTTCAGCGCGGCGGCGACTTCTTGCCTTGCATCCAACGCGTCGGCCCGTTGGAGGACCTCTTCGACCGGTGTGGCTGCGAGCGCGAGCGGGCCGCACCGGCAGGCGCAGGCAACGACCATCGGCCAGACGGCGCGCATGATCCGGCTGAGTCTCACGGCCAAACGATGCCGCCCGTCCACGCCGTCCGGCAAGACGGGATTCGCCGTTGGCGCATCGTTTGGTTCCTGGTTTTCAAAATAACGCTTGCCTTGGATCACATTGGCAGTAATTTCAGACGTAACAGAAATAACTGACACCACTTATGCCAACCCTCAGCCCAGTCCAGCAGAAGTTCATCCTCCACTGGGGCGAGATGGGCACGCGCTGGGGCATCAACCGCACCGTCGCCCAGATTCACGCGCTGCTCTACATCGCGCCCAGGCCGCTGCCCGCCGAGGACATCGCCGACACGCTCACCGTCGCCCGCTCCAACGTCAGCACCAGCCTGAAGGAATTGCAGGCCTGGGGAATCATCCGCCGAGTCCACGTCATGGGCGATTCCCGCGACCACTACGAGAGCATGAAAGACGTCTGGGAGATGTTCCGCGTGGTGCTGGACGAGCGGAAGAAGCGCGAGATTGACCCGACGCTCACGGTGCTGCGCGAGTGCATCATCGAGGCGGAGAAGGACAGGGAAACCGACGAATACACCGAGCAGAAACTCCGCGAACTGGCCGGCTTTTTCGAGACGACCAACGCCTGGTATGCCCAAATCCGCACCTGGCCCGCCGGCACCGTCGTGAAGTTCATCAAGCTCGGCGACAAGGTGCGGAAACTTCTGAAACTGGGGGACGGCTAAGGCCGCTGCCTTTTTCTGAACTTAAATTGCTGTGAATGCCGAAATGACAGACAAAGATGCGAGCGCCAGCTACGGTGGTTGCATCTTCTACGATGCCGGCTGCCCGCTGTGCGTCGCAGGCGTTCGGCGCATCGGTGGTGTGTTCGTCCGCCGTGGTTTCGTGTGGGAGCCGCTGCAAACGCCACGTGCCGCCGTCACGTTAGGAGATTCTGCTGCCGAAACGCTCGGGGAAATGAAGCTCTCACTGGCGGACGGGCGCATCGTCGGAGGCGCTGATGCGTGGGCAGAGTTGTTCCGTTCTGTCTGGTGGCTCTGGCCGGTGGGCACGATGTTGACACTGCCGGGTTTCAACTGGATTGGGCACGCCATCTATCGCTGGCTGGCCCGTCATCGTTACTGTTTTAGCCCCAGATGCCAGTTTCCGAGGGCTGGAGCCAGGCGCGCGCTGCCTCATCCACACCGACACACTGCGTTTTTGGAACTACCGTGAACACGACCACGTTCAACATTTCCAGTCCGGCGGAACCGGCCGGCCTGCTGCCGGCCATGCGCTCGCCGACTGTCTGGCCGCACATGACAGCTGTGCGCGGTGTGATTGACCGGAGGATGCTCGTCAACTATCGCGTCGCGCCAGCGGTGGCGGCACGGCTGCTGCCGGCACCCTTCCGGCCCAAGCTCGTGTGCGGCTGGGCGCTCGCCGGCATCTGTCTGTTGCGCTTGCGTGAGGCTCGTCCGGCTGGCCTGCCCGTGTTCGTCGGCTTGTCGTCGGAGAACGCTGCGCATCGCATCGCGGTGGAGTGGAACGATGCCGATGGGCGCATACGCGAAGGTGTCTTCATCCCGCGCCGCGACACGGCTTCGAGGCTGAACCACTGGCTCGGCGGGAGGCTCTTTCCCGGCGTGCATCACGCGGCGACGTTCCGCGTTTGGGAACCGGGCAGTCGCTTCAAGCTGGCGATGCTCAGTGCCGATGGCGCGGCCTCTCTCCGCGTCCATGCCCGCATCGCCGGCGCATGGCCCGGCGGCTCGGTGTTCGCCTCGCTCGCGGAGGCTTCGGAGTTTTTTGCGCACGGCTCTCTCGGATGGTCTCCGACTGCGGACGGCAGCGCTTGCGAGGGCTTGGAACTTCGCAGCCTCGACTGGTGCATGGAAGCGCTCGCCGTGGACTGGGCCGAGAGCAGCTTCTTTGCGGACGAGGCCCGCTTCCCGCGCGGGTCGTGGCATTTCGACTCGGCCCTTTTGATGCGCGGCATCTCCTGCGAGTGGCGGGCACACGGGACATTCTCAACCTGATTCTGGAATGAACAGACCACGCCTCATTCTCGCCGGCGGCTCTGGCTTTCTCGGCCAGGTCTTGGCGAAACACTTTCAAGCGCTGGGCTGGGAAGTCGTCGTGCTCACACGCTCGCCGCAGGCGAACCGCGCAAGTCGTGAGGTGCGCTGGGACGCGGAGACGCTGGGTGAATGGACGCGTGAACTGGAGGGGGCGACGGCGGTGGCGAATCTCACCGGGCGCTCGGTGGATTGCCGTTACACCGCGAAGAACCGCCGGCTAATCATCGAGTCGCGTGTGAATTCGACGCGCGTCATCGGACAGGCCATTGCGCAGTGCGCCCAGCCGCCGCGCGTGTGGCTGAACGCCAGCTCGGCGACGATTTACCGGCACACGTTGGGTCCAGCGTGGGATGAGTCGGGGACGGATTTTGCGGTGACAGCGGAGGTGCAGGATGAGTTCTCGCTGGAAGTCATCCACGCGTGGGAGCGGGCGCTGAACGAGGCGCAGACCCCGCGCACGCGGAGGATCGCGCTGCGCACGACGATGGTGCTGGGCCACGCGAGCAACAGCGTCTTCCCGGTGCTGTGCCGGCTTGCGCGTTTCGGTCTCGGCGGGCAGATGGGGAACGGAAAACAGTTTGTGTCGTGGTTGCACGGGGTGGATTTCTGCCGCGCCGTCGAGTGGCTCGTGCAGCACGAGGAAGTTTCCGGCCCGGTGAATCTCTCCGCGCCTAATCCGCTGCCGAACGTGGAGATGATGCGATTGTTCCGTGAAGCAGTAGGCGCACCCTTTGGCTTGCCGGCGACGGAGTGGATGTTGGAAATCGGCGCGTTCTTCCTACGCACGGAGACGGAGCTGATTCTCAAGAGCCGTCGCGTGGTGCCGGGCAGGTTGCTGGCCGGTGGATTTGAATTTCGTTTCCCAACGATGCGTGAGGCCATCGCCGACTTGAGGCGTTCGGCCAAAGACCGTGACTGCAAGGTGCCGGCACAGGGTTAGGAAGACACTGAACAATGACTCAAACCACAGAGACACAGAGAACGCAGAGGTTGTTTTATCGGGCTTTCCCTCGGTGTCCTCTGTGCCTCTGTGGTTAAATCAGCGTTTCCTTAGTGCGCCAGCAGCGGGCTGGGCTGGTTGAAGATGCATGCATGGACGACCAATTCCGAAGTCAGCGCCTCCTCTTGTCGGCTGCCACCGTCGGAGGTCGGTCGGGCGCGGTTGCTGTCGCTGCCGCGCGAACCGCTGTTCCTCGCGGGCTGGAGGGACGTGGTGATGCTGCACTTCGCTGTGGGCGCGGTGGTGCTGCAAGCGGAGGTGCCGTTCGCGGTGGAGACCTTCGAGGGGCGGGCCTTCGTGAGTTTGGTTTGCTTCACACTTACGGACATGAGGCCGCGCTGGGGCGGCGCGGTGTCGGCGGCGCTGTTTCGTCCCGTTGGCACCCATCGTTACCTGAACGTGCGGACTTACGTGCGGCACGCGGATGAGCCGGGGATCCACTTCTTGATGGAATGGCTTTCCAGCCGCGTCGCGACATGGTTGGGGCCGGCGCTCTTCGGACTGCCTTTCCGGTTTGGCGAAATGGACTACGCGAACGGCTCGCTTACGGAGGGCGCACGCAGTCGTGTGAAAGCGAAAAAAGGACAGCTCGTTTATCAATGTGCACCGGCGACTCGCGACGACGCCTGCCCCACCGGCGCTGCGTCCGGCTCGCTCGATGAATTTCTGCTGGAGCGTTACACAGCTTTCGCGGCGCGGCGGGGATGGCGTGGGTTCTTCCGCGTGTGGCATCCGCCGTGGCAGGCACGGCGGATGGTCGCTCAAGTGGGCGACCGGAGCTTGTTGGAGAACGTGTGGCCTTGGTTTCAATCGGCGGAACTGGTCGCGGCGCATCACTCACCGGGCTTCGACGAGGTGTGGATGGGCTGGCCGCACGAACTGGCTGCGGAAGCCCGCTGAAGCTGGACAAGCCCCGGCGGTCCATCACACTGTCGCAAACGTGGCCCAACAAAGCCGCACAAACCCAATGCTATGATTACTCTCCTCGTTGGCACCAACCGTCCCGGCAGCAACACGCGTCTCGTGGCGCGGCAGATTGAAATGCTCTACGCCGAGTTGCAGCAGCCCGTGCGCGTGCTCGACCTCGCGCAGTTGCCGCCGGAAATCTTCACGCCGTCAGCCTACGGCGAGAAGCCGGCCAGTTTCGCGCCGTTTGCAAACGCGGTGTTGCAGGCGTCCGGCCTGCACGTCGTGACGCCGGAATACAACGGCTCCATGCCCGGCGTGCTGAAGTATTTCATAGACATGCTCAAGTTCCCGGAGAGCTTCGACCGGCGGCCCGTGTGCTTCACGGGGCTGGCGGCGGGCATGTGGGGCGCGTTGCGGCCCGTGGAGCAGCTCCAGCAAATCTTTGGCTACCGCAACGCATACATTTACCCGGAGCGCGTGTTTATTGCTGGCATCGGGAACCAGTTGGGCGCGGACGGCCGGCTCAAGGATGCGGAACTGGCGGGCCGGTTGCGGAATCAGGCGGCGGGGTTCGTGGAATTTACGAAGCGCTTCGCGAGCACGCGGTGAAGCCGGGGGATGGTGCGCGGTGCAGGGTTCGAACCTGCGACCCCTACCGTGTCAAGGTAATGCTCTACCACTGAGCTAACCGCGCGACCGGAACCGAAAGCCTGTCGAGAATCGTCGGGTTTAACAGGCTGTTCAAAAAAACAAGCGCGGGGAAAATCCGCTTTTCCAAATGCCGCCGCAAGCGGAAAAAGCTCAGAGCCAGAACGAAAGCCGGAAAGGAAGCGCGTTCCGTTTCTGTGCGACCGAGGTTTGGACTGATCATCGTGACCGTGGGCGTGGACTGACAGAGCGGTGTCAAACTACGCTCTCAGAACCGGCTCTTTTCAGAGCACACACGCACAAATCGCCCCGATTGTTTTCTGAGTGGAAACGCGCAGAAGGAGTCAAGCGCCCCGCCGCCGCGCCGCAAGATAGGCGACGAGTTTTGCAAAAAGCGGAGGGATGGGCTTGCGTGTTGGGATAGGCTGGCCGCGGTTGGGAAGGAAGTTTCCGACCGCGCATGAATGTCTCTCTCATCGGTCCGTCGGGCGCGGGCAAGGGCACCTACAGCACGGCGCTGGTCAAGGAGCTGTGGCTGGAGCATATGTCCACCGGCGACCTGTTCCGGCAGAATTTGCAGGATCAGACCACGCTCGGCCTGCTCGCTCGGCGCTACATGGACCGGGGCGAACTGGTGCCCGACGAAATCGTCGAGGCGATGGTCGAGGACTGGATGCGCAAGAGCGACCCGGCGGGGGACATTCTTTTCGATGGTTTTCCGCGCACGGAATACCAGGCGCGCTTCCTTGACGATCTGTTCAGCAGCATGGGCGGCCAGCTTGACGCGGTGCTGCTCCTGAACATCACCGAGCCGGAAATGCTGCGCCGGCTGGAAGGCCGCCTGATCTGCCGGCTCTGCAAGACGCCGTTCCACGCCACACTGCGCCCGCCGGTTCGTGCGGGCGTGTGTGATTTCTGCGGCGGAGAATTACAGCGCCGTCCGGACGACCAGCCGGATCTTGCGCTGGCGCGGCTGCGAACCTTTCAACGCACGGTCGGGCCGGTCTTGGAATACTACCAGCCGTCGGGCCGGCTGCGCGTCATCGAGTCGGACGGTCCTGCGGAGCAAGTGCAGTGGGCCATCTTCGGCGTGCTGGAATCGCTGCGGTCGCGTGCCGCGGCGTTCAAGCCGGCTGGTGCGACGGTCACGTTGCCTGCCTGGCATCGGCGTGCGCTGATGCTGCCTGTCCACGAGCGCCATGCCTGTCTCGGTCTCGTGCTGCTGGGCGGTCCCGGGTCGGGCAAGGGCACGCAGGCGGAGAGCCTCAGCCGCGAGCTGAAGCTCCCGCACATCGCCACAGGCGATCTCTTCCGTGAGAACCTCCGGCAGGCCACTGATCTGGGCCGGCACGCGAAAGCTTACATGGACCGGGGTGAACTGGTGCCCGACGAGATCACCGAGGCGATGGTGCGCGAACGGCTCGCGCGGTCCGACACGGAACGCGGCTTCATCCTCGATGGTTTTCCGCGCACGCTGCCGCAGGCGGTGGCGCTGAACGAGATGCTGGCGGACTTGCAGCGCCGGCTGGCGGGCGTGCTGTGCATCACCGTCTCGGACGAGGCGATCGTGGGCCGGCTGTCCGGCCGGCTGATTTGCCGCCAATGCCAGACGCCGTATCACCGCCAACACAAACAACCAAAGACGCCCGGCGTCTGCGATGCCTGCGGCGGCGAGCTGTATCAGCGCGACGACGACAATCCGGCCACTGTCCGCGCGCGCTTGAAGACTTTTCACGTGCAGACCGAGCCGTTGATTCAATTCTACCGGGACGCTGGCCGGTTGACGGAGGTGCCGGGAGAGGGTGAAGTGGCCGCCGTCACCGCCCGCTCGCTCGCCGCCGCGCGCGCCATCCAAAACGTCATCGCCTGACTGACAGGAACCTTATGTTTGAAGCCGCCGAACTCGGACGCCAGCTCACCAGGGCCCAATACGATGCCGCGCTGCCGAAGCTGCGCTCCGCCTTGCTGGAGGCGCACTTTGCGCTGAAGGACACGAAAGTTCCCGTGCTCGTCATCATCTCCGGCGCGGACGGCGCGGGCAAAGGCGAGGTCGTCCACCGCCTCAACGAGTGGCTCGATCCGCGCGGCGTGGACACGCAGGCCTTCTGGCAGACCTCGGACGAGGAGCGCGAGCGCCCGCGCTACTGGCGCTACTGGCGCGCGTTGCCGGCTCGCGGGCGCGTGGGGATTCTTTTCGGCTCCTGGTATTCCGAGCCGGTCATCCGGCGCGTCTATGGCGAGATCAAGACCAGCAAGCTCGACACCGAGATGGACCGCATCGCCTTCTTCGAGAAAATGCTCGCCGACGACGGCGCGGTGATCGTGAAGCTGTGGTTTCACCTCTCGAAGAAGGCGCAGCGCCGCCAGTTGAAGGATCTGGAAAGCAATCCCAAGACGCACTGGCGCGTGCTGCCCAGCGACTGGAAACATTACAAGCTCTACGACAAGTTCACCGAAGTTTCCGAGCGCGCCATCCGCCGCACCGACGCGGGCCACGCCCCGTGGCATTTGATCGAGGCCGCCGACCGTCGTTACCGCGAGCTGACCGCCGGGCAGATTCTGCTGCAAGCCATCGAGACGAAGCTCGCCGAATTGCGGCAGGGCAGGCCCGCCGCCGCTCCCGCCAAGCCGGTGAAGCCGTCTCGTCTGCGCGGCAAAGGCGGCATCACCATCCTCGACCATGTGGACCTCACGCAGCGGCTCACGGACAAGGAATACGCGGCACAGTTGGAGAAGTATCAGGGCCGGCTCACGCGCCTGACGTGGACCGCGTGGGAGAAGAAGGTCGCGAGCGTCGCGCTCTTCGAGGGCTGGGACGCCGCCGGCAAGGGCAGCGCCATCCGCCGCGTCACGGCGGCGATGGATCCGCGCCTGTATCGCATCGCGCCCGTCGCCGCGCCGACGGACGAGGAGCGCGCGCGGCATTACCTTTGGCGCTTCTGGCGGCACCTCCCGCGCGCAGGCATGACGACCCTCTTCGACCGCTCGTGGTATGGCCGCGTGCTGGTCGAGCGCGTAGAAGGTTTCGCGCGCGAGGACGAGTGGCGGCGCTCGTTTCTGGAGATCAATGACTTCGAGGAGCAGCTCACGGAGAGCGGCATCGTCGTCTCGAAGTTCTGGGTCCACATCGGCAAGGACGAGCAGTTGCGGCGTTTCCAGCAGCGCGAGGCGATTGCCTTCAAGCGCTACAAGATCACCGCCGAGGACTGGCGCAACCGCGAGCAGTGGGACGCCTACAAGGCCGCGATCAACGACATGGTCGCGCACACCAGCACCGAGTTCGCCCCGTGGACGCTGGTGGCCGGCAACGACAAGAAGTTCGCCCGCGTGCAGATTCTCAAAACGCTCTGCAAGCACCTCGAAGCGGCGCTCTGAGCCGCAGCCGGCACGGTCGCAACCGGCTGCTCACTGGCTCAACTTGCGAATCGCCGCGTCCATCAGGCCACGGTTGCTGGCCTCGCTCTCCTTCTCGCGTGCGGCTTTGAGCGTGGCCAGCGCGGGCCGCGCGGTTTCGCCGAGGTTCACCAAGGCACGCGCGCTGTAGTGTCGGACCTTCTCGTCTGAGTCTGTGAGCAACGCGCCGAGCTTCATCACTCCCGGTGCGGCCACCGCGCCGAGCGGTTCCAGGCAATGCGCGGATTTGTAGCGCACGAGCGGCGCAGCGTCGTCCAAACCTTTGAGCACGGCGGGAAGATGTTCTCCGGGTGGCGCGCCGACGCGGATCATCGCGGCATGGGCTACGACGCGCACGACGGGGTCGTCGTCACGCGTGCTGCGGGCCATCGCCGGCAGGGCCGCCCTGGCTTCCGCCCCCACCCGGCCCAGCGCGCGCACGGCGCATTGCCGGACCTCTTTGTCTGGATCGCCCAACAACTTTGTGAGGTCGGGGATGGCGGCCTTCGCCTGCTCGTGAAAATTCCCCAAGGCCGTGCACGCGACGGCCCGGACCTCCGCCTCGGAATCGCGCATCGCTTCGCGAAGGTTAGCGAACACGGGCAGCGCGAGTTCCTGGCCGCCCTCGAAGTGGACGAGTTTGCCGACGGCCTTGAGCCGCACTTCCCGGTCGGGCGATTTCATCTCTTGGACAATCGCCGCCAGCCGCTCGGGCGCGGAGTTCTGGGCCGCCGGGACAGCCACTGCGAACGTCAGCACAATGCCAGCCAGCGCCGAGGTTGTTTTCAAAGTTGTGTTCATTGGTTGTCTCCAGACGCTTTTCCAAGCCGGAAAAGTCGCACAATGAATCGGCTGCTTTGTCTCAAACACGGATTGGGCAACTGCCGTCTGCCAGGCGCGCTGATTGGGAATCGGCCAAGAGAACCGATCACTGACAGGTGAAAGGTGCTAGATCGTCGTCCCTGAAAAAGCCCACCGGCTCGCCGAAGCATACGGCTCGGCCTCAGTGA
>CAYZJP010000038.1:0-38165 GCA_964478755.1 uncultured Klebsiella sp.
GGGGGGTGGCCTTGGGCGGCGGCGGCGGCCTTTGCGGGCAAGGTTTCGCACTGGGCCAGGAAGTCGGGGGTGTAAATCTGTGCGAGGCCGAAGAAGCTGCCGGCGTGGGTCTTGAGGCGCTGCTGCGCGGCGTCGAGTCCCATCCAGTAGGCCTTCATGTGCGGCGCGGCTGTGGGCCCGTAGAACTTCACCCAGTAGTCCTCCATGATGGCGGCGGCGTCCGCGTGCGGGTCGTAGGCGAGGCGGAGGCTGAGATAGATTTGCGGGCCGTAGATGTGCCAGTTCGAGAGCACCTCGATGGTCATATAGGTCAGGCCCTTGTCGGCGAGGTAGGGAAATTCCTTTTGGCAGGCGCTGAACTTGAACATCGGGAGCGTGCCGTCGGCGAGGTTATACATGTAGTTGTAATAGCCGAGGCGGCTTGCCACGGATGCCCAGCCGTCGGTCATCGTCACCTGCTGCTCGCGCGAGGCGCAGCCGGGATGGCCGACCGGATGCAGGCGGCAGTAGCGGATGGGCGCAATCATCGCGCAGAGGTTCGGCGCGAGCGGGTGCTTCACAGTCGGCGGCTGCGTGTAATCCGCGTAGCAGTAGAAGCTCAAGACCGCCTCGGGATGCGTCTGCGCGACGCGACGCCCGATCCAGTCGAAGAAATCCACATAACGGTTCGAGATGGAGACCGTGCCGCTGGAAGGCTCCAACGCGCTCGGGTCGTCCTGCGCCCGACAGGCGGGACATTGGCAGTAGCCGCGTCCGTCGGTGGGCGAGAGCGATGGGTTGCGCGTGCCGCGCTCGATGGCGGCGACGACGTTGGAGGCGAAGTGCGCGCGCAGGCCGGGATTCGACGTGCAGATCCAGCCGCCGGCCTTGCGCTCTCCGTCCGCGCCCATCGCGAAGAACTCGGGATGCGTGTCGAAGAGTGACGGCGAGACGTAGTTGCCCCACGAATGCGCGTGGCCGAAGGCCTCGCCACCCGCGCCGTTCCAAGCCTTCCAGAGGCGGGCGTTCCACGTCGGGCCTTTGGGGTTGCGCCATTGCAGGCCAGGCTTCTCGGTGAGGTTCAAGGCTCCGACTGACAACGTCGGCGAGCGCGGGAAAACTTCTCCGAGCGGGCCGTCCATGAGATAGCGGCAGCCCAGTGCTTCGAGGAAACGACAGACTGCCTTCAAGGTGGCCGCCTCGCTCTGGCCCGCGATGAGCACGCGGCTCCCGTCGGCGACGATGCGGACACCCTCGTGGCTCGGACTGACAATGTCGTCGAGCCTCAAGCCCGCCGCCATCGCAGCCCGTCCGACATAGATGGCGGGCGCGCCGTCCGGGGCCTTGTCCGCGACGGGCAGGTCGGCATCGGTGATTTTCTTCACCCATTCGGCGAGCACGCGCACGGCGAGCGCCTCGTCGGACTCGGCGGCTGGGGCTTTGCGTTTGGGAGTCTTGCCTTTCACTGGCGGCGGTGCGGGCACTTCGCGCGGGATGGCACTGACGATGGTGGCGACGGGCTTGCCGTCGCGCACGAGGTCAAGAGCGCGGGCAGAAGGTAGGACGAACAACGCGAGGGCGAAACCGATGAAGGCAAGTTTCATGGCAACGGAAGTCTCGACGCCGCGTCGCGACGCGGAGTTCAGAGGAAACGGGGGGCGGTGTGGAAATGCGCGTCGGAAAATCCGCTGGGAAGGACGCGAGGGCGCTTGTAGGCTCGCCACGTTTTCGCTGTGACTCACCGACGCATAGTCTCCCTGCTGCCGAGCGCGACCGAGATGGTCTGCGCGCTGGGCTGCGGTGGACAATTGGTCGGACGCTCGCACGAGTGCGATTTCCCCGCCGAGGTGACGAGCCTGCCGGTTTGCACGGAGTCGAAGTTGCTGCCCAACGCGACGAGCCGGGAGATTGACGAACAGATACACAACTTGCTCGGCGCGTCGCTTTCCATCTACAGGCTAAACACGCGGCTGCTTCAGGAGTTGAAGCCGACGCTCATCCTCACGCAGTCGCAGTGCGACGTCTGCGCCGCGAGCGAGGCGGAGGTGGCGAAGGCGCTGGGCAACTGGCACGGCGCGACGCCGCAAATCCTCTCCCTCACACCGCATCGTCTCGCGGACGTGTGGGAGGATTTGCGTCGCGTGGCGGCGGTGCTCGGCGTCGCCGAGCGCGGCAAGGAGGTGTTGCGCGCGCTGAAAGTTCGCTGCGTGGACGTGATCGAGAAGTCTTGCCTGCTGCAACGCCCGTCCGTCGCGTGCCTCGAATGGCTCGACCCGCTCATGGGCGCAGGCAACTGGGTGCCTGAACTGGTGGAGCTGGCCGGCGGGAAGAACCTCTTCGGCGAAGCCGGCAAACACACGGGCCGGTTGCGCTGGGAGGAATTGCGCGCGGTGGACCCGGAAGTCATCATCGCGCTGCCGTGCGGCTTCGGCCTCGCGCGCACGCGGGTTGAAATGCGGTCCCTGTTGGACCGGCCCGGCTGGGCTGAACTCAAGGCCGTGCGAAAACAGCGCGTGTTCATCGCGGACGGCAGCGCGTTCTTTAACCGGCCTGGCCCGCGTCTCGTGGAGTCGTTGGAAATCCTCGCGGAGATTTTGCACCCGGAGAAGTTTCGCTTCGGCCACGAAGGCCCAGCTTGGGAAGGCTTCCGGCCGTAAGCCGGCTAGAAACCTTGCGCGGTCGTCTGCTCGCGGAAGAACAATTTGGCGTTCGGGGGAGAAGTGAAGCGGATGGGGACGGCACCGCCCGCCGGGTTCCCGCGCACATCGCCCATTTCGTTCATGTTCGCCGGGGCGGGGGCACCGAGGGCATGGGGCGGCAGTTGCAACATCTCGGAGTGACCGTCCGTGGCTGAGGAGGAAGTGCCCTTGCCATGATGAACCATGCCGGTGAGGGAGGCGGTGCCCTGGCCATTGGTGGAGATGTTCCAGTTGTTGCGATTGCTGTTCAAGTCGGCGTCCTGATACTGGAACTGCTGGTTATTCTTGTTCTTCTCGACCATCATCAGAGCGGTGGCATGGCCTTGAATTACGCTGGAACGCAATGGGCCGGGATAGGTGTTGCCGGTGTTGGTGCGGAAGATCCGTTCGTTCGCACGGTAACTGACCGCGAACATATAGCCGGCGGGCTTGGTCGTCTGGTCCGTAGTGCTCGGGCACTCGTATGCGGCCACGCTCGACAAGTTGTTCGTTGCGGTGGTTCCGATGTAGCGCAGAAGCAGCATATGCCAGGCAGTCGGATGGTCCATCGAGGCGGCCGTGATGTTGATGCCCTGCGGGAAACGGTCGTCGTGATCCTCCGCATAGAGGCGCGTCGCCAGCCCGAGCTGCTTGTTGTTGCCGAGACACTTGATGGCGGTCGCCTTCTGTTTGGCCTTGCTCAAGGCCGGCAACAGCATCCCCGCCAAAATCGCAATGATGGCGATGACGACCAGCAGTTCAATGAGGGTGAAGCCGGCACGAAGATCGGGAGCGCGGCGAGGCGTGGCTTTCATAGGCAGTGAGCGGAAAATGCACGCCACCAAAAGAAACGTCAAGTGCGAGGCCTGAGCCGTGAACAACTTTGGTTGCGATGTCTCCGTGCCGTCCACAGCCTCCGCGAGTGGCTTCGCCCGCCGGGCTGACGTGGAGCCGCGACTGCGCAGAAACCCTGTGGCAATTGTCTTCGGGCACCGGCACAACTCGTCACGCCGCCCGTTCATGCCGGTGTGGCGAAATGGCAGACGCACGGGACTTAAAAAGACCGCCGCCGGCGTTTTCATGGCCTTGCTTTCCCTCGCACTAAATACGCATAGAACCATTGATTTTATTGGTCGTAAGCGTTGTCTCGTGAAAACAACTGCGAACGGCAAGGGTTCCCGAAAGGGCCTCAAAAAACACCCCAAAGTGTCGCAAAAAGTGCCGCAAAATTATCCCTCAACAACGGACGCCGCGACAGCCTGCGCAAGTTTCCCCTCCGAGGCTCCTACGGACACTCTCCGGCTCATCAGCTTGGCTCGTCGCAGCGGAGAGGGCTTCTCGGTGCCGAAGGTAGTCGGGGACATACGCAGCCAACGTCGGGACGCGGCCCATAACTGGCAGATCGTCGTCACGATTTTGCGTGCGAATCTTTTCCAAGGCGGCGCGGGCGTCGCCGAGGGCGGTAATTTT
The DNA here is from genome assembly GCA_964478755.1 of uncultured Klebsiella sp. Classification (GTDB taxonomy): domain Bacteria; phylum Verrucomicrobiota; class Verrucomicrobiia; order Limisphaerales; family SXTU01; genus SXTU01. Next base: position 4,128 of record CAYZJP010000038.1, read on the forward strand.
TCGCCCGTCGTCATCGGTGAGCGTGATCCATTTGGTCGCCAGGCTTCCGTCGTCGGCCGGCACCCGGACGTGGGCGATGAAGAAGCCGTTGCGCGTCCACAAGCCCCGGATGGGTTGCTTGCGCCCGTCGGAAACTTTCTGGTATGAGTGACGGCGATGCGAATTGCGCCCGCCATCCTGACCCGCCCGCTTGCTTGCGATTGCTTGCCGTCTCTTGGGCAGCAAGAGTCGCAAAAAGTGTCGCAAAGTGAATTTTTGGTTGGGTCAATTTTTTAAGTATTTGCAATTAAACGGTTGCCGGTGTGGCGAAATGGCAGACGCACGGGACTTAAAATCCCGGGACGGTAAAACGTCGTGTGGGTTCGAGTCCCGCCACCGGCACCACTAAAATAAGGTATTTTGTTGAACTGGTTGACTTTGGGGTCATTTTGGGGTCATATAAGTGCATGAAAGCACGCCGCCCCAAATCAACCTTGAAGCCCCTCGAAGTTGCCCTTGGCAGTGTCTCCGTCCGCATCGTGCCGGAGAAAAATGTCGTCAACGGCGCGACCTACGAGCGGTTCAACCTCATCTATTTCGAGGGTAACGAGCGCATTCGCCGCCGCTTCTCCGACCTCGCCACGGCCAAGGCCGAAGCGGACCTCATCGTCACCAAGCTCGCCAACCGCGAGGGTGAAGTCCTGAAGCTCTCGCCCGCTGACCGCGCCATCTACACGCAATCCCTCGACCTGCTCCGCGACCTGCAAGCCCAGCTCCGCGCGCCCGACCGCATCCCGCTCAACTTCGCCGTGAAGGAATACGCCGATGCCCGTCGGCAACTCCCCGCGTGCGTGAGCCTCAGACAAGTTGTGGACGACTATCTCGTCCGTCACAACCAGGTGCGCGAGGAAAAGCTCGTGTCCGCCGCCGTCACCGAGTTCATCGCCGCCAAGGAGCAGGCCGGGCGCGGCGACCGCCACTTGCGCGACCTCCGCCACCGCCTCAACCGCTTCGCCAGCGCCTTCTCCCTGCCGGTGGCGCAACTCACGGGCCCCATGCTCCAAGCCTACCTTGACGGCCTCGACATGGCCGCGCGCAGCAAGCTGAACACGTTTAAGCACATTCGCACCCTGCTGCGCTGGTGCGTGCGCCGGAAGTATGCGCCGCGCGATTTGCTCGACGAACTCGACGGCATCGAGAAGCCCGAGGCCAAGCCCAGCCCCACGCTCGTCTTCACGCCGGTTGAACTCCGCGAGATTCTCGACGCCACCCTCGCCGTCCGGCCCGACCTCGTGCCGGCCATCGTCATCTGCGCGTTCTGCGGCCTGCGCACCGCCGAAGTCCTCCGACTCGACTGGCGCGAGGTCCGCTTCGAGCAGAGCCTCGTTGAAGTCACCGCTGCCAAGGCCAAGACCGCCACGCGTCGCGTCGTCTCGCTCTGCGACGCCGCGCGGGCGTGGCTCGCGCCCTACGTCCGCAGCGAAGGCCCCGTCAGTCCGGTGAGCGGTGAGAACCGCCTTCACGACGCCGTGGTCTCGGCCCTCCGCCACTGCCGCGCCGCCCGCAAGGTCAAGACCCTCTTCCGCTGGAAACGCAACGGCCTCCGTCATGCCTTTTGTTCCTACCGGCTCTCCGTCACGCAAGACCTCAACCGCGTCGCCCTCGAAGCCGGCAACTCCCCGGCGATGATTCACGCGCACTACAAGGAACTCGTCAGCCCCGCCGACGCGCTCGCGTGGTTCAACACCCTGCCGCCGGAGAGTCTCGCCAGTGGCAAGGTCATCCCCCTGCCGGCCGTTGCCGCGTAACTGCCCGGCCCATGCGCTACGCTTGCGAAAACTGAGTGCAAACGCTGCGTCAAATCACGCCCGCGCCCCGGCATCCCCCCATCGGACGCGCCTGCGTAAGTGTTGAGCCGAGCTGGCCGGCCGCACTCGCGCGCTCCCGCGCCCTCGCGCAAGTTGCGCTCCCTCGCCGCATGGTGAACACTGCCGCCATGCCGCAAGGCTCCAAGCCAACCTCACCCGCCCGCACGCTCACGAAGGCGCAGGCCCGCCGCCGCGCCATCCGCCGCGCCGTCCGCCGGATGTTCGCCGGGGCAAAGGTCGTGGACGGCAAACGCGCCGGCCTCGCGGTCTATGGCCTGCCCCGGGAAGGCGTGTGGGTCGTGTTCAAGGAGTCGCGCGGCGCGCCCGCGCTGCGCTCCGCCGAGATCACCGCCATCTGCCAGCGCACCGGCCGCATCCTCTACGACGGCCCGGCCAACGACGAGGGGTGAGCATGGCCGCGCCGGACAGTCAATCCCGCAACCTCAGCTCAACTGAATGGCTTGCGGAAGTGAGCAAAGCACGCGAGGAGCAGTGGCGCAAAGTCACTCCCTCGAAGTTTCTCAACTGGTTTGCCAAAACCCGCGATGAAGGAGAGGCGAGGCGCTTTTTCGCCGATTGGTTGACTGGCGCAGACGTGCATGGTCGCTGTGTCATCTACCCCATCTTGGCCTACTGCGGTTACTTGTCGGATGCTACCTGCGACGCCCTGCGTGCAGCACTCCGGGGCCAGCCGCCAGCGGTGCAGGTTAATTTGCTCAGGGAACGCTGGGAGCGCCGCGAGGGTCTGGAGGGAAGACTGAAAACTTCAGGTGATTTGGGCAAGGTCGAAGATTGGCCGTCGCTCGGGCAGTTGCAGGAGGAGTTTTACAGATACCTCATTGAGCAGGCGCGCAGCGTTCAGACGCGGCTGTCGGTGGCGTGGAAGCAAGCGCACCAGGACAAGCAGCCCCCGACGAGCATCGAGAGCTTGCTCGGTTGGGCGAGGCGGCATCCTGATAGGCTTGCCACCAGCAAGAGTGAAGCCTCGGTCGTCCTTGAGTGGTATGACCTTCTCGCGCACCTGTTCTTCAAGTGTCCCGATTACAACGTCAGAACCGCCTTCGCCGATCCGCACATCATCGCGCAGCAAATTGGTGAGGGTGTCGGGGACCGACGCTTCCAGACGGGTGACGAGCGACTCCTCTGGCACGAGGTCAGAACCGGACTCGCCTGCCTGTGGCCCGACAGGAGTGACAATCCACTGAAGGAGGCGCTGACCCGCCAGTTGGTGAAGGGTCGCTACCGCGTGGCGTGGAATCTTCTATTGGAAGTCCTCGGCGCATCGCTGCCGGAAGGTGAAGATTCGGCGGTGCGGAAATTCGACGGTGCTCGCTGGCACGACCGAGTCGCCGAATTGATACCGAACGCGAACAGTCCGGCCGAGAAGCAAGACCAGAAGGACTTGTTCTGTGTGTGTCGGTGCCTTGGTGTCCACGCCGATTTGCGGAACGCGCTCCTTCGGCTCGCCTTTTACAACCGCGAAGGACTCCGGCTCGCGCTTCAAGAGTTTCTTTGTGTCACTGAGCCAGGCACGCGGCCAGTTACCCGGCTTCGCGAGCAGGACATCGCTGTGAGCTACGCCGCCGCCAAGGCATCCGAGAATCCTCCCGTCAATGCCGTTGCGCGGACAGTCTATGAAAGGACCGGGCGCGAGGCCGATTATCCCGTCGGAACCGAGGACAAGACCATAGACAAGCGAATTGGTCGCGACTTGGACAACCTGAACGTGCGTCCCAAGCGCCGTTCCCGGTAGTCAAATCGGCTTCCGACATTTTTCCTCGGAGCCTCCCGTGCATTGTCGGAACCCGCCGTTGGCATCCCGCCGCGCATATCAGATCTTCATCGCGTAAATCGCCGCCCAACAGGCGGCGAGTAACACGCGATGAAAAATGAACGAAACAGCACGCAGGTCCGACGCCGACACGGACAACACGGAGTTGCCGGCATTTTGGAACAAACGGGAAGTTGCTCACCAACTCGGAGTCTCCGTTCGGACGGTGGACAATTTAGTTCGGCGGAAGGCTCTGCCCTTTTGCCGCTTCGGTGGGAAGCTAATCCGGTTTCCACGCGAGGCGGTCATGGAGCACATCCGACGCAATCTCACCATCAACGCTCGCGGTCAGTAAGGAGGAAGCCATGCACGCCTACGACCCCAAGGACTGCCCGATGCCGCTGGAATTTTTCTGCCAGCGCTACTCTATCTCGCGCACGACAGCATGGCGCTGGCGTTCGCGCGGCCTGCCAACCTCACGCGTCGGAGCCAAGGTCTTCTGCCGCGAATCTGATTTCGTCCGCTTCTTGGAAGCCGGCGGAAAGCCCCAGCCTCAGCCGGAGGTAAAGCCATGAGACATCTCACTTCCAAGGCCGCCGCCGACCAAGTCATCGCGCACATGGACGACTGGCTTCGCCTCTCGCCGCGCACCTACACCGCCACCGTGCGGCTGTTCGCACTCCGCCTGCCACCGGAGAAGTTGGTCGAGGCTCTCTGGATTGCCGCCGACCGGAAGAAGGACGGCGGCTTGGACGCCTTCAAATACTTCTGCGGTGTCTGCCACACGATGCTGAGAGCGCAGGACGCAGACCTCCAGCGCAACTAGTCTGACATGAACTCCGATTCTCTCGCCGACGCGAAGCAGCGTCTCCGTATCCCGGAACTGTGGCGGCTGCTGGGCCTGTCCGGTGAACCCGCCAAGTCCTGCCGCGTCCCGTGGCGCGAGGACAAGAACCCCAGCGGCTCCGTCTATGATGAGGGCCGCCGCTTCCACGACCACGCCACCGACGAGGACTTCGATGCGCCGGACTTCCTCGCCCGCGCCCGCAACCTCTCGCTCAAAGACGCCATCGCGGAGTTCAAGCGAATGGCCGGCGTCGAGGCAGCCCCGCCCGCCGCGCCGCCGCGTTCCAATCCGTCGCCCCGGATAACCACAACCTACGATTACCGCGACGAGGCCGGCACGCTGCTGTTTCAAGTCGTCCGCTTCGAGCCGAAATCTTTCCGCCAGCGCCGGCCTGACGCCTCCGCGCGGGACGGCTGGACGTGGAAGCTCGACGACACACGCCGCGTGCTCTACCGCTTGCCGGAAGTGCTCGCCGTCATCGCCGCCGGCCAGCCGGTCTTCGTGGTGGAAGGAGAACGGGACTGCGAATCGCTCACCAAGCACGGCTTCTGTGCGACGTGCAACCCCGGCGGCGCGAGCAAGTGGCAGGACGATTACACCACCACCTTGCGCGACGCGGACGTGGTGCTCATCGCGGACAAGGACGAACCAGGCCGCCGACACGTCCAGCTCGTTGCCGGCAAACTCCACGGGGTCGCCAAGACACTCCGCCTTGTCGAGTTGCCGGACTTCAACGGCCAGCCCGTGAAGGACGCCGCCGACTACTTCGCCGCCGGAGCCACGGCGGAGGACTTCCGCGCCGTCGTCACCGAGGCCATGCCCTACACGCCGCCCGCCGCGCCGCAAGCCGTTTCAAATCCTGTTCCAGCGCTGCCGGATGATGACGCGCCCGACGCAGCGCTCGCGCCGTTCCCGACCGACTGCCTGCCGCCGGGAATGGCGCTCATGGTCCGCGCAGTCGCCGACGCGCTGCGCGTGCCTGACGCGCTCCCCGGCACGATGGCGCTGGCGCTCGTGGCCGCGAGCATCGGCAAGGGCTTGGCGCTCGACTGGCGGCCCGGCAAAGCGCCGACACCGGCCAACCTGTTCGTGATGCCCTCCGCGGAGAGCGGCTCCGGCAAGTCAGAATGCTACAAGCTGCTCGCCACACCGCTCCTCGCCTTCGAGCGCGCGATGCAAGAGCGCTGGCGGAAGAAAGTCCTGCCCCAGCTTCAGGATGACTTGCGCTACGCCGAGGGGCAGTTGAAGAAGCTCGACAAGGCGCGCGCCCGCGCGACCGACCCGCAGGAGATCGAGCGCAGCCGGGGGCAAATGCAGTTTCACCTCGCCCGCGTCGAGGAGTTGAAGGCGCTGCTCCACGAGCCGCAGCTCTCCATGCAGGACGCCACTGTCGAGAAGGCGGCGACCGTGATGCACTGGAACGACGAAACCATCTTCAGCACGTCCAGCGACGCGCGCAAATTGGTGGACAACATCCTCGGCCGCTACTCCGCCAACAAGCTCGCCGACGATGGAATTTACCTCTGCGCCTTCTCCGGCGACGACGTGAAGGTGGACCGCCAGGGGCGTGAAGGCGTCCGCCTCGCGAACCCCTGTCTCACGCTGCTGTGGGCGCTGCAACCCGACGCGCTCGATATGCTGCTGGGCGAAGCGAGCTTGCAGCAAGGCGGCTTCCTCGCCCGCTGCCTGCTCGCCCACACGCACGCGGAGCCGCAGCCGATGGGCGGAGCGGAGCAAGGTGTCCCGGACACCACTCGCGCCCGCTGGGAAGCCCTCGTGCGCGGTCTGTTGGTGAGCTACCGCCAGCCCGTAACATTGCCTGCCACTGAATCCGAAACCGACGAACCCGCCCTCTGACATGAGCCGCACCCTCACCATCCACCGCATCGAGCCGACACCGGAAGCCCGCGACCGCCTCGTGGCCTATCACAACGCCATCGTTTCGCGCCGCCGGGCCGGCGACTTGTCCGACGTGAGCCAATACGCCTCTCGCTGGTGCGAGCAGGCCGCGCGGCTCGCCGCCGTTCTCCACGCGGGCCTTCACGGAGCCGAAGCGCATCGGCATCCGCTCACGCTCGAAACCGCCGAAAGCGCTGTCAGGCTCGCGGAGTGGTTCGCGCATCAGCAACTCAACCTGCTCGCCAAGGGCCGTCGCACTGCGGCCGAGAAAACTGAAACCGCCGTGCTGGAACTCGTGGAGTCAAACCGGGAGCGCAAGGGATTCGATTTTGTCACCAGCCGCGACGTTCACCGCGCCCGCATCACCTCGACTGCGGAAGCCGCCCGCGTGCTGCTCGACCGCATGGAGCGCGACGGTCTGCTCACCGGCGAGGACGTGCGCCCCGCGCACGGCGGCAAGGTCACGAGAATTTTCCGGGCAGTAGGCGGGAGGAATCCCGTCCCCGGATGAACCCAAACCGAACCAACGAACACCGAAACCACATGAACAACCCACAAGAAAAAGTCTGGCTCTGCTGGTCGCCCCGGCAGAACTGCTTCCACATCGAAACCGAGGCCGACGGCCTGCGCGTCAACCTTGATGCCTTCAGACGGGGCACCCGCGTTGACTATGTTCCCATCGCGGCCTTTGCCAATCAGGACGAGGCGAGCGTGGCAGCCGATGGGTTGCAAGGCACGCTTGAGAAGCGCCAGAAACCGCCGGGCGCATGAAGCCATCGCGCAGCCGGCGCGCTCGATAAAATGCGCCTGCGCTGCCAGTGCCCGTGACAACCGCGCCATTCGTGACAATCGCCGCCCATCTGCCTAGCGGTCGCCACGGTTGGCGCGGTTGTCACGGCCTCAACTTGGGAAGTCAACTTGTTGGAAGGAAGGAGAGAGTGTGTTTTAGTCTTCTCTCTCTGTGCCATTCGTGCCGACCGTGACAACCGCTTTTTTCCCGCGCCGACCCGTTCAGAATGGTTTCTCCGTTGCGGTCGCGTCCGCTCCTGCCGGCAGCAGTGGTTTGTCGGCTGAATCTGCTGTGAGCGTTGCCACGAAATCCGCGCCGCGTGCCTCGCTGTTCAGGCTGCCATCCGAGACGATGGCAACCGTCAGACGTGTGCTCGCTTGCTCTGGCCCAAGTCGGACCAGCGACGAAACGAACTGAAACTCGCCGGGCGCGTGTTTCATCGGTCGCCGCGCGTGCCTTCCAATCTCCCGCCAGGCCCGCCGGGGATTTCCAGCCAGTTCGGCGTCACTGGAAACGGTTTGAAACCCTCGGGCGCGACCGCGCGCGGGGAGTAGCCGCGCATCCGAATCTCAAAGCGTTCCACGCGCAGCCGCCCGTTACTCCGCCAGCCCGCCGCTGCAACGCCTCGTCGCCGTGTGCTTCCATCTGCAACGACTGGCGGGTGACGCCCCGTTCTTCCTCGGCGCGCGGGACGCCGCTCGTATCCTCGGCCGCCTGGACAACGCGCACTTTGGCCTCGCTGTGCTGAACGGCTTCGTTCACGACGGCCTGCTCACTCTCGCCTGCAAGGGGACTCCCGCCGGCCGTCGCGCTTCTCGCTATCAATTCATTTCGTTGACTCGGCCGCCCAGCCCATGACCGCTCCGCGTTACGTCGCGTTGCGGCACATGGGCTGCGCTCCTCTTTGGTGCGACATTTTCCCTGCTCCAACCCATTCACGCCGCCGCGTTGACCGCCACGGACCACGGGCGTTGCTACGACAGTCACCATCCCGCCCGCGCGCTCGCTTGCCGCGCCACCCTTTCTCTTTTTCCACGCTACCCCGCTATTTCTGCTCGCGGCGGGAACGGTGCCATGCCTCCCAACGCCGAACCCTTCTCCACCTCGCCTGTCGTCCACTTGCCGCCTGTCGCCAGCGTTGCTACACTCGCCGCACGCTGATGACCAACCCCACACCCACACCGCGCCCGCGTTGACCCGGATGAAACGCAACGAGGCCCAGACCCGGTTCGAGCTGATTAACCCCGCGCTCTTCGCGCGGGGCTGGGTCGTGGGCGACATCTCCGTCGAGGAGACGGCCCGGCAGATTGACCTCGTGGACGGCCAGCCCCACCGCCGGCCCGCCGGCCGCACGGATTACGTGCTGCGGCGTCCGCTCGCCGACGGCGGCGAACCGCTTCCGCTCGCCATCGTCGAGGCCAAGGCGGAAGGCGAGCCGCCCACCAAGGGCTTGCAGCAGGGCAAGGACTATCGCGTCGGCGAGTTGCATCACGTCCCGTTCGTCTTCAGTTCCAACGGGCATCTCTTCGTCGAGTATGAGGAAGCCACTGGCCAGACCAGTGAGCCGCAGCCGATGGCCGAATTCCCGCGCCCCGAGGAACTCCTCGCCCGCTACCTCGGCAAGCGGAACCTCCCCGCCGCCTCCCCGGACCTGTCTTGGCTGACCACCGGCTATTCCCTGGGCCGCGACCATCTGCGCTACTATCAGGATGCCGCCATCCGTGCCGCGCTGGAAAAAATCATCCGCGCCCGCGCCGAAAAGCAGCGGCCCCGCGTGCTGCTCTCGCTCGCCACCGGGGCGGGCAAGACCCGCATCGCCGCCGCGCTGCTCAAGCGCCTGTTCGACGCCCGCGCCTTCGCCAAGGCACTCTTCGTCTGCGACCGCACCGAACTCCGCGACAACGGCCTCGGCGACTTTCAGGCCGCCTTCGGCACCGACGCCGCCGAAGTGGACACCCGCCATCCGCAGAAGAACGCCCGCGTCCTCATCGCCACCTACCAGACCCTCGACCACAAATTCGAGCGCGGGAAGAATCCGAAGAACAGCATCCAAAACTTTTTCGCCCGCCACTACCCGCCCGGCTTCTTCGACCTCATCGTCATTGACGAGTGCCACCGCAGCGCGTGGGGCGACTGGTTCGCCATCCTCAAAGCCAACGCTGACGCCATCCATGTCGGCCTCACTGCCACGCCGCGTGAACTCAAGCTGCCCGAGGCCAAGGACGAGCAAACGCGCAAGGAAATCGAGCACGACCGCCGCCGCCTCGCCGACAACCTCGCCTATTTCGGCCCGCCCGCCTACGAATACCCCTACCTCCAAGGCGTCCGCGACGGCTACCTTGCCCCTTGCCTCATCCATCAGTTCGACCTCTTTCACGACGACCACACGCAGCCCGAGCGCGTGCGCGGCGTCCTGCGCGCCGACCTCCAGGGCAAGCAGCTCACCAACGCCCACACCGGCCAGCCCGTCGCGCCCGACACCGTGGCCGAGCGCAACGAGGGCGCGAGCCTAGAACAGCGCCTCATCCTGCCCGAGCGCGTGCAGGCCATGTGCGCGCACCTCTTCGAGCGCCTCCTCGTCCACGGCGAGGGCGACCCGCATCAGAAGACCATCGTCTTCTGCGCCAGCGACCATCACGCCGACCTCGTGGCGAACGCGCTGAACAATCTCTACGCCGCGTGGTGCCGGGAGCGCGGCCAGCGCCGCCTGAACAAATACGCCTTCAAGTGCATGGCCTCCGTGCAGGGCCAGTCCCTCATCCCCGACTTCCGCGCCAGCCCGCGCGCCTACTTCATCGCGACGACGATGGACCTGCTCACGACCGGCGTGAACGTCCCCTGCGCGCGGAACATCGTCTTCTTCCGCTACCTCCGCTCGCCCATTCTCTTTCACCAGGTCGTCGGGCGCGGGACGCGCGTGGACGAGGCCACCGGCAAGCTCATGTTCCGCATCTACGATTACACCGGCGCGACCGCCCTTTTCGGTGCGGATTTCGACACCGCCCCGCCCTCCGCTGGCGGAGGCGGCGAACCCCCGCCCGGCCCGCCCAAGCCGCCGGTGAAGGTCAAGGGCGTCGCCATCGAACTCGCGCACGCGGGCGATTTCTTCCTGATGAACCGCCACGGCCAGACCGTGCGCGCCACGCCGCAGGAGTATCAGCAGCGGCTCGTCGAGGAACTCCTCGCCACCGTGCCAAAGCTCGCCGACTTCCGCGCCCGCTGGCTGGACCCCGAACGCCGCCACGAACTCCTCGACCAGCTCGCCGCGCAGAACCTTGTGCCCGCCCAGCTCCGCAGCGCCGCGCAGATGGACGCCTACGACCTCTTCGATGTGCTCGCCGCCGTGGCCTACGGCGTGCAGCCGCGCACCCGTGCCGAGCGCGCCGCCGCGCTGGACGGCGCGACCGGCCCCGCGTGGCTGGTGAAGCTCCCGCAGCCCGCCGCGAAGGTGATTCGCGCCATCGCCCGGCAGTTCGCGCAGGCCGGCACCGACGCGCTGGAAACGCAGGAACTTTGGAACGCCGGCGAAGTGAAGGCCGCCAAGGGCCTCGCGGCCTTGCGCGAAGGCGGCAACCCGGCGGAACTCCTCCGCCAGACCAAGGAAACCTTGTTCGCCGCGTGAGCAACGGCTAGCTTCACCGCAGACCAGAGCACCGCCCAACGCCTGACCTTATGAACGACGCCATCGTGATTGACCCCGCCGTCTGCCACGGCAAGCCGGTGATTCGCGGCACGCGGATGCCCGTGGCCCTCGTCGTCGGCAGCCTCGCGGGCGGCATGACCTTCGAGGAAGTCCAACAGGAATACGGCCTCAGCGTTACGGACATCCGCGCCGCGCTCAATTTTTCCACCTCCCCCCGCCATGCCCGTTGAAATCGCCATCCAGTTGCCCGACGACGCGGCGGCCAAGCTCCGCCAGCAGGGCGGCAGTCTCCCGCGCGTCGGCTTGGAGAAGCTCATCTGCTCGCTCTACCGCGACGGGCTGCTCAGTCAGGTCGAGGCCATGCGCGACCTCGGCATCACCAGCCGCCTCGCCTTTGAGGAACTGCTCACCCGCCACCATCTGCACCGCGACTGGCTGGCGGAGGAGATTGAAGCCGAACTCGGCGCGCTCGACCGCTTGCATCGCGGCGCATGACCGTCGTCACCAACACCTCGCCGCTCAACTATCTCCTCCTCATCGGCGAGGGCCGTCTGCTGCCGCTCCTGTTTGCGCAAGTTCATGTTCCGCTCGCCGTGAGGGATGAACTCAGCGCGCCCGAGGCCGCGCCTGCCGTGCGCGCCTGGGCTGCCGCGCCGCCGCCGTGGGCCGTGCTCCATCCGGGCACGCCCGCGCCCCTCGCCGCCTCCGCACCGCTTCACGCCGGAGAGACGGAGGCCATCCCGCTCGCACTCGAACTCAAGGCGGAATTGCTGCTCATGGATGAACTGGACGGCCGCGCCGCCGCCCGTGCCGCCGGTCTCACCGTCATCGGCACGCTGGGCGTGCTGGAACTGGCCGCCGCGCGCGGCCAGCTCAACTTTCGGGAGGGCCTGACCCGGCTGCTTGCCACCAGCTTCCGCGCCTCGCCCCGCCTGTTGGCGGAGTTCCTGCGCCGCGACGAACTCCGCCGCTCGATGACTAAACCGCGATGAGCAGCCCCGCTCCTCAACCCACCCGCCCCCGTAGCAGCCGACGTGAGGAGGCTCTGACGCCTACGTCAGCAAGCAACGACTGGCCGATGGTGCGGCTTGGCGACCATGTTGTAAAAGTCGGGAGCGGCTTCACTCCGCTTGGCGGTCACGCTGTCTATCAGCAGACAGGCGTTCCGCTGATACGCAGCCAGAACGTCCACATGAACCGCTTCGAGCCGGACGGACTGGCGTTTATCTCGCCAGAGCAAAACGGGGAAATGACGGCCTCGCGAGTTGAAGCCAACGACGTGCTCTTGAACATCACTGGCGCGTCCATCGGTCGTGTGTGCGTTGTGCCATCCGAATTTTGCCCGGCGAACGTCAACCAGCACGTTTGCATCATCCGCAGCGACGGCACGCTTGCATCGGAGTTCCTCGCCTTCTACTTCGCCAGCGCGGAGTTTCAGAAATTCATCATGCAGGCGCAGGCGGGTGGAACCCGGCAGGCGCTCACGAAAGCGATGATTGAGAACTTCCGCGTCCCACTCGCCCCGCTGGCGGAGCAGCGGCGGATAGCGGGGCGGTTGCGGGCGCAGATGGCGGAAGTGGCGCGGGCGCGGGCCGCCGTGACCGCGCAACTGGCCGCCGCCGCCGCCCTCCCTGCCGCCTTGCTCCGCGAATCACTTCACGCAGGCGCACGTCACTCGTGGCGCATTCCTGAAATCTTGGCCGAAGTCACGCAAAGCATCGGCGAGCAGTGGAGTCAATTCCCTGTGCTCGGCGCGACGCGTGCCGGACTCGCTCCTGCCAAGGAATCTGTCGGCAAAAATCCCGGCCGTTACAAGCCGGTCACTCCCGGCACCGTGTTCTACAACCCAATGCGTATTCTGCTCGGCTCCATCGCGCTCGTGGACAACGACGACGCGCCGGGCATCACGAGTCCCGACTACGTCGTGTTGCGTGGCATCGAAGGACGACTTCACTCGACGTGGTTCTACTACTGGTTCCGCTCCCCGGCGGGCGCGGAATTCATCCAATCGCTGACGCGCGGCGCAGTTCGCGAGCGTCTGCTGTTCAACCGGCTGGCTGCTGGCGAGGTAACGATTCCAACTTGGGATGCTCAACTCCAGGTCGTCGAACAACTGCGTGCGCTCAAGTCACTCGTGGCATCCCTGCAAGCCCGCCTCGCGGAAATCGAGCGACTCCCCGCCGCCCTGCTGCGCGCGGCCTTCAGCGGCGCTCCGCGGTTGTCTAACCAGTTGACTGACGGTTGACTCATCGTTCGTCCGCCGCGAGTTCAGCGGGCTGAAATAGCCAAGGCCACTGTTTCAATTCTTGCGGAACATTTGAAACAGTGAAACCCTGCCTTCGACATGGTTAGGAAGTCAGGCAAAGCGGATGCGAGCCGGAGTTCCGGGCGCTGGATGACGACCTTGGAAGGCTACCGCGCCTTTCATCCCCATCCCTTGCCGCCACGATTGGAGTGGACGCCGGCGCTGGCGGCCGCGCTGGCAGACGCTTCCATGCTCGTCGGGCGGCTGGCCGGCGAGGGTCGCCGGCTGCCGAATCCCCATGTGCTGATCCGCCCGTTCATCCGGCGCGAGGCCGTCCTGTCGAGCCGCATTGAGGGCACGCAGGCGACGCTGGGTGAATTGCTCGCGGCGGAAGCCGGCGTGGCCGTGGAGCGCAGCCCGGATGACTTGCGCGAGGTCGGCAACTACGTGACGGCGCTGGAACACGGGCTGGAGCGGCTGTCCTCCCTGCCGCTGTCATTGCGGCTCGTGCGGGAGTTGCACGAGCGGCTGATGACGGGCGTGCGCGGCGGGCACGCCACGCCGGGAGAGTTGCGCCGTTCACAGAACTGGATCGGACGGCCCGGGGAGACGCTGGCGCAGGCGAAGTTTGTGCCGCCCCCGCCGGATTCGCTGGGGGAGCATCTGGCCGCGTGGGAGAAGTTTTTGCATGAACGGGTGCTGCCGCCGCTCGTCCACCTGGCGCTGGCGCATTATCAGTTCGAGGCCATCCATCCGTTCCTTGACGGCAACGGGCGCGTGGGCCGGCTGCTCATCACGCTGCAATTGTGCGAGCGCGGGATTCTGCCCGCACCGCTCCTCTACCTGTCGGCCTTCTTCGAGGCCACGCGGGCGGATTACTACGCGGGCTTGCGCGGCGTGTCGGAGCGGGCCGAGTGGGAAGGCTGGGTGCAATACTTCCTGAACGGCGTGGCCCGGCAGTCGGAGGACGCGCTGAGCCGGGCGGAGCGGCTGAACCAGTTGCTCACCGGCTGGCGCGACCGGCTCTCCGGGGAGGCGGGAACGAAGGTCGCGCTGCAAATGCTGGACCTGATCGCCACGAATCCTTTTCTGACGCCGCGCGGCGTGGAGGAGAAGCTGGACCTGGCTTACAACACGGTGATGCGGGCGATTGGACAACTGGAGAAGTTGAAAGTGTTGCAGGAGGTCAGCGAAGCGAAGCGGGACCGCGTCTATTGCGCGAAGGCCATTATGACCATCCTCGAAGAACCGGCCCGGCTCACGCCCGGCATGGCAACCTGAACATGGGCAAAACCTATTCCACCAAGCCCACGGCCAGGGGCGGCGACGGCTCGTCGCCAGTCGAGAACTCAAAGGACGCTCCGGGGACGGGCCGTCCCCGCCCCGAGAAACGCCACGCCTCGCCGCAGTCGCTCAACGCGGCGGTGAAGTCCATCTGCGACATCATGCGCCGCTCGAACTGCGCGGGCGCGCTGCAATACGTGCCGGAGCTGACGTGGATTCTCTTCCTCCGCATCCTCGACGAGCACGAGACGCGCGAGGCGGAGGAGGCGGAGGCGCTGGGGTTGCGCGTCAAGGCGTCCGTGCCCAGGCCGTATCGCTGGCGGGATTGGGCCGCCCCGGAATCGCCCTTGCGCCAGGACAAGGGCGCGAGCGTGTGGCGGTTCGTCCATGATGACTTGCTGCCCAAGCTCAAGGGCCTGGAGAAGCAGCCCGGCGCGACCGCGCGGCAGAAGGTCATCAGCGAAATCATGTCCGGCGTGGAGCGCAGCCGGATTGACTCGGAGAAGAACTTCCTCGACGTGCTGGACAAGGTTCACGAGATCAGCAGCGTGAGCGTGGACGACACGCACGTCTTCACGCTCTCGCAGGTGTATGAGGGCCTGCTGCTCAAGATGGGCGAGAAAGGCAACGACGGCGGGCAGTTCTTCACGCCGCGCGAAATCATCCGCGCGATGGTGCGGGTGATTGACCCGAAGCTCGGGCAGACCGTCTATGACCCCGGCTGCGGCACGGGCGGCTTCCTCGCGCAAGCCTACGAATACATGAGGGAAAAGGCCGGCGACAAAGCCACCGGCCCGCAGTTGGAGACGTTGAAGCGGCGGACGTTTTACGGGCGCGAGAAGGACAACGCCGTTTATCCCATCGCGCTGGCGAACCTCGTGTTGCACGGCATTGACGAGCCGCACATCTGGCACGGCAACGCGCTCTCCGGCGTCGCGTCCTACGACGGGCTTTTTCAGGATGCGCCGCCGTTCTTCGACGTGGTGCTGATGAACCCGCCCTTCGGCGGCAAGGAAGGCAAGGAGGCGCAGACGCCCTACGACTACAAGACGGGGGCGACGCAGGTGCTCTTCCTCCAAAACGTGCTCAAGAGCATGAAGAAGGGGAGCCAATGCGGCATCGTGCTGGATGAAGGCGTGCTCTTCCGCGTGGACGGCGAGGCGTTTGTGAAGACCAAGCGCAAGCTGCTCGAAGAGTGCGACGTGTATTGCATCGTAAGCCTGCCCGGCGGGGTTTTTTCCTCCGCTGGCGCGGGCGTGAAGACCAACCTCGTTTTCTTCACCAAGGGCCAGCCTACAGAGCGCATCTGGTATTACGACCTCTCCAGCGTGAAGGTCGGTAAGAAGTCCCCGCTCACGCTCCGGCACTTCGACGAGTTTTTCCGGCTCCTGCCCCAGCACGCCGACAGCGCGCAGAGCTGGACGGTGGACTTCGCCGCGCGGCTGGCGCGGGCGATGGACGAGGCCCGGCCGCTGCGCGAGCGCGCGGCGGAGTTGAGCGCGCAGGCCAAGGCGCAGCGCAAGGCCAAGGGACAAGATGCGGCCGCGCTGTCCGCCTTGGAGGAACAGTGGAACACCGTTTGCCGCGAAGCCCGCGAGGCCGGCAAGAAGGCCGAAGACTTGGAGAACGCCCCCTACGACCTGAAGGCGGTGAACCCGAACCGGAAGTCAGACGAGGACAAGCGCACGCCCACGGAGTTGCTCGACTGCATCGGTGAACGGGGCCGGGAGGCGGACGACGCATTGGCGCACCTGCGGACGCTGATGGATTCGCCCGCTGCCATTGCACGTTGAACAGCGGTTCAACTGCCACCGCGCGCCCCCAACCGGCCTCCCTCCGGCCCGCCGGGGATTTCCAGCCAGTTCGGCGTCACCGGAAACGGTTTGAAACCCTCGGGCGCGACCGCGCGCGGTGAGTAGCCGCGCATCCGAATCTCGAAGCGTTCCACGCGCAGCCACTCGCCGTTCGCGCCGCAATGCAGGTTCAGCTTCGGCGCGAAACTCTTGAGGACAGCCAGGAAACGCACGCGCGGCAGACGGCAGGTGCCTTCCTCCATTACCAGCGCCTCGCAGCCGGCCGTCACCCCGTTGGCCTCGACGAACACCATCGCGCCGCAGGCGGTCAACCGTAGCTCGCCCTCGTCGCGTTGCACTCTGCCTTGATCGTCCCTCAGCCGCTCTCCCTTCAACCGCTCAACCATCTTCACGAGCGCTCGCCTCTCGATGGTGAATCTCATGTCCGCATCTTCGCTGCTCGCGCCGGTGGCGTCGAGTGCTCTCCCGGCTCCAGGAAAAAATTTCTCCATCCCGACGCATCGCACGAACCCCACCCCCACCTCAAAACCTTCGACCCCCTCCCCCTCCTTCCTGCTCCGGGAAAGTTTGGGGTCATTTGGGGTCACGCGAAGGGCCATCTCGTGCGACATCATGCGAGACGCTCAACAATCCAAGTGAGCATCTTCGTCAATGATGACAAGGCTTTCTCGCATCATCTCGCGCCATCGCGTATTCGATGCGATGGCTTCGAGTCCCGCCACCGGCACCTCTGTATGACTCCGCTCGAACCTTTTTTCTCGGACAAACATCGTCTGGTGGCAACGGGAGTTGAACTTTGAGGGTATCTCCGCACTCTTCCCCACAGGGGGAACCCCCGCGAGGCGGTTAAAGTGCTCGCCCACCGTGGCTTTCCGGCAATTGCGCCCCCGTTGTCCACCCCCGACATCGGTCGGTTTTTCCCCTCACGGGGCTGGCGGGCTGCGCGCGGCCACAGGCCGTGCTCGCCCAAAACCTCCTTCGGCGCTGACGCGCCCCCAACGGGTTCACCTGCGGACGGGTTTGCGGTGTGTGAACTTTTCTTCACGCGCGATGCGCGCGGACAGCATTCGCTGTGGCTTCACTCCCTCCGGTGAAGTGCGACGTGGGCGCACGGCTCGCCGTCATCGAACCCTTCTATCCCAAAGGCGAACGCGGGCGTCCGCCCGTCGGGCTGGAGCGGATGTTGCGCGTCTATTTTCTCCAGCAATGGTATGGGCTGGCCGACGAGGCCCTCGAGGACGCGCTCTACGACAGCCAGGCGCTGCATGGTTTCACCGCATTGATCTGGCCGCCGAGGGCGTGGATAGCACGGCGTTCACGTGACGGCAATGGCGCGGTGGTGACGAGCGGGTGACAGTTTGGTGACGAACCGTTCCGGGCGGAAATGAATTGGCGCTGCCGGACGACGCACGATTTTTTGCGTCCGGCAGCGCCCGCCAGCTCACACGAGCTGGACGAAGTTCACTGGAAAAGCGGGACGATGCGGTAGGAACGCACGCTGGATGGCGCGCCGTCGGAGACGGTGGCGCTGCCATCGGAGGTGGGGCCGTTGGTCATCAACGGGGTCCAGTTTTTCAGCTTCAGATCGGTGACGAAGTCAATGCGGTGCGAGCGGTTGGTTTCACCGAGGAAGTTCAGGAACGTCTGCGCGTTGGAGCGGATGATGCCGCCGATGATCGGCGCGGATGGGTGCGAGCCGCGCGTGTGGATGTTGAACGCCGCGCTGCTGACAAACGCCGCGCCGCCGTCAGCGCCTGGGTAGCTATTGGTATCCAGCGTGCAGACCTTGGCGAAGAAGAGCCTGGCCGGGTAATCACGACCGGGCTTGAATGTGTTCGCGGGCAGCACGACGGCGGTATTCGTGCCGTTGAGCGCGCCCGGCTCGCCGATGCGGGGAGAGCTGTAAACATTCGCCGATGGCAGGCCGGACGGGTTGTTGGCCTCCTGAATTTCGAGGCGAATGTGGTCGTTGGTCGTGCCGCCGGTGAAGGCGTCCCACGCGACGAGGAGCGGGCGGTGCGGGTTGACGAGTTGCAGCAAGTCGAAGCCGATCACGTGCGGCGCGTTCGGGAACGCCGTGGCGGGGACGTTGATCGTGGACGTCTTCGTGCCGTCGTTGACCGTGTTGATGGTGAACACATACGAGCCGGACGGCAGGAAGGCATCCAGCGCGGACTGCGAGGTGAAGTTGGTCTGCAATTCGAAGTTCTGCGTGGGATCGAGCGGCACGGGGCCGGTGCCGGGAATGGTCAGCGTGGCGCTGGTGACGTTGTTCGTGCCGGGCGTCTTGATCTTGGCGTGCGCGATGAAGTTGGACGGACTGTATGCGACGGGCGCGGAGGTGTTCGTCTGCAGGAACGCCTGCTCCTTGGAGAGCGAGTAGTAGCGCACATCCGGCGTGCGGAGGTTGAAGTTGACGCGCTTGATGTCGCCCGCGATGCCGAGCGCGCCGGGGTAGGTGGCCGAATCCAGCGGAGAAGTCACCCGAGAATACATCAGCGTGCCGGAGTAAGCCGTGCCGGGCTGAAGCGTGAAGGCGGGAATCGTCACGCTCGTGCTCGTGCCGTTGAGCGCCGTGGGCGTGAGCGGCTCGGAAGTTTGGAAAATATCACTGCTGCCGTTCGTGGTCTGGATGCTCAAGGTCAACTGCACGAAATCAGCCGGCAGCCCGCCGGCCAGCGCGTCCCACGCGAGCGTGAAGTCCTTGCCGGGGTTTACCGCCTGCGCGGCGGCGTAGTTGGAAATGTGCGGCGTCGCCATCTGCGCGAGGATGTTCGTCACCGGCAGGCTGAACGTCTTGGTCGCGTCATGCACGGTCGTGAGCGTGGCCGTGTAAACGCCATCGGGATACGCGGCATCCAGCCCGGAGGAGGTGGAGTTCTGATCCTTGAACTCAAAGTCGTTCGTCGCCTGCAGCGTGATCGTCGGGCCGCTGTTGGGCAGTTGGACCGTCGCGTTGGAGAGCCCGAGCGACGGCCCGCGCGAATCCACGAACATCTGGATCGCAAAGCCTTGGCTGACCGGCGCGGTGGCATCCGACTGCTGGAAGAGCTGCCCCTTCACCACGCCCGCGGAACGCACATCCACCGTGTGCAACGGAAACTCCGTCTTGGCCGCGTAACCCGCCACGCCGGTGACCTGCGGATAGCTGTTCGTGTCGAGGCTCGTGACCTTGGTGAACGTGATCCGCGTCCGATACACGTGACCGAGATTCAGCGTGCCTGCGGGGATGACGACCGACGTGGCGGTGCCGTCCAGCCCGGCCACGTCGCGCGGATCGCCCGTGCGGAAGGGCCTTCCACCCAGCGGCCCCGGCAGCTCGGGGACGTTGTTCGTATTCGGCACGTCCTCGAACTCGACGCGGATGTGGTCATTCGTCGTGCCTCCGGAAAACGCATCCCACTGAAGCGTGAAATTCACATCGGGCCGGATGGCCTGCGCCGCGACGAAGTTGGCCACGTGCGGCGCGTTCGGATACGCGCTGCCGGTCAGGTTGAACGCCACCGTCACTTGCCCGTCGCTCACCGTGTTGAGCGTCACCACGTAGTTCGTGTCGGGATGCGCCGCGTCGAGCGCGGACTGCGACGGGTAGAAATCCACCGCGCTCCACTGGTTGAAAAAATCGAAATCATGCCCGACCGAGAGCGGCCTGTCCGCGCCACCCAGCCCTGCCCTCACTCGCGCGCCAAACAGCGTGTTGAACCGCTTGGCACGAACGGACGCCTGGAAGAAATAATTCGAGCCGCTCAACGCCGTGGGCGCACCCGTGCCGGACTGGACGAAGGCCTGCCCTTTGGCCACTCCGAACAGCTCGACATCCACCGCGGCGGCGCGACCGCACGCCAGCGCCACGACCGCCGCCACCAAACACATCCAACGCTCTCCGGCGCGAGCCGCGTGCGGGAAGAAATGAGGAGTTTTCATAAGCGTTCGCATTCAATCGAAAAAAACCGCGGACGACAAGACGAAGCCGTCCGAGCCACCGGTGTGCCAGCCGCTCATACACGAGAATAATTACGTGATTTCCCGGAGAAAAACCGCGATGCGCCGGAACTCTCGCGGCAGTTTCCTATCCACACGCGGATAAACGGCTGGCCACAGCCATCACGCAACCGCGTCCAACAGCAGCGGACGAAACGGGCCGATCCGCGACGACGCCTCGTAACGCGCGTGCTGCATCGCCAGCAATCCGCCATCCGACCACGGAAGCAGATTGAGCTGTGCGTTGGTTTGAGACGCAATGCCGTTGGGCACGAACGTCAATATCGCTCATAGGGCGCGGATTCCGCATCTGAGCACAGGAAACGGTCAATTCACGAGTCCTCATAATCCAAATTTTTCCTATCAACCTGATTCTAATGGGCAAAAATTGCCCAGATTTCAAATTAGGACACCACCGGCACGCCGTGCGGCTTGACACTTCCGCGTCGGCTCTAGACCTTGCCTGTCGCCGTGCGGATGCAGCGCGCCTTCACCCTCATTGAGCTGCTGGTCGTCATCGCGATCATCGCGGTGCTGGCCGGTTTGCTCCTGCCCGCGCTGGCCACCGCCAAGGCGAAAGCCAAACAGGCGCAGTGCCTGAACAATGAGCGGCAGATCGGCGTGGCTTACACGCTCTACCGCGACGAGCACGGCGGACGCAACACGCCGCATCGCATGACGCCGGACACGCCGGCGGACCCCTATGGGCTGACGGCGGGCGTGCCCAGCGGGGCGTCGCCCGGCGTGCCCGCGCCAACGGGACCGAACGAAATTTGGTGGGCGCCCTACGACCCTTGGCAGGTGCCCAACGGCGTGCCCGGCGCGACGCTGAAGAAGGGTCTGCTCTTCCCGATGATCGGCGTGAGCAACGTGTGGAAGTGTCCCATCGAACCGGAGTGGCAGTGCAGCTACGGGATGAATTACGCCACCGGCAGCCCGATGGCGGCGAACGACGCCGAGGTGACTTCGCAGAGCGAGCGCATTGTCGTGTGGGACCACCGGCGTTCGCCCGGCTGCGCGGACTCGCGCATCACCGCGCCGCCGCGTCCGCCGTGGCTGCCCTTCTCTGACACCGGCCATTTCCCTCCGCGTCACGGCGCCGGGCTGAACGCGCTTTTCTATGACGGCCATGTTTCGCTCGTGAACTCCAATCAACTCAGCGTGCGGAACTTTCGCGAGCCGGGTTCGCTGCCGGCACTTCCGGCGTATCCGGGGGAATAGGGTGCGCGTAGCGGGGTGACACAGGCCGCGCATTCGTCCGCCGAATCGGACGACAGGGGGTTTTATCCGCCCCGGAGGCACCGGCGATACAGCGCTTCCACTGTGTCCGCCATCCGCTCCACACCATGCCGGGCCTCGGCTTGTGCGCGTCCGCGTTCCAGCATGGCGCGGGTCGCCGCGCGGTTCTCGATGGTGTCACGGATGGCTGCCGCCAACGCGGCGTCGTCTCCGGCGGGGAAAATCCGCCCCGTCACGCCCGGCTCAATGACGGTGGGAATTCCACCCGCGTCACTGCCCACGACGGGGGTCTGACACGCCAGAGCCTGAAGCGCGATTTGCGGAACGCCCTCGTGCTGCGACGGCACCGCCAGCACGTCCAGAGCGCGAAGAACCGCAGGGATCTCGTTCCGATGCCCCGTGAACAGAACGGCGTCGGCAAGTTGTTGCCGCGCGATTTCCTCGTCGATGGGGCGCTTGGATGGCCCGT
Organism: uncultured Klebsiella sp.; assembly: GCA_964478755.1. Classification (GTDB taxonomy): domain Bacteria; phylum Verrucomicrobiota; class Verrucomicrobiia; order Limisphaerales; family SXTU01; genus SXTU01. The sequence goes on from CAYZJP010000038.1 coordinate 25,957, forward strand.
CACCGACGAAGACCAGCCGCACCGGAAAACTCTGATCCCGCAGCCGCCGCGCGGCGCGCACGAGTGTCACGTGTCCCTTGGCTTGCCGCAGCACGGCCACCATGCCGACCACCGGCCAACCAGCCTGCCCCGGTGGAACAGGAAATTCGGCCTTGTTTCCGAAGGGTGAAAAGGCTTCGAGATCAATGCCCGTCGGAATCGTGCTCACCCGCTCCTCGCCAAAACCGAACGCCTGGCGGAACTGCTCGCTGATTTTCGGACTGGTGGTCACCAGATGATCCGCCAAGCCCTGATACAAAACACGGCTCAACCAACGGCTGGCAATCGGCACCTCGAAGTGCCGGTAGCGGACGATCAGCGGCACGCGGACCAACCGGCCCGCCAGTCCCGCACGCCAGGCATCGCGCGAACTGTGCGGACACACCACGTCCACCCGTTGTGTTTGGAACCAGCGGGCCAGCCGCAGGACATCCACAGGAAGCATTGCTGCGCGCCCGTCCAGCGGAAACGGATCGAAGCCGCGCTCCCGGGCTTGGGCAAACACCCGGCTGTTGGCGGGCGCGGCGAGCAGCAACCGGTGACCGCGCCGACGCAGCGTCTCCATCGCGGTGATGATGCGGATTTCCTGCCCGCCCCAGCCGAGCGAGGCTTCCGTGTGCGCGATGGTGAGCCTCGTGGAGGCTGAACGTTCGGAACGCGATGCGTCAGCCAAACGACCGACAACATCGCGAGAATCGGGAGGCGTCTGGTTTCCGGGAAACTGTGTTTCGCCAGAACGCTCGTGCGGATTTTTCCGCAAAAATGACCCGGCACTGGAATCCGAAGTGTGGCTCATGGCAGACCGCGCTGATAGTCCAAGAAGGCGCGCTTGAGGTGGTGCTCGTATTTCGCGTTGGCCTGGGCGATTTCGGCGGAGGTCTTGTTGAGCTGCGCCTGGCTCAATTCAACGATGGAACCGGCGCCGAGTTTGTAGCGCGCCTGCGCAAGGTCGTAGCCCTTTGCCGCGTGCTCCAGCAGTTGCGCGGTCAGACGCATCCGTTCGAGCGCGTAATCCACGTTCAGCCGCGCGATGCGGACGTCGCGGATGACATTGTTCTCCTCGTCGCGGAGCTGGTCAGTCAGGGAGCGCGCGCGCAACTCGGCCTCCTTTTGGCGCGCGGTGTAGAGGTTCCCGTTGAAGATCGGAATGTTCAAGTTCACGCCCGCCGCCGCGTAATTCTGGTCGAGGCGCGAATCACGGACCGGCATCACTCCGGCGGCGCCCACGGCGCTCAACGTGGGCCGGCTCAAGCCCTGTTCCGCCGCCGCGAACTTCACCGCCGAGTCGCGTTCCAGACGCAGGCGTGCCAGCTCCGGTCGCGCCAGGAGCGCGGCGGCCACCATCGGCGCGGTGTCGGCGGAAAGCTCCGCCGGCATCGGCTCCTCGACGAGCAGAAACTCGCGCGGCACCGGCTCGCTCAGTAGCGTGCCCAGCACGGCGGAGGCTGATTTCAAATCGTTCCCCGCCTGGGCCAGCAGCAGCTTGCCCTCCTCCAGCGTGACGCGGGCGAAACTCACGTCGAGGTCGGACTTGAGCTTGTTGTCCGCCAGCGCCCGCACCTGGTCGAAGATCACCTGGCGCGTGGCCACCGTCTGGCGGGCCACGGCGAGCACGGCCTGCGCCTCCAGCGCGGTGAAATAGGCGGCGCTGACCTGAAACAAAATCTGCACCCGCGTGGCATCGGTGTTCTTGTCCTCGGCGCGGGCACGCAGCCGCGCGCTGTCCGTGAGGTTCGCGGTGCGGCCAAAATCCGTGATGAGCTGGCTGACGACGAGGCCGCCGGCCGCGCGCTCAAACACGGAAGAAACATTCAGCCCGCCGGCGCCGATCCGTGTGTTGGCGTCGGGCGCGCCGGCGGCGGTGAGATTCGCGGAGAAATTTGGGTAGAACGCCGCGCGCGCCTGCGCGGTGACCTGTTGCGCGGCCAAGGCCCGCAGCTCGGCGGCGGAAATGCGCGGGTGCGTTTGCAGGGCGATGTCCTGCGCCTGCTTGAGAGTGAGCGCCGGCGGCTCGGCGGCGATGGCACACACCGCGCAATGAAGGATGACCAGCAGCAGGCCCGCGCGGTGTTTCAACTGGGTGCTCATGCGAGGCTTCATTCCGCAATGGTCGGTCTGACTTCGCGCCCGCGATACACGAGCAGGAACGCGGCCGGCACGATGAAAACCGTCAGCACGACCGAGACGCCGAGTCCGCCGATGATCGCCAGCGCCAGCGGCGCGTAAGCCTCCGTGCCGACGCCGAGCTTCAGCGCCATCGGCAGCAGGCCGATCAGCGTGGCGAGCGAGGTCATCAGCACCGGTCGCAAACGGATGCGGCACGCCAGCGACACGGCCTCGCGCAGCGGCGTGCCGTCGGCGATCAACCGGTGCGTGAACTCAACGATCAGGATGCTGTTCGAGACGACGATGCCGACCATCATCACGATGCCCATGAGCGACATGACATTGAGCGTGGTGCCGGTGAGGTAGAACGTGACGAGCGCGCCGGTCAGGCCCGTTGGCACCGCGAGCAGGATGAGCAGCGGATCGAGGAACGACCGGAACTGCGCGACGAGGATGAGATAGACCAGCGCGACCGAGAGCAACAGGCCGAAGCCGAAGCTGCTGAACGACGCTTCCATTCCTTGCACGACGCCGCGCACGTTCACGCGCACGCCCTCGGGCAGGGTCGTTGTCGCAATGATCTGGCGGACGTCCTTCAAGGTGCGGCCCAGGTCTTCGCCCTCGGGCGCGACAAACACATCCAACACGCGGCGCAGTTGATAATGGTCCACCTCGGTGGGCGAGTGAATGTGCCGGACGCGGCTCACCGCATCGAGGCGCGTCGGATTGGGCCGGCCGGGCGCGCGGAGCGGAATGGCGCGCAGGTCCTCGATCGTCTTCACATATTCCTCGGGATATTGAACGGTGAGCAGATAATCCACGCCGGACTTCGGGTCCACCCAGAAGCTCGGCGCGATCATCTGGTCGGAGCTGATGGCCGTGATGACGTTGCCGACGACTTCCTTCTGGCTCAGGCCGAGGTCGCTGGCGCGGACGCGGTCAATGTCCAGCGCCAGCGACGGATAATCCATGTCCTGCGGGATGAGCACGTCGCTCACGCCGGGAGTCGCGCGGACTTTGCGGGCGAGCTCCAACGCCGTCGCGTAGGCGGCCTCCAGGTTCGAGCCGGTCACCTGGATGTCAATCGGCGCGGGCAGGCCGAGGTTCAACACCGCGTCCACGAGGCCGCCGGACTGGAAATAGGCGCTGACGTGCGGCGCGTCGCTCCGCAATCGCTCGCGCACGCGGTTCATGTATTCGTAGCTGCCGACGCGGTGGCGCTCACTCAAGCTCACCTGCACGAACGCCGTGTGCTGGCCGGCGTTGGGTGTGTAGAGCGCGGAGAAATCCGTCGTGATGCCGATGTTCGCCACGACCATGCGCAGGTCCTCCGGCGCGACGACATCGCGGATGATGCGCTCGACCTGCTCGACGACTTTCTCCGTGCTGTCGAGATGGCTGCCTGTCGGGGCCTTGAGGTTGATGACAAACTGTCCTGGGTCGGTGCGCGGAAAGTAAGCCACGCCGAGCCGTGGGAACAACCCGAGGCTCAACGCAAACACGCCGAGAATCGCGATGACCGTCACCACCGGCCGCAACAGGGTGAAGCCGAGGCCGCGCTCGTAGCCGTCCAGCAGGCCGTTGAACTGGCGGTTGAACCACGCGTTGAAACCGCGCCGTTCCGTCGCGGTGCCGCCCACGGAGCCGGCCTCGTGGACCTGCGACCGTCTGATGAAATGAGCGCAGAACAGCGGCACGACCGTCAGCGCGACGAAATAGGACGCGAAGAGCGACAGCACGACCGCCAGCGCCAGCGCGGAGAAAAGGTAGCGGCTCACGCCGTAGAGAAACGTCACCGGGAAGAAGACCACCACCGTCGTGAGCGTCGCGGCCAGCACGGGCAACGCGACCTCGCGACCGCCCTTCTCGGCGGCGACGGCGGGCGATTCACCGAGTTCGAGATGGCGGAAAATGTTTTCGAGCACCACAATGGAGTTGTCAATGAGGCGCGAGAAGGCGAGCGCGAGTCCGCCGAGAATCATCACGTTGACCGTGCTGCCGCCGAGCGAGAGTGCGATGAACGCCGCGAGCGCCGAGAGCGGCACGCACAGGAACACCCCGAGCGTCGCGCGCGGGCTGCCGAGGAAGACGAGAATCATCACGCCGGTCAGCACGAGGCCGATGCCGCCTTCGTGCAGCAGGTTCTCGATGGCGCTCTTGACGAACACCGATTGGTCGAAGACGACCCGTGTGGCCAGTTGCTGGGGCACGTCGAGCAAATCCTTGATGACCTCCTTGACGCCGTTGACGAGCGAGATGGTGCTGGAATCGCCGCCCTGCTTGAGCACGGGAAAGTAAACGGAGCGCTGCCCGTCCACGCGGACAATGTTGTATTGGATGGCGGAAGCGTCCTTGGCGAGGCCGATGTCACCGACGAGCACGGGCGCGCCGGCGATTGATTTCAGCGGGATGCGGTTGATGTCCTCCATGCCGCGGAGCTGATTGTTCGCGTAAAGATTGTAGCTGAACGGCCCGATGCGCACGTCGCCGGACGGGAGGATGAGATTCGAGTCATTCACGCCGCGCACGACATCCATCACGCTGAGCTGGTGCGCCTCCAGTTTCAGCGGGTCCACATAGACCATGATCTGGCGCACCTTGCCGCCGAAGGGCTGCGGCAGCGAGGAGCCGGGCACGCGCGCAACCTGGCTGCGCACGGTGTAGGCCGCGAGATCGCGCAACTGCGTCTCGTCCAGCCCCTCGCCTTTGAGCGTGACGAGGCAGACGGGCAGGTTCGAGGCGTCAAACTTGAGCACGACGGGCGGGAGCGTGCCGGGCGGCATCCGGCGCATGTTGGCCATCGCGAGATTGGCGATGTTGGCGACGGCCGCGTCGGGGTTCACCCCGGGTTGAAAATAAATTTTGATCAAGCTCACGCTCGGCAACGAGCGCGACTCGACGTGGTCAATGCCGCTGGCCAGCGTGAAGAACCGCTCGAAGCGCGAGGTGATCGAGGTTTCGATCTCCTCCGGCGGCATGCCGGAATAAAAAGTGGCGACGACCACCACGGGGATGTTGATCGGCGGAAACAAGTCCACCGGCATCCGCACGAGACTCGTCACGCCGACCACGCACGTGACCAGGCAGATCACGATGATCAAGTAAGGGTAGCGCAGGGCGAAACGGGACATGGCGGTGCCTTAGGGAAGCGCTGATTTAACCGCAGAGACGCAGAGACACAGAGATAAAGCCAAGGCGAAACCCAAGAAAAAGCACCTCTGTGTTCTCTGTGCCTCTGTGGTTTTTATCATTGTTCAGCGTTTCCTTAGAAAGGTTCAGCGAGGGCGGCCCGCAGTTTCTCCAGCGAAAAATCGCTGTTCCGGCACAGCGCGATCAGTTTCCGTTCGCGGGCGGCATTACGCTCCACGGCTGCGGGGATTTGGGCGACGATGGACTTCGGCACCGACAACACGCCGTGCCGATCACCGTGGAGCAAATCGCCCGGCCGCACCGCCAGGCCGCCAACCTCGACTTCGCCGCCGATCTCGACGATGTGCGTGAAGGCGTGCGAAACCGCCAGCCCGCTGGCGAACAGTGGAAACCCCAGCGCTTCGACGGCGCCCACGTCGCGCACGGTGCCGTTGGTGACCACGCCGACGCAGCCGAGCGCCTTCAGGATGTTCGCGTGGACTTCGCCGATGAAGGAGCCGGTGCCGGGTGCGGGGTCGGCATCTTGAATCACAACCACGCGCGGCGCGGGAATCGCGAGGATATGGTTCCACCAATCCGTGCGGTCGAGGTAGCAGTGACCGTCCGCCGACGGCGAGGAACAGCGGATCTTCACCGTAACCGCATGGCCGACGAGCGGCGGCAGTTGCGGAAAAAGGCAGCGGATTGCGCTGTTGGTGAAGCCCTCGTTGCGCAGGCGCACGGCGAACGACTCGATGGCGTTGGCCACCGCGCACGTATCCAGCCGGCGCAGGGCCGCCAATTGTTCGGCCGTCAGCGGATCGTTTTTCATTTGTCGCCTCCTTGAGTCATGATCTTTGCCTGCACTTTCTGGCCCGGCTTGACGAGCGCCCGTCCGCCCACCATGACCAGTTCGCCCTGCTTCAGGCCGGAAAGGATTTCCAGCTTGGCGGGCGTTTCCAGCCCGACCGTCACGGTGCGTTCCTCGATTTGATCCTGTGCGTTCACGACGAACACCGTCGCGGCCTTATCGCGCGCCACCGCCTCGACGGGCGCGACGAGCGCCTTCTCGCGCCGGTCCAGCCGCAGGAGGACCGTGGCATACATACCGGGCGTGAGTTCGAGATTCCGGTTGGGCACGTTCACCTCCGCCTCCATCGTGCGCGTGGTGGCGAGCACTTCGCGTGTGAAACGCGAGATCGTTCCGGGAAATGTTTTGTTCAACGCCTCGACGTGCACTTCGACGGGGAAGCCGTTCGTGATGCGCGTGACAAACGTGACGGACACGGGCAACACCAGCCGAAGCCGCTCGTTTTGCGAGAGGCGAACCAGCGCCATCGCGGGTGAACTGGGCGTGGTGCCGCCGCGAATCAAGTCGCCCGTGTCGGCGTAACGCTTGGTGACGATGCCGGTGAAAGGCGCGGTGATTTTTGCATAGCCCTGCTTGGCCTGGAGTTTGTGAATGTCCGCCTCGGTCACGCGCACGGCGTCCTTCAACGCAAGGGTGCCGGCCTTTGCTGCGGAGACGGCCGCGCGGGCGGCCGCCTGCGTGGCACGCGCTTCGTCCACCTGTGCGGCGGCGGTGCGTTCTCGTGCCTGCGCGACGTCCAGTTCCTGCTGCGCCACGAGGCCGGGCTGCGCCTTGCTGACGGCAAAAAGCCGGTCGTAAGTCAACTTCGTCTCGGCATGGGCCGCCTCGGCGCGCTTGATGCCGGCGTCGGCCTTGCCCACTTCCTGTTCGGCGCGATGCGCATCTTCCTCGCCGCGGTTGACGTCGCCTGCGGCGCGGCGTTGCACGGCTTGGGCGTGTTCGATTTCCTCTTTCAGCTCGGGAATTTCCAGTGTTGCCAGCAGTTGCCCGGCCTTCACTTGGTCGCCGACGTCCACGTTGATGCTTTCAACGAAGCCCGCGACCTTGGCGAACAAGTCAATGTCCTGATACGGGCGGAACTCCGCGTCCACCGTGATTTCGTGCGATAAATTCTCGCGGGTAATTTTCACCACCGCGACCGTGGGCACGTGCGCCGGCCCGGCAACACCACCGCTCTTCTGCTCGCGTTGCCGCTGCCACGCCGCAACCCCGAGTCCGAAGACCAGCAGCGCGATGATGAACCCAACCCAGCCGCGCCGGGGGCGTCCCGTCATCGCTGGCGCGGGAGTGGGAGTGGATGTGGCAGTGTTCATGGGAGCGGTTCGATTGCTGGAAAGGTTGTCAGCGGTTCACCTAGATGCCGGCGATCTGGCCGGACGAGGAAGAACGTTGCCGCAGCGATGAGCTTCATGAATTGTCACCTTCTGCCTTCGATTCGCCGGGCTGGCTGTTCTCCTGTAGATGCTGTGGGAGACGGATGTGAAAACATGTTCCCCGTTGAAGTTCGCTCTCGACGAACACACTCCCGCCGTGGGCGTTGGTGATGGCCTTGACAATGGACAGCCCGATGCCCGCGCCGCCCTCCGCGCGCGAGCGCGCCTTGTCCACGCGGAAAAACCGGTCGAACACGCGCGGGATCGCGGCAGCGGGAATGCCCACGCCCGTGTCCGCCACGTCGAGCCAGGCGGTGCCGTCGCGCGCGCGCGCGCGGATCACCACGCTGCCGCCGGACGCCGTGTATTTGATGGCGTTGTCGAGCAGGTTGACGATGACCTGCTTCAGCCGCCCGCTGTCTCCTTCGACCAGCACTTCGCCCTCGAACTCGCAGGTGATGGTGATGCCCTTGTCCTCCGCGAGCAGACTCATCTGCTCGGCGGTGGTCGCGGCCAGCCGGGCAAGGTCGAAGCGTTTCCACTCGGCCTGTGCCTCGCCGGCGTCGAGCCGCGACAGCGCGAACAGGCCCTCGACGATTTTCGCCAGCCGTTCGACCTCCTCCAGCACGCTGCCGATGCGATCCTGCAGCTCCGGCTCGCCATCCGCCTGCTGCGCGATGGCCTCCAGCTCGCCGCGCAGCACCGTGAGCGGCGTGCGCAGCTCATGCGAGGCGTCGGCGAGGAAACGGCGGTTGTGCTGAAAAGCCCCGTCGAGCCGCATGATCATCTGGTTCAGCGCAAGGGAGAGCCGCTCCAATTCGTCGCCTGTCTGCGGCACGGGCAGACGCCCGCTAAGATTGTGCAGCGTGAGCTGCTCGGCGCTGCGGACAATTTTTTCCACCGGCCGGAAAGCGCGGCGCGCAAGGAACAGACCACCGCCCGCCGAAACCAGCAGCACCACGGGCAGCGCCAGCAGCAGTATCACCAGAAAGTCCCGCAGCAGCGCACGCACGGGCGCGAGCGACGCGCCGACCTCGACCAGCCAGTTCCCGCCGGCCGCCGGCACGGGCACGGTGGCGATGAGCACTTCCTGGCCGTCCTCAAGGCGTTCCACCCGCGACGTGCGGCCCTTCACCGGCTTGGCCAGGACGGGCACGAGCGCTGGATTGAATGCCAGTTCCGCCGGCACGCCCGACACGTAGAGCACGCTGCGGTCGGGCCGGGTCAGGCGGATGAAGCGGTTGTTCAATTCGGGCGCGTAGCTCTCGCGCACTTCGCGGGTCACCAGTTCCTCGCCGAGCTGCGCGACGCGGGCCACAAGCGTTTCGGCGATGACGGCGGCGCGCTTGGACTGGATTTCGAGAAGGTTCTTCTCCAGATGATGCTCCATGCCGAAATACATGAAGCCGCCGAGCAGGACGAACACAACAGCGATGACGCCCGCATACCACGCGGTGAGCTGGACGCTGATGGAGCGCGGATTCAAGCCGCGCCCTCCTCGCTGATGCTGTAGCCCACGCCACGCACGGTGCGGATGAGCTTGGGCGAAAACGGATCGTCCACCTTCGTGCGCAAGTGACGGACATAAACGTCCACGATGTTCGTCAGCCCCTCGAAGCTCTCGTCCCAGACATGCTCGATGATCATGGTGCGCGACAGCACCCGACCCGCATTGGCCATCAGATATTCGAGCAGCGCGTATTCCTTGCCGGTGAGCACGATCCGTGTCCCCGCACGCCGCACTTGCTGGCTGAGCCGGTCAAGCTCCAAGTCCGCCACGCGCAGCACGCTGCTCCGCGCCGCCGGGCCGCGCCGCAACAGCGCCTTCACCCGCAGGGCCAGCTCGGCGAAGGCGAACGGCTTGGTCAGGTAGTCGTCCGCGCCCGCCTCGAAGTTCTCCACCTTCGCCGCCGTGTCGTCCTTGGCCGTGAGAATCAGCACCGGCACGTCGGGCGTGTGCTTGCGGATGCGCTTCAAGACCTCCGTCCCGCTCAGGATGGGCAGCATCAAGTCGAGGATGATCGCGTCGTAGCTGTAGCTGATCGCAAACTCGCACGCGCTCTGGCCGTCGTAGGCCAGGTCCACCGCGAAGCGCTCCGCGCGCAGGCCACGCGACACGAAGTCGGCCACTTTTTTGTCGTCTTCCGCCAGGAGCAATCGCATATCGGTTACGCGCGGAGCATCACTCGCGGTCATTAAAAACTCCCGCACAAAACATTAAATTCCGTTCAGAATGGGCCGAAGCTCTTGCCCTCCGCTCAAGCCCGGCCTATTGGTTCAACCATGACCTCAACCCCCGACACAGACCGCTCGGACCGGGACTACTGGATAGCCATGGGCCTCTTCGCGCTCGTCACCTTCGTCTTCATCGTCGCCCACCGCGAACCGGCCCATCACGAATACCGGCTGGGCTTCTGGCTCGGATACCTCACGTCGGACCGGCCCGAGCGCCGGGAAATGGCCGTGTCCGCCCTCCGGCAAATGGGCGACTCCGCCCTGCCGCACCTTTTGCGGATGGTGGAGTTCGGCGACACCAACCTCCAGGCCCAGGCCGTGCTCGCCTTTGTCGCCATGGACGGCCGTGCGCAGTCCGCCACCCCGCAGTTGGAGCAACTCCTGCGGAACGAGGCCGCCTCTCTTCCCGCCGCGCGCGCCCTCGCCGGCATCGGGCGTTCCTCCCTCCCGGTGCTGACCAACGCCCTCGCCTCCGAAGTCCGCTATGTCCGTAACAACGCCGCCCGTGGCCTCGGTCTGCTTCACTCCGACGCGCAAGTCGCCGTGCCGCTGCTGATCCATGTTCTGGACGACCAGGATGACGACCTGCGCTTCTTCGCCTCGCGCGCGTTGGGATACATTGCCGAGCGTCCGGACCAAACTGTCCCGGCCCTGGTCACGCGACTGGTGGATTCGAATCTGGAAGTTCGCAAAATCGCGGCGCGTTCCCTCGCCCAGTTCCACGCGCGGGCCAAAACCGCAGTGCCCGCCCTGCTCAAGGCGCTGGCCTCCGCTGACGACTCCTTCAAGGAGACCGTCGCGTTCGCGCTCGAAGAAATTGACCCTGACACCGCCGTCGAGCAGTTGAAATAGGCCGGGCACCGCGAGCCGTTGGCGAATCAGCCATCCCGCCGGGAGTCGTTTGCGAAACACCAGAAAGCCGCCTGGTCGTCACGTAACGCCTTGCAACTCCCTCGTCGCAGTCGCATCGTCTCGGCTCGCATGAAATCTCCCCTTCTACTCGCCGCGTTGGTCTGCGCGTTCGGCACGAGCGCACAGGCGGACAGCGTCAACTTCGACAACCTCGCCCCCGGCGCTCCACCGCCCGGCTGGACGGCCACGAAGACCGGCTCCGGTTCGCCCAAATGGGCCGTCGAGAAGGACCCCGCCGCCCCGAGCAAGCCGAACGTGCTCAAACAGTCCGGCGAGGCGACCTATCCCGTGTGCATCAAAGATGACACGCGCCTCAAGGACGGCTTCGTCGAGGTGAAGTTCAAGCCCGTGTCCGGCAAGGAAGACCAGGCCGGCGGCGTCATCTGGCGCTGCCAGGACGCGGACAACTATTACGTCGCCCGCGCCAAGTTTTACAGAAGCCTTCGGGCGTGAGGAAAAAGTCTTTGGGAATGGGGAGATTTCCTTCCGAGACGACTGTGAAGGCCTCGGAAGCTGAGACGTTGTCATGGGAAACGGCCTTGGGGTGATTGGAAGTGACGGCAAAGTCATCGGGAGCATCCATCAAGCGTTGGGAATCAGAACGAAGTCTTCCGGGGCCGGGTCTAGTTCATTGGAACTTGCCACGGAGCGGTTGGAAATGGAGAGGAAGTCTTCAGAAACAGTTGCGGAGTCATCAGGACCAGGCAGTAGGTCGTTGGACGCTGGTGCGATTGGCTGGGAGCGCACCCGTCCCGGGTATCGCCCGCCGCGCCTATACCCGCACCGGGACGATGAGGAAGGGCAGCCCGCGCCCGAAGAATTCCTTCTGGAGCGTGAAGACGGTGTAGTTGTGCGGCAACTTCGTCAGCCGCGATTCCTTTTTGAAGACCAGTTGTCCGCCGAAGAACACGGCGGACGGGAAACGCGCGGTCACCTGCGCCGCGAGTTCCTGCGAGGTCTCCACGACATCGGTGCCGATGGCGGTGATGGCTTCCGCGTGGAATCCCTGGCGGCGCATTTGCTCGGCGTAGCGCTCGGCGGACGCCTTGATGTGACTCCCGAGGTTTTCGATTTCGCTCGCGCCCTTGAAGTTGCCGGCATCCACCACGCCGACGGAGAGGAAGACATAGTTGCGATAGACGCCGGAGAACATCCGCATCACCGCGAGCAGCGTGTGGACACCGAGGCCGTTGAACCCATTGACCAGAATCACCGCCGTCTTGGCCGCGGGATCGCACACCGGAGCGGCGGCGGGCTGGAGGGCCTTCACAGGTTCAGCGACGAAGGCATTGAGCACGTCATCGAGGCGCGCGAGTTCCTGCCGCGTTTGCTGGTAATGCTGCTTGATCAAAAAGGCCGCGCCGACGAGCAGCCCGGTCACGAGCAGCGTCACCCAGCCGCCCTCGTGGAACTTCGTGACGCTCAACATGACGAGGATGAACGCCGTGAGCGCGAAGCCGACGCCGTTGATGGCCAGCTTGTGCCGTCCCTTGTATCTTCCAGTTTGTCTGGCTTGGCAGCTTTGAACGAAGAAGCCAAGCTGA
>CAYZJP010000039.1:0-35772 GCA_964478755.1 uncultured Klebsiella sp.
CAGACAGCGTTTCGCTTCTCACGTTCAAGGGTTTTGGGATAGCCTCTAATCACTTCTTCATCGGGAACCGCTGCCGCAATGTCTCGACCAACACTGTGTCGGCCCGCCGCGAAATCATCTCCAACGGCGAATAGCCGCGCTGCCAGGCCCAGCGCAGTGCGAGCGCCAGCAGGATGGCGGTGATCAGTATGTTCGGCCAGGCGTTCAGCGCCCATTGGCCGCTCCAGACTAGGCGCGGCGTCGGGGAGAATGGGACGAGATAGGGGATTGGCCACTGGTCGCCGTCCGGTCCACGTGCGCCGACGATGTCGCAGAACAGGTGAAGGTGAAAACTCAGGAACACGAGCAGCGCAGTCATTCCCTTGCGCTTGGCAAAGGCGGCGAAAGCCACGGTCACAAGCAGGCAGAAGCCGAGGTTGTGCCCCAGCTCGTGGTGATATTTCCCCCACCAATCCGTCGCACCGCGTGTGGCCAGGTCCACGACGATGCCGAAGCCATCCAAGTCCGGGATGACGCCTGCCACGCTCACCAGCATCCGCTCGCGTGGGTTCAGGTCCGCCGTGTGCGCCAGCGCCCAGCCCGCGAGGAAGTGAGTGATGGGACTCATGCGGTCGCGCTGGGATGCTTCAGCCACGCTTCGACTTCCCGTCGCGTCGGGATGCTCGCCTGCGCGCCGCGCCGCGTGACCGCGATGGCCGCGGCCGCACAGCCGAAGCGCGCCGCTTCGCGCGGCCCAGCACCGTCCATCAGACGGGCGACGAACGCGCCGATGAAGGTATCGCCTGCGCCGACGGTGTCCACGGCGTTGACCTTGAAGCCCGGCACATGGCCGGTGAACTCCGGCGTGTCCAGCCACACGCCGTTCGCGCCGAGCGTCACGAGCACGCGTGGGCAGGCCGAGCGCATCTTGATGGCGACGGCCGCGCCGGCTGCGCTCGCAGCGTCATGCACGGCGGAACCGCTGAGTTTCGCGGCCTCGTTTTCGTTCGGGATGATCCAGTCGCAGAGATGGAGCAACGCGTCGCCCACGGGCGCGTAAGGCGCGGGGTTCAGCACAGACAACGCGCGGACCTCACGCGCCAACCGCAATGTCGCCTCCACGGAATCAAGGGGCGTTTCCAACTGCACGACGATGGCCTTGGACTTTGCGAAGAGATCGCGTTGCGCGCGCACACCGGCGGGCGTGAGCGTGTCGTTTGCGCCGTTGGCCACGACGATTTGATTCTGGCCGGTGGCGTCGAGGACGATCATCGCGGTCCCACTCGCCACATCCGCTCGCCGCGCAACACCGCGCGTGCTGACGCCAGCCTCCATGAGATTCGCGACCATCTCGTCGCCGAACGCGTCCGTGCCCACCGCACCGACGATCGCGGCGGGCGTGCCCATGCGCGCGATGGCGCAGGCCTGGTTCGCGCCTTTGCCGCCCGACGCACGCCGGAAGTTCTTCCCGAGAATCGCCTCGCCCGGCGCGGGGAAGCGCGGCGTTTCGATGAAGAGATCCATGTTGAAACTGCCGACGACCGTAATCATGCCGGGAGTTTTAACGGCGAAAGCCGCCGTGCGCGAGCGGGGAAACGAGCGCCACTTGACGAGTGTGGTTGCGTGTGCGATTGCTTCACCCGTCTGAAGTATGCAGCCGAAGTCGGACCGCCTTCCTGCGGGCCGACGCGGGGAACCCAAATTCCCGGTGGTATCCGGGACGGGGCGCACGGCGTGCGGGTTGACAACCGCCGCCCAGGTCACTTCCAGGACCGAGCCCGTCAGCTAACCTCGCAGGCAATTGGAAGGGCGTTCCTCTAGGACCGCAGGTCGCGGCACCCACGAACTCCCCGTGTGGCAAACCCGCGTCGCGCTTGGGCGCGACGGGGATTGGTGCGGCGTGTGCCTGCGGGCGGCGAGTCAAATCGCCGCGGCGGTCCCATACCCAGCCTTCCCCGTCCACTCCGGCACGCCGCAAGAAAGCAGTGTGTTGTTATGAAACGGATCGCTGTGTTTGTGATGGCTGCCGCCACGTTGTGGACGGCGGAGAACTGGTGGCTCAACGCGCGGCAGGCCGACACGGCCACCGCGCTCGCGCTCGCGCAACTGTCCGGCGGCAACCCGCCGACGCGCGAACTGCGCGAGTTCATCGCGACGAAGGACGCGCTGCACATCGGCGTGAGTTTGCTCACGCTGTTGCTGGCGTGGGCGTGCTTCGGCGAATGGGTGAAGGCGGCTTGGGCGAAAGTCCAGACGCGTTACGCGAAGACAGCGGCGTTGCTCGCGCTCGGCGCGTTGCCGCTGTTCGGCACGGGCTGCATCAAGCCCTTCGACCGTCCGGAATACGTCGAGATAGACACGTCCGAGACCGGCTTCCTCATCCCGCTTGAAGGCGAGACGGCGGCGCAGACACGCTTCCAGAGCGAGGACTACCTCGTGCAGCGCAAAGTCGCGGCCAAGCGCGTGCAGATCACGCACCGCTGGTCGCAGGAAGGTCGTGTGGAAAACGACGGACGGTGGATTCCCACTGTGCGGTTGGTGAAAGTGAATCGCTCGCCCGTCACGCGCGAATGGACGATGCCGCAAGGCCCGACCACCGGTGGCACGGTCGCGCGCGGTCTGGTGGACAAGGCGATTTGGATCGAGAGCGCGGACAGCGTGGGCTTCAGCATGGGCTTCACCTGCACGGCGTTCATCGCGGAAGAAGACGCGGCGAAGTTCCTCTATTGGTATCCCAGCGGCTCGCTCGCGAGCGTGATGGACAGCGAGGCGCGCGGGCGCATCCAGCAAGTCGCCGCCGAGGTTGCCGCGAAGTATCCGCTCGACCTGCTCCGCGCCAAGAAGCAGGAGATCGCCGACGCCGTGAAGCACGACGTGACGAACTTCTTCGCGTTGCGCGGCGTCACGGTGACGACTGTCGGGATGTTTGGTGGCATGACCTACGAGAACCCGGCGATTCAGAAGGCGATTGACGACACCTTCATCTCGCAGCAGCTCAAGGTTGTCTCCGAGGCCAAGTTCGAGGCACAGAAGAAGGAGAACGAGCGCATCGAACTCGAGGCCAATGCCACCGCCGAGAAGGCGCGTCGCGAGGCGCTGGGCCAGGCCGATGCGCGCAAGACCGCCGCCGCCGGCGAGGCGGAGGCGATCCGTGAAGTCAGCCGCGCGCTGGCCGAGGCGCAGCAAAATCCGCTGCTCCTGCAAATCAAGCAGCTCGAAATCGAGAAGGCGCGCGTTGAGCGCTGGGACGGCCGCTACCCGACGTGGTTCTTCGGCGCGGGCGCGCCGCCCCCGGGCCTGGTCGTGCAAACCACGCCGCCGGGCGCATCCGTTGGCAAGTAACCTCCGGCCCGGCGGGCCTGCGTGGCCCGCCGGGCTTGGTCCGTTTCAGTTGATGGAAGTTTCCCGCGCGCGGCGGTGAAGGATGTTCGCGTCGCCGCGTCCATGATTCGTTATCACTCGCGGCAGGCGTCGCGTTCGCCGGCTCTGCGAGTGAAGTGAATGAAACTCATTGTTCGAGTCAACTGGTGCGGAGCCGTCCTGTTCGCCGCCGGACGACTGTCTGCCGCGTCCGTCGCCACGCCGGAGGAGGGCATTGCCTTCTTCGAGAAGCGCATCCGGCCGGTGCTCGTGGAGCATTGCTATGAGTGCCACAGCGCGAGCGCGAAAAAAGTGAAGGGCGGCCTGCGCCTCGACTCCCGCGACGGCTGGGTCAAGGGCGGCGCTTCTGGCCCGGCCATCGTGCCGGGCAAACCCGACGACAGCCTGCTCATCAAGGGCGTGCGGCATTGGGACAAAGATTTCCGCATGCCGGAGAAGCCGCTGCCGCCCGCGCTCGTCGCCGATCTCGTCGAGTGGGTGAAGCTCGGCGCGCCCGACCCGCGCACGAACGCGCCCGCAGCCTTTGCCGCCGCTCCCACAAAGCCCGCCTACGGCATCAGCCTCGAAGAAGGCCGCAAGCACTGGGCGTATCAGCCGGTGAAGTCCGCGCCGTTGCCGAAGCTGAAAGACAAAGCCTGGCCGCGCAACGAAGTGGACCACTTCACCCTCGCCCGCATGGAGAAGGCTGGCGTCTCACCCGCGCCGGACGCCGACCCGCGCGCGTTGATTCGCCGTCTCACATTTGATCTGACCGGCCTGCCGCCAACGGCAGCGGAAGTGGAGGCGTTTGTGGGCGAGTGTTCCTCAATCGGCAATCGGCAATCGGCAATCGACAAAGCCGTTGACCGCCTGCTCGCCTCGCCGCATTACGGCGAGCGCTGGGGCCGCCACTGGCTCGATGTCGTGCGCTACGCCGATACTTGCGGCAACGCCTCGGACTACCCGGTCCCGCAGGCTTACAAGTATCGCAACTACGTCATCAAGGCCTTCAACGAGGACAAACCATTCGACCGCTTCATCCGCGAGCAGCTCGCCGGCGATTTGCTGAACGCAAAACTTGAAACGCCAAACCCGGAACTCCTCATCGCTCCCGGCTACCTCGCCATCGCGCGGCATTTCGGCGGCGGCAAGGGCGAGCCGCACCTGACCATCGAGGACAGCATCGAGAACCTGGGCCGCGCCTTCCTCGGCCTCTCGTTGAGCTGCGCCCGCTGCCACGACCACAAGTTCGACCCCATCGCGAGCACGGACTACTACGCGCTCTACGGCATCTTCAGCAGCACGACCTTTCCGCATCCCGGCAGCGAGGGCATGAACCGCCCGGCGAACCTCGTCGCGCTCGGCGCGAAGGCGGAAGTTGAAGCCGCGACGAAGACGTGGAAGGAACAACTCGCCACGCTCGACGCCGACGTGAAGAAAGCCGAGGCCGCGAAAGCCGAAGCTGACAAACTGCCGGCGGAAACCCCGGACAAGAAAGCCAAAGTGGACGAAGCCACAAAAGCCATCACCACCGCGAAGGCGAAGCACAAGCAAGTCAGTGAAACCGTCCCTTACGAGCTCGCCTATGCCGTCGCGGACAACGGCAAGCCAGCCCACGCCCGACTCCACGTCCGCGGTGACCCGACGCGTCTCGGCGAGGAAGTCCCGCGCCGCTTCGTCCAGGTGCTTGGCGGTCAGCCGTTGCCGAAGGACTGCGGCAACAGCGGCCGGCTCGACCTCGCCAACTGGATTGCCGACCCCGCCAACCCGCTCACCGCGCGGGTGCTGATGAACCGGCTCTGGCAGCACCACTTCGGCCGCGGCCTCGTCACGACGCCGAACGACTTCGGCACGCGCGGCCAGGCCCCGACGCACCCGGAGTTGCTGGACTTCCTCGCGCGCAAGTTCATCGAGAGCGGCTGGTCCGTGAAAGCGATGCACCGGCTCATTCTCACTTCGCACACATGGCAGCTCGCGAGCGGCGATGAGGTAGGGCGCGCTGTCCCCAGCGCGCCGGTTGGACGTTCGGACGACTCTGCGGCGCGCTCAGGAGAGACGCGCCCTACCAGCGGCGGGTTCTTCTCCGGCCTCTTCGGCAAATCCAAGCCTTCCCCCGCCGCTCTCTTCGCGGCTAATTCCGCCAAGGATCCAAACAACGCCCTCTGGTGGCGCGCCGACCGCCGCCGGCTCGATGCCGAATCCATCCGCGACGCGCTGCTCTACGTGAGCGGCGATCTCGACGAATCGGTGGGCGGCGCGCACCCGTTCCCGCCCGTGCACACGTGGGGCTTCACGCAGCACAACCAGTTCTTCGCCAACTACGACAACCGCCAGCGCACGGTCTATCAGATGCAGCAGCGCCTGCGGAAGCACCCCTTCCTCGCGCTCTTCGACGGCGCGGACCCGAACTCCAGCACCGCCGTGCGCGAGCCGAGCACCACGCCGCTCCAGTCGCTCTTTATGATGAACGACAAGTTCGCGCATGAAGAAGCCGCGAAGTTCGCCACACGCATGACGCAAGGTGAACCCGACGAAGCCCGTCAGATCACGCTCGCCTTCCTCACGCTCTACGCGCGCCCGCCGCAGACGGATGAACTGGCGATGGCGACGGATTACCTTGCGAACTTCCGCGCCAAGCTCGCCGCCAAGAAGCTGCCCGCCGACCAAGCCTGGCCCAGCCTCGCCCGCGCGCTGCTCGGAGCGAATGAGTTTCTCTATCTCGATTGAACGAGAATTTGCGTTACGGCGTCGGCAGGGCACAATTGTAGCGGTTTTGTGTTCGACCAGTGGAAATGCGAGCCGTTAGGTTACGGTGAATCCGCCATTTATGGGCGACTCAAAAGTCATCAGCTTTGTCGCGACGCAAGATCCGGCGGGGGCGCTGAAGTTTTATGCGGGGACGCTGAGGCTGACATTGGTCAGCGATGATCCCTTCGCGATGGTGTTCGACGCGAATGGCACGATGCTGCGCGTGCAAAAAGTTCATGAGCTGCTTCCGGCCAAACATACCGTCCTCGGTTGGGAGGTGGCGGACATCGGTGCCAAGACCAGGGAGTTGATGAACAGAGGCGTTCGCTTCGAGCGTTACAGCGGGTTGGCTCAAGATGAGTCCGGCGTCTGGACGGCTCCTTCCGGTGCGCAGGTGGCGTGGTTCAAAGACCCGGATGGAAACACACTTTCCCTCACCCAGTTCCATTCTTGAAAGTGGAACAGAATCCAGGCCGCGTCCTGACATGGCCTGGCAACCCTGAATTGCTCGCTGGCGGACGCACCGCCTGACCACCGGCTTCCATTGCGAATGGATAAGATGGGCACCTTGCTCCGCATCGTGCCCGTCACTTCTTTCCGGCGAACAACAGCGCGAGGTCGAGCACGAACAGCAGGACGATGGTGACTTCAAGGATGAGCATCCAGCGGTTGTTCTGGTCGGTCTTGAGGAGCTGGTAGAGGTCGTCGAGGGTCTTGAGCTTCTCGTCAATCGTCCGGTGCCACTCGGCGAGGTGGAAGCGTGCGGAGAGCGCCGAGTAGATGCGCGCGAGATGCCAGTCGCCAAAGAACTTCGAGATGTTGGACAACTCGTCGCTCAGACGCGCCATGTCCACGCGGATTTCCTTCAGCTCCTGCATGACCACTTTCGAGGGGCGCTGGGCGGGCTGGTGGGAGAGGTCACGGTAGGAGCGTTCGAGCGCGTCGTCGAGCAGGCGGTCGTAGGCCTCCAGCTCGGCGAGCTGCACGTTGGCCAGCTCCATGATGAAGAGCGTCTCCTCGAAGTTGCGCGCGTCGTCCACGACGAGCGCCGCGTCCCAGTCCACAACCGCGATGTCGCCGCGATAGTAGCCCAGGAAGCGCCCCGTGGATTCCTCGACCTCCTGGTCGGAGAGTTGTTGCACGTCGTGCTCCTGCGTGAGCAGAGATGCGACGTCGCGGCGATGGCACGCGAGCCAGTCCTCGGCGCGGAAGTCCTTGCCGCCGTGGGCGGGGGTTTGAAAGCAGAACACGGTGTAGGCCTCCTCCTCGCTCAACGGCTCGACGGGCCGGATGTAAAAGGGGCGCAGCTCATTCCGCACCTGCTCGGCGAGGCGTTTCACCTCGTCGTGCAGCGAGCCGTTGCTGAACTGGAGGTCATGGAACACGACGAGTTCCGTGAGGTTTTTCACCTCGAACGGCACATGGACGGTGATGCTGATGGCGCCGATGGGCAGCAGCTTGATGGTGCGGTGCACGCGCACGGGGCCGAGCGGGCCGATGCGTTCCTGCGGCGGCAGGCGGACCATCTGCGGACGGTAGAAGGAGAGCTGGCGCGGGCTGCGCTTGCTGGCGTCCACGCTGAACTGCGCGACGGGCTGGCCGAGGAGTTCCTTCACGGGCTGCCGCACCATGTCGTAAGCCACGTCGAAGGCGTAGATGAAAACCACTTCACCGGTGTAGCGCTCGGTTTGCACGGCGGAAAGCTAGGCCCGACCAGCCTGCGGGACAACCTCGTCGCTGCCGGAAAGTCCACGAATCTTGCTCTTGCTCCTGCTCCGCCTAAGCTCCCGCCATGCGCATCGTCACCACCGCCGCCGCCATGCAACGCCTCGCCCTCCGCTGGCGGCGGGCTGGCGCGAGTGTCGGCTTCGTGCCGACGATGGGCTACCTGCACGATGGGCACTTGAGCTTGGTGCAGCGCGCACGCCGGCTCGTCGGAAAAAGGGGCATCGTCGTCGCGAGCATCTACGTGAACCCAACGCAGTTCGCGCCGACGGAGGACTTGTCCGCCTACCCGCGCGACTTGGAGCGGGACAAGAAACTTTGCGCCAAAGCCGGCGTGGACGCGCTTTTCCTGCCGTCGGACGCCGAGATGTATCCGGGCCGCGACGCCGGCGGCCACAGCACCTACGTCGTCGAGGAGAAGCTGTCGCAGGGCATGGAAGGCGGCGCACGCCCGACGCACTTCCGCGGCGTCACCACGGTCGTCGCCAAGCTGTTCAACCTCGTGCTGCCGGACGTGGCGGTGTTCGGCGCGAAGGACTGGCAGCAGGCCGCCGTCATCCGCCGCATGACGCGCGACCTGAACTTCCCGTTGAAGGTCGTCGTCGCTCCGACGCGCCGCGAGCCGGACGGCCTCGCGATGAGTTCTAGGAACAAATACCTCTCCGCCGAGGAACGTCCGCAGGCGACGATCCTCTGGCGCGCGCTGAAGCTGGCGAAGGAAGTCGTCGTCGCGTCCCGCACGCCGATCTACGCCGATGTGCTGAAAAGGGAACTCGCCGCCCTCATCGCCACGCAACCGGCGGCGCGGCTGGACTACTTGGAATTCTTCGACGGGGAAAAGCTGCAACCCGCTACCGCAGTGACTCGCGGCACGCACATGGCACTGGCGGTGTTCATCGGCAAGACGCGGCTGATCGACAATGCGGAGCTGAAGTGAACGGAGCGCGGCGTTCACGCCGCAGGAGGTTGCGACTGGCACGTCGCGTTCGAATGATTGCCGGTGTTCGTGGCTTGCTGCGGCCTGAAGGCCGCGCGCCTACTTCGCCATCACCACGTCCAACTCGCGCGGGGCGGACTCGGAGGCGGGGGCGCTGGTTTCGAGGCGGACTCCATCACGCACGCCGTTCAACTGCTCCTGCTCCTTGCACCAGCCCTTGATCTCAACGTCGTTGAAAATCTTGCCCAGCACGCGGCGGAGGAGGCCTTTGAGGTTCGGATTTTCCAAGTCGCGCAGGCAGCGGATGGCTTCTTCCTTGTAGGTTTCGAGCAGGGTCTTCGCGCGCAGGTCCGCACCGAGTTCGGCATAAAGGGCTTCAATGTCCTTCACGCTCGTGCCGGCGGGCAACTGACGCCGCCAGACGCTCGCGAGCAGTTCCTTCTGCGCGTCCTTGGCCTTCTCGTGTGCCACGGCCAGCAGCAGGCTCGGGCGCAGGCCGGCGATGTCGTTCGTCTCGCCGGTGTCGCCGAGGTCGCTGAGGTCGTCGCGAATCTGGTAGGCGATGCCGAGCGCCTCGCTGTAAACGTGCAGCACGTCTTCGACTTCCTCGTGCTGCTCGACGCCCGCGTAGAGCGCGCCGATGCGCAGCGCGACCTCGAAGGCCGGCGCGGTCTTCTTGCGAAAAATATCGAGCACTTGATGCTGCGTGAGGGACTGCGGGCTGCGCGCCCAACAAAGTTCCGCGCCCTGGCCGCGGCAAAGTTCGCGCTGGCCCTCGCTGGCCACGCGAATCATTTCGGCCTTCGCCTCGGCGCTGGCCTTGCACGCGGCGAGGAGCCGGTAGCCTTCACCGATCAGCAGGTCACCGACGTTGAGCGCGACCGCGACACCGTGCTCCTCGTGCAGGGTCTTCTCGCCATAGCGCAGCGCGTCGTTGTCCTCGATGTCGTCGTGGATAAGCGAGGCCTTGTGGAAGCACTCGACGGCGACGGCGACTTTCTTGATGTCCTCGGGCAAGGGCTTGCCGGTGTCGCGGCGCAGCGCTTGATACACGGAGACGACGAGGAAGGGCCGCCAGCGCTTGCCGGCGCGCATGAGCCACTCGCGGGCGATGCGCTCGGTTTCGCCCTCGGCGTTGCCCATGATGGTGCCGAGCGCCACGGGGCTGAACCAGAAATCCACCTCGTCGCGCAGCGCGCCAAGGTCGAGCCGGCGCGTCTGGTCGTCGCTCGTCAGGTGGATGTAATCCCACACCCAGTCGAGGTCCACGGTGGTGTCAATGCAATCGTCCTGGAGCAGCGGAATCGCGACGCCGGGGATGGCCGCCGCTTCCATGTAGGGGAAGGCGCGTTCCAGCACGGAGAGGCAGCTCACGCCGACGATGGCCTCGACTTTGCCAGTCTGGATGAGCGACATGACAATGGCCGAACCTTCCGCCACGAGCGTTGCGTAGCCGAGCTTCTCCGCCTCGGCCTGCAAATCCTGAATCGTGCAAAGCCCACACTGCTTGCAGAGCAAACCGAACTCGTCGAACGGCGCGGGGCACTTGCTCTCGACGCGCAGGCACTTGGGCAGCAGCAGCAGCCGGCGCTCGAAGGGCACGCTGGCGATCTGCTCGCGCCACATCTCGTTGTTGATGAGCACGCCGATGTAGTCACGGTAGATGGGGTCGCACTTGAGCATTCCCACGACGCGCTCGGCATGGACCTTGAGATCGTCCGCCGGCATGGGCGGCACCGGGTTGAACTCGGCCACGTAGTTCCTGACGACCTGCAGGATGTGGTTCCGCTCGATGGGCGTCTGCGGGACGTTTTTCTTCGGAGTGCGGAAGCGCTGCTGGACGACGTGCTTCGGGACGGCGGCAGAGGAGTAGCTGCCGGGCGGCTTGAAGGCGATGGTCTCGGTCATAAAGTTGCGGCGTTGGACGTTCGCGTTTGGTCGCTCAGTCAAAGTCTCGGCTGCCGGGAAACTGTGCTCGTCCCGCGCCCGCTGGTCTAGTCTGGAATTGGCGCTGGCAGCGCAAGCGACGGTTACTTCTCCACCGCGATCACTGTCGGCTGCACGCGCTGGCCGTCGTGCAGGCGGTCGCCGGGATAGAGCACGACTTCGTCACCTTCCCTCAGACCGGACAGGACTTGCGTCTCCGCGCCGCTCGAGCGGCCGGTCTTTACCAGCCTGAGCTGCACTTGGTTCGTGGTCAGGAGAAAGGCCGCCCAGTCCTGGCCGCGCCGGAACAGCGCGCCGGAGGGCACCTTCAGCGCGCGGGCCTCCTCCCACAAAATGATCCGGCCCTCGACGCGGAAGTTGTCGCCCAAGCTCAAGCGCTCCGCCACCGGCGTGAGCAAATCCACCACCACATTCACGCGCTGCTCCTCGACGCCGAGCGCGGAAATCTTCGTGAAGGCCGCCGGCTCCACGAGCCGCACCTGCGCGCGGAGCGGCTGCGGGCCGCCCCAGTGCTCCAGCTCAACCTTCGTGCCCGGCGTCAGCGCCGCGCCGTCGCGCGAGAGAGCTTCGATGACCGCTTCGAGGTCGGCGGGATCGCCCAGCTCCACGAGCGGCGTGCCGGCGCCCACCACACGCGCGCTTTCCTCGAACACCCGCAGCACGCGGCCTGTGACCGGGGTCTTCACCTCGACGGGAGCGCAGGTCGCGTTCGTCCCGCCGGGCGCGACGGCGAACTGGAGCAACTCCACCTCGGCCTGTTTCAACGTGCTTTCCGCGACCGCCAGTTCGCGCGTCGCCGCCGACTCGCGTGACTGGACGTTCTCCGACTCCTGCGGCGAAACCACCTTGTCCTTGCTCAATTGCTCGATGCGCTTCAGCTCGCTGGCCGCAAACTTCTGCGCGTCCTTCGCCCGCGCAACGCCCGCCGCCGCCACGTCGCGCTTGGCCTCGGCCAGCGTGCGCGCCCGCGCATCGAGCAGCGCGGGCGGCAGCGGCTCGATCACCGCGAGCAGCGTCTCATTCGCGACGACTTCGGTCCCGGCCTTCCAAGGCACACGGCGCAAGTAGCCCGTCACCGGCGCGGCGACGACGTAGCGCTGCTTGATGCGCGTCTTGCCCTCCTCATTGACGGTTACGCGCAGCGGACCGGTCGTGACGCGTGTCGTTTCGACCAGCACGGGCTTGGGCCAAAGCCCGGCGACGATCAGACCGATGAGCACCAGCGCGCCGAGCCACGGCACGAGCCGGCGAAAGAAATTGCGCCGTCCGTTGCGGCGGACAGCGATGGTCGGGGCGGCGGGAGGCGTGCTCATCAGGACAGATTCACTCTGGCGCCCGAAGCGCACCGACAAGGTTCAATTGGCTCAAACGGCGCAACACAAGCAGGCCGGACAACGTCGAGGCGATGGTCACCACCATCACCGCGAAGGCATAATTATGCGCTGTGAACACCAGCGGCAAGCGCACGGTTTCCGTGTTCACCTGCGTCACGATGGCCGTCGCGAAGCCCGTGCCCAGCAGCAGGCCCAGCGGCACGGCGCACAGCGCGAGGATCACCAGCTCCGTCACCAGCACCGCACCGACCTCGCGCTGCGAGAAGCCGATGACCCGCAGCGTGGCCAGTTCGCGCGCGCGCTCGGCCAGCGAGATGCGCGCGTTGTTATAGACCACGCCAAAGGCCACAATGGTCGCGAAGGTCAGGTAAATCATCTGGATCAGGTTGATGCTGGCCGCCGTCGTCTTCGCGAAGTTTTCGCGCAACGACTCCTTGATCGCCACCCAGCCGATGCGCGGCACGGTCTTAAGCGCGTGCAGAAACTCCGTCTTGCGCGCCGAGTCCACGGTGAAGCTCGCGCCCGTCACCACGTCGCCCTCGCCCATGAGCCGGTTCAAGCCGTCGATTTCCATGTAAGCCGAGATGCCGGCCAAGTCCTCGGCCAGTCCGAGCAGCGTCACGTTGCGCACGAGCCGTTTGCCTTCGAGAAACTCCACCCGAAGTTCGTCGCCGATCTTCGCGCCGAGCACCTCGGCGAGCTTGGCGGAAACGACAATGCCGTCGCTGGGCAGCGCGAGCTGCGCGTTGCCCTTCGCCACCACGCGGCTGTGCTGGCCAATGCGCGGCTGGCCTTGGATGCCGATCTGCCGGTGCCGGTGCTGGAAGCTCACGCGCGCCGCCGCACTGCGCAGCGGCTCGACGTCCAGCACGCCGGGCAAATGCGCGAACGCGTGCCGGGCGCGGCTGCTGTCCGGCTCGATCAACCCAACGGTCACGTCCTGCCGCTGGATCACGTCCCACTGGAAGCCAAGAACCTGCGTCACGCTGTCGCGAAAACAGTTCGGCACGATCATGATGCCGGTCGCCAGCGCGAGGCCGGCGACGGTGAAGAAGGCTTGCACTGGCCGGCGTTCGAGATTGCGCACCGCGATGCGGAACGAGTGCGAGAGAAGGTGAGCGATGCCCGTGCGCTCCAACAGCGCGGGCCGATAATTGGCGGGCGGCTCGGGGCGCATCGCGTCGGCGGGCGGGAGCTTCGCGGCCTTGCGCACCGCGCCAAAGACGCCGACCACCGCCGCAAACGCGCTGACCAGCAGCGCCACAACGAACGCGCTGCGGTCGAGCTGAAACGCGAGATCGGGAAAGCGGAAGAACAGGTGATACATCTTCACGAGTTGCTGGCCTTGCAAGTAGCCGCCGAGGCTGCCCAGCACCGTGCCGACCGCGACCATGACGAACGCGAACTTCAGGTAGTGCATGACGATCTCGCGGTTCGCGAAGCCGAACGCCTTGAGGATGGCGATCTGTTCGCGCTGCAAGTTCAGCAGGCGCGACAACACCGCGTTGGTCATGAACGCCGCCACGCTCAGGAACACGATGGGGAACGCGATGGCCAGCGTCCGCAACACCCCGATCTCATCGAGCACGCGGATGTGCGACGGATGGTCCGCGCGCCCATACGCGCCGCGTCCGCCGTAGGGTTCGAGCAGCGGGTCGAGCGCCGCGATGACGGCTCGCTCGCTCGCGCCCGGCTCCAGCTTGAGCGCGAGCGAGTTGAATGCGCCGTAGAGATCGAACGCGTAGGCCAGCTCCTCGTAAGCCATCCAGAACACGCCGTAAGTGCGGTTGTCCGGCAGCGCCGCGCCGGGCCGCGACTCGAAGATGAACTCCGGCGAGAGCACGATGCCCGCGATGCGAAACGTCTGTCGCCGACCGTTGAGCAGCAGCGCGATCTGGTCGCCCGGCTGAAGCTTGTTCGCGTCGGAAAACGCCTCGCTGACGAGCACTTCGCGGCGTTTGCCGGGCTGCAACCACTCGCCGCGCCGGAGAAAGAGCCGGTTCAAATCCGGTTCACCAAAATCAGGCAGCGAACGCACGTTGCCGGACGCCGGCTCGTCGAGACCGGGGATGTCAAGCGTGACCTGCACGGAGATGCCCGGCTGCGCGATGGCGATGCCGGGGATCGCGCGCACGCGCTCGACCAGCGAAAGCGGCGCGCGCTTGAGATAGGCAAAAACCTCGGCGAAACGGTGCGCGCGGTAGTATTCGTCGCGCGTGGATTCGAGCGAGTAGATCAGGCTCCGCGCCATGATGAGCATCGTTAGCCCGCAGGCCATCACGAGCGAGACGGCGACGGCCTGGCCCTTCATTTGGCCCAGGTCGCGCCAGAGTTTGCGGTCAAGGTGCGGGAGCATCAGGATGATTTAGCCGCGAAAGGGCGCAGAGGACGCAAAGAGGAAGCGACCTACCATCGCCGGCATTTCCCAGTGAATGTCTTCTCTGCGCTCTTTGCGTTCTTTCGCGACCATGAAAACCCCTTTCACCACTTCAAACTGTCCGGTCTGGCACGCCGCGCGTTCTCATGGATGTGATGCACGCGGCCGTCGGAG
This sequence comes from uncultured Klebsiella sp., assembly GCA_964478755.1. GTDB lineage: Bacteria > Verrucomicrobiota > Verrucomicrobiia > Limisphaerales > SXTU01 > SXTU01. The sequence continues at coordinate 14,582 of CAYZJP010000039.1, forward strand.
AAATGGATCACGCGGTCGGCCATGTCGGCCATGACGGCGTTGTGCGTGATGACGACGGTGAGCGAGCCTAGCTCACGGTTCACGCGCTCGATGGCTTCGAGCACGACGATGCCGGTGCGCACGTCAAGCGCGCCGGTTGGCTCGTCGCAGAGCAGGACTTCGGGCCGCTTCGCAATCGCGCGCGCGATGGCGACCCGCTGCTGCTCGCCGCCGGAAAGCTGCGCCGGAAAATGGTCCAGCCGCGGACTGAGGCCGACCATTTCCAACGCGGCTTCAGGAGCCATCGGATCGCGCGCGATCTCCGTGATAAGCCCGACGTTCTCGCGCGCAGTGAGGCTGGGGATGAGATTGTAGAACTGGAAGATGAAGCCCACCGAGTCACGCCGATACTGCGTGAGCTGCACGTCGGTCGCGTGGGTGAGTTCGAGGTTGCGATAGGAGAGTTGACCGTCGGTCGGCACGTCGAGACCGCCGAGCAGGTTGAGCAACGTCGTCTTGCCGCAGCCGGACGGTCCGAGCAGCACGACGAGTTCGCCCGCCGGCAAATCCAAATCCACGCCGGCCAGCGCGCGCACCTCGGCGTCGCCGCTGCCATAGACCTTCGTGAGGCCGCGCGCGTGAAAAACCTGCGGACGCGGCGGGTGCGCCTGTGGATTGTCGGGAGCTGGATTCATCCTGCGGCCAAGCAGCGCGCAGCATCCACCAATGAGCCATCGCCGTCGAGCGCCCAAAGACTCGCCCGAGCCCGGCTTAATTCGTCTTCGCCGCGAGCATCCCGCGCACGTCGAGCCATTCGACGAAGCGCTCAGGCCACGCGGCGTGCGGGCCTTTGTTGCTCGCGCGCAAACCGAAGCCGTGGCCCGCATTGGAATACATGTGCAGTTCCGCCGGGACGCCTGCCTGCTTGAAGCGCAAATAAACTTCCGCCAGCCCCTCCGCGATGTCCTTGCGATCTCCGAACCCGGCGGCGAGGAACGCGGGCGGCATGCCTTTCGTCGGCTGGATGTCCCCGGAGCGGCCGGGATAAACGAGCGCTTGGAACGCTGGCCGGCAGCCTTGCTTGTCCACTTCGTCCTTCGCGTCGGCAAGGCCCGTGTCGTTGCGCGAGCTGACGAGCCACGCCAGTTCGCCACCGGCGGAGAAGCCCATCACGCCAAGACGCGCCGGATCCAAATGCCACCCGGTCGCGCGACTGCGGATGAGCCGCATCGCTCGTTGCGTGTCCGCGAGCGACTCGACTTCGATCTTGTAGGTCGAGTTGGTCTCCCGCGCGAGCCGGTGCTTGAGCACGAACGCCGCAATGCCGTGGTCGCGCAGCCATTCGCCGACGTTGTAGCCCTCGTGCGCGATGGCCAGCACGCGATGGCCGCCGCCGGGGATGACGAGCACCGCACAGCCGTTGGCCTTGTCCGCCGCCGGCAGGTAGGGCGTGAGGCTGGGATTGTGAATGCGCGAGACGCTGGTGACCTCGCCGGCGGCGTTTTTTACCTGCAGCTCCGGCTCCTTCTTGCCTTCGGAACCGGGCGCGCCGTTGGGCCAGAGCGGAATCTCCTTCGGCAGTTCTGCGGCGAGCGCGGGAAACAGGAGGGCAGTGAGTGAGCAGGCGAGCAGGGCTTTGATTTTCATGAGGAGGAGTCTGGTCGCGTGAGCAGCGGAAAGGAAAGTCAGAAGCAAACTGAACTCACGGCATAGGTTTCAAGTGTCGCTCGGCAAATTTCAGGAACGCCGCCCAGTCGGCGGCTGTGATGGTGTGCCCGCCAGTGTGATAATGAAAACCGAGGTCGCCCGCAGTCAGCGGCGTGTCGAGCGGCGGCAGTTCCGACGTGCCGAGGTCCTGCCGCCCGAGCAGGCGATAAACCGGTCCTGCCGCGACCTGCGCGAGGAACTGGCCGCGCGGGTCCGCCCACTGGTCTTGCGTGCCGCCCGTGACGAACACCGGGCGCGGCGCGTTGAGCGCGATGACCATGTGCGCGTCCACCGGCATGTCGTTCCAGTGACCGGAGAATTTCTGGAAGTTCCCGCAGAACTGCCACGGGAAATTCGCCGCCATGTCGTCCACCGTTTCGCCGAAGTCGCGGCGAGCGAGCGCGGCACCCATCTCGCCGGAGCAGCTCGAAAACACCAGCGCGAAACGCGGGTCACGCGCGCCGGCCCAGAGCGCGGTCTTGCCCAAGCGCGAGTGGCCGATGATCGCAACGCGCCTGGCGTCCACGGCATTGTCGTTCTCGAAATAGTCCAGCACGCGGCCCGCGCCCCAAGCCCACGCGCTGATGCCGCCCCACTCGTCGGCAGCGGGCCTGGATTGGCCCGGCGCGAGCGCGAGGCCGAGGACGCCGCGCATCGCATTCGTCGCGTTGTCCGGCTGGATTTCCGTGTAGCGAAAAGTCGCGTAGCCGTAGCCGCGTGCGAGGAAATCCGCGATGGGCGTGCCCGCGCCGAAGCCACTTTTCGGCGGTGCTTTTTCGGGAACAGGCGCGGCGGGCGACGTCTTCACGCCAGATGATTTGGCCGCGCCAGCGGCTGGCGGGTTGCCGAAGAAATTGAGCTGCAGCAACACCGGCACCGGGCCAGTGGCCTTCGCGGGCAGGTGCAACACCACGTTCACCGTCGGCGCGTCCGGGCCTTCGCCGATGCGGCCCACGATGTGTTTGCGGACTGCCGCGCCGTCCATCGCCTTCGGATCCGTCTCAACGACGCTCCACGTCACCTTGGGCGCGCGCTCCGGGACGCGGCCGTAGATGTGCGTCTCGTAGAGCTTGAGAATTTCCGGACGGCGTTGCGCGGTCCACGTGGCGGCGTCCCGGACGGGCTGGCCGTTTTGCAACACCAGCGGGTCCGGCAACGTGTAAGTGCCGACCTTCGACTCGTCGTAGTTTGAGACGTGTCCCGTCGGCGCGCGACGAAGCGGATTGCCGTTCGCATCCGACCGCGGCAACGGCGTGGCCGGTTGCGCTTGCGCCGCAGGTGCTCCGGTGGCGGCCTTGACCGGCGGCACCTCGGCACCGCCGGCGCTTGCGCGAACCATCATCAGCGCAAGCAGGCCACAAACGAGAACAATCGAGGTGTTCATGGATTGCCAACCGCCGAAGGAGAGTTCAACGGTGTGGTTGAAGTTGACGAGCGGGCACAACTACTTCGCCGCTTCGCGCTTGGCGTCCCAATCGCGGCTCTGCGTCTGGCCGTTGCGTTCGGAGGAGATTTTCCCCTTGAGCGTGTCTCCGGAAATCTTGGCGGTGTATTTCGAGACGAGCTTCATGTTGTTGAACTCGCGCGTGACCGTGAACGAGATCTCGTCCTTGTCGATCTTCCCGTTCTCGATGGCCGTGTCGCTCTGCCGACCGGAGACAGTGCCGGTGAGTTTCTCGCCTTCAAGTTTGAGTTTGGCTGTGACGGTCCGCGACTGGTTGTTCTGGCCCTGTTGAGTCCAAGTCCAAGTGCCCGTGGGGTCGGGCTTCTTGTCATCCGCCTGAGCGGAGAGCGTCAGCGCGACGAGCGCGCACACGGTGACGTGGAGGAACGAGCGGAGTTTTGTCTTCATGGTTTGGTTTGCGTTTGATGTTAGTGGAAGCCAGGACGCTGTGGCGGCTCGGGCCTTCCGGGTGTCGTCGCGCATCATCCTCCGCCGCGCGAATCCGTCAAGCCGGGGTTTCACTTGGCCGACAGCGGGGCCAGACAGTTTCCCAGCTTGCAGCCCCTGAGTTCCCGCACCGCCCCGGCCACGATTTCGGCGTTCAACAGCGCGCCGGCCTTGCTCGTGTGCGTGTGCTCCTGCGGGAAAAATGGCTTCACCTTCTCCTGACCCAGTTCTTCGTAGCGACGGGCGATGAGCTCGTTCAAGTCAATGAAGTGCGCGTCGCCGGCTGCGGCGGCTTCCTGCGCCCACTTGGCGTGGCTCGCGCTGGCGCGCAGAACTTTGCCGTCCTTCCAATCGTTGCGCGGGATGAGCGAGCAGACGATGGGCGTCCCACCCTTCGCCTTCGTGTCCGCGATGTAGCGGCGGAGATACCAGCCGAAAGTGTGGACAGTTTCGCTTTTGCCAGTCTGTTCCACGACGCCGTCCTCGGTCTCCTCGCCGTTGCCGCGCAGCGACGCGCGCGGGCGCGTGCCCTTGAAGCGCTCGCCGCCGTCGTTGTGGCCGAACTGCATCATCACGAAGTCGCCCGGCCGCACCTCGGCCAGCACCTTGTCCCACAGGCCCTCGGTGAGAAACGACCGGCTGCTGCGCCCGCCCAGCGCGCGGTTGACGACGTGAATTTTGTTCGTGTCAAAGTGCGGCGCGAGCAAATCACCCCAGCCCCACATCGAGCCAGCCCCATCGCCGCGACCGTTGCGCACGGTCGAGTCACCGATGAGCCAAAGCGTGGGAACCTTCGCGTCTTGTGCGGGCACGAGGCCGGGAAATGGACTGAGCAACAACACAAAACAGACCGCGACGCGGCGGGCATGTGCTGAAATCAAGTGGCTCATGGTCGGCTCCGTTCAATTTCCATCCGGCTTCACGTTCGTGCTCTGAGGACTGGCGGGCACGTCGAATTTCTCCAAAGTGTCGGGCTGCGCCGGGTCGAAGGCGGGCGCGTCAGCAGCGAGGAGTTTTGCCAATGCCGGCAGGTTTGCGCGAATGCCGGTGACGATGCACTTCGCCAGCTCGTAAGCGCCGAAGTTGTTGTGATGCGTGCCGTCGCCCGGCTCGAACCCGAAGCCACGCTCTTTCGAGTAACTCATCTCTGGCGTGACCGCCGTGACGCCGGGTGCGGCGGGGCCGGGGCCGAACATGAAGTGACGAGGCAGCTCACCCGACGACTCGGCGATCAACGGCCAAGCGGAGCAAAACAGCGACGTGATATAGCCGATGACTCTCATGCTGGGATCGAGTTGCCAAAACGGAAAACCAAGCAACGTCCGGAAGTCCGTCCACTCAAGTCTGCTCCGGCGTCAGCCCCATGACCACGTCCCACTTCGCGGCGAGTTCGCCGGTCTTCGAGCCGGGCAGCGGCGCGAAGTCAATCGTCACGTTCTCCCGCTGCTTCTCGTCGCGGATGCCCCTCCAGATGCCGTCCTTCTCGTTGCCGGGGTGGCCCTTGATGTAGCACTGCGTGATGAGTTCCTTCTTCCCCTTGAGCTTCACGGCGAGGTGGATGTGTGGCGCGCGGCCGGGATACGGCACGGGCTTGATGGTGCGGAAAAGATAATCGCCAGTGCCGCCGGTGATGAAGCGGCCGAAGCACTGGAAGTTCACGTCGCGCTTGGCCGTGTTGCCGCCGGAGCGTGAGTGAAGATAGACGCCGGTCGAATCGCACTGCCAGATTTCGATGGTCGCGTTGCGGATGGGCGTGCCGCTGGCGGTGAGCAACTTGCCCGAGAGCCAGGTGATTTCGCCGACGGCGGGTGTGAGCGAGTTGTTGACGATGACCAGGTCGTTGTCCGTGTCGAGCGGGAGCTTGTCGGGATAAAACGGCCCCTCGGTCTGGCGCGGCGTGAGCGTGAGCTGCTCGGCGAACAGGCCGGGCACAGTGAACAGCGCGGCGGCGAAAGCTGTTTGGCGCAGGAAGTCGCGCCGAGGCGAATGGATGTGAAACGGCTTGGGAGTGAAGTTGGTTTTCATGGCTCGAATAAACACCTGTGCAACGGCCCGGTCACGAAAAAGTTCGCGTGCGGCGCGAGCAATGTTTGCACAGCATCCAATCCGGAAGCATTCAGTTGAGCCACGGATGAAACACGGATTGAACACGGATGGCCGCATCCTTGGTCACGAGCTGGTCTTCCAAGCCAGGCACACTGTTTGGTGCGTCCTGTTGATGACTTCGCTTCGCCCGAACGGGCGGCTCTGTCTGTGTTTCATCCGTGTTTCATCCGTGGCCAAAAAATAGTTCCCGCCAAGGCCGAACGCTTGAGTCAACTTCCCCATTTCCCCGCGCCCGCCTGCGCTCTACCGTCCCGCCCGTGTCGGCTCCCGGCTACAGCCTCGTCACCCTCGCCAACGGCGTCCGCAGCGTCCGCTCGCTCGCGGAGGCGGAGACGTTTCATCCCGTCATCGGACCCGCGGCCGAGGCCGAGGCGCTCTACGTGCGGCAGCTCCGGCTGCGCGAGCGGCTGGCGGCACACGAAGGCGAGTTCGTCATCTGGGATGTCGGACTCGGCGCGGCGGCCAACGCGTTGACCGTCCTGCGTGCCACACGCGACCTGCCGTGCCGCATCCGGCTCATCAGCTTCGATCATACGCTGGAACCCCTGCGGTTCGCGCTGCAACACGCGGAGAAACTCGGCTACTTCGGCAGCTACGAGGGGTTCGTCAGCGCGCTGCTGGCCGACGGCAACGCCGAGGAAACCAACGGGGCGCAACACGTCTCGTGGGAAGCGCAGGTCGGTGATTTCCCGACGTGGCTCGCGAAGACTCCAACCGGCGTTCCCGCACCGCACGCGATTTTGTTCGACGCCTTTTCCCCCGCGAAGAACGCCGCGATGTGGACGCTCCCACTTTTCACGAACCTCTTCCGCCGTCTCGACCCCACCCGCCCGTGCACCATGCCCACTTACTCGCGCGCCACCCTGCTGCGTGTGACGTGGCTGCTCGCGGGTTTCTACGTCGGCGTGGGCCACGCTACCGGCGAGAAGGAAGAAACCACGCTTGCCGCCAACTCCCTCGCCCTCCTCGACGAACCGCTCGACCGCAAGTGGCTCGAACGCGCCCGCCGCTCCACCAGTGCCGAGCCGTTGCACGAGGCGAAATATCGGCAGGCGCCATTGAGCGAGGCAACTTGGGTGCGCTTGCAGGCGCACCCGCAATTCCAGTGAGCCAGCTTCGTTCCTTATTTGAAGCACCCGCGCCCCTCCTTGCGCTTGCGCCGATGCAGGACGTGACGGACCGCGCGTTCATGTCGCTCGTGGCGCGCTACGACGGGCCGGATGTTTATTGGACCGAGTATCTCCGCGTCCACGCCGTCTCGACGCCGGAGAAATGGATCGTCGAAGCGATCAAGAAGAACTCGACGGGCCGGCCCATCGTCGCGCAGATGATTGGGAACGACGTTCCCGCCCTTATTCGCACGGCGAAGTTTCTGCAAACACTACCGGTCGCGGCGATTGACCTGAACCTCGGCTGTCCCGCGCCGGTGGTTTACAAGAAGTGCGCCGGCGGCGGCCTGCTGCGCGAGCCGCAGCGTGTGGACGCCATTCTCGGCGCATTGCGCGAGGCGGTGGCGATTCCCTTCACGGTGAAGACGCGGCTCGGCTTTGACTCGCCAGCGGTCTTCGATGAGTTGTTGCCCATCTTCGCGCGGCACTCGTTGGACCTGCTCACTGTTCACGCGCGCACGGTGCTGGAGATGTATCGCAGCGAGGTGCATTACGACTACATCGCACGCGCGGTCGCCGCGATGCCGTGTCCGGTGATGGCGAATGGAAACGTCCACTCCGCCGCGAAAGCCGCCGAAGTGCTGCGCCTCACCGGCGCGCGCGGGCTGATGATCGGGCGCGGCGCGATCCGCAATCCGTGGCTCTTCACGCAAATCCGCCAGCACCAGCGCGGCGAGCCGCTCTTCGTGCCGCGCGGGCGCGACGTGCTCGGCTACATCCGCGCGCTCTACGACGCGGTCTGCACGCCCGGCGTGCGCGAGTCGGCGCAGGTGCAGAAGATGAAGAAGTATTTGAACTTCGTCGGCCTTGGCGTGGATGCGGAGGGGAAGTTCCTGCATCAAATCCGCCGCGTCAGCACGCGGGAGGAGTTCTTCCGTGCCTGTGAGGAATTCTTGGACCACGACCGGGCGATGCCGCTGGAGCCGTTCCAACTAGTGTTGAAGGAGACAGACTTGCTGGCAGGGGAGCATCTGTGACGTGGGCAGCGCTCAGTCGCTCCGCACGGTGTCGCCCACGCGCGCCTCGCCTTGCGAAATGTCCGCCGCGAAGTTCGCGCCGCGCGACTGGCTGGACACCACCACCACACCGACTTTTTGGCCGTCGCGATAGACATTGAGCGTCTGGTCAGGCGGCGGCAGGCGACCGATGACGCCCTCGACGACGATGTATTTGAGCGGGCCGTTCACGAGCACGACTTTCCCAGAGAAGGCCGACACCGGGGTGATGACGGGGCCGGGGTCGGGCTGGCCCTTGGCCGGCTTCGGCGGGGGCAACGAATTGGCTTTTCCCTTCGGCGTGGACGGGGCGGTTCCGTCCTTCGCGTCCTTCGTGCCGGCGCAGGCCGCGCCCAACAGGACGGTCAGGAGCAGGGTCAGCAGACGTGGCATGGCGGCGACTTAGGCGGGATTCGCCCGCGCCGTCAATCGGCAAAAACCTGACGGCGCGCGGGCTGAAAGTATTTCTCGCCCGTGTCGGTTGCGCTGCTACCTTGCGCCGTGCCCGTCGCGTGAAGCGCGGGCCATAAAACCCAGATTATGGAAACCGCTGTTCAAGCCTCCCCCGTGGACGAGAAAATCCGCGACCTGTGCCAGGCCATCCTCGACCGGCCTGACTTCGGCGACCTGCGCCGCCGCATTGACGCCTTCATGGCGGACGAGAAGGTGAAATACGAATACCAGATGCTCAACGATTCCGGCGCGCTGCTCCAGCAGAAGCAGCAATATGGCGTGCAGATCACCGAGGAGGAGATCGGCCGCTTCGAGGCATTGCGCGACAGCTTCATGAAGAACCCGGTGGCCACGGAGTTCCTCGACGCGCAGCAGGAGATGTCACGGATTCAGGACAGCATCCTCAAGCACATCCAGAAGACGGTGGAGCTGGGCCGCGTGCCTTCGGTGGAGGACATGAACGACGGGAGCTGCTGCTCCGGCCACGGCTGCGGGTGCAGTTGAGAGGGACAGCGGCGTGCAACTCACGCCCGCCACTTCAACTCGGTCTTCTTCCCATGCGCGGGATGCTGGTCGTTGTGCGCGCGGAGTTCGAGCGTCGTGCCGCCGGCATTGAGGAGACAATCCACCCAACCGGTCGGCTGCTCCTTGGCGAACGGGTAGGCGACGGCGGGCAGGTTGACGAGGTGCAATCCGTCCTTCTCCTTCACGTCCCACTTGTGCGAGTGGCCGAAGAAAAGCGCCTTCACGTGCTGGCGCGGGAGCAGGACTTCAAACAGCTCGGCCGTGTCCTGTAGCGATGTGTTCGGCTTCGTCGGGTCGAGGTGCGGATTGTGGTGCACCATCACGAGCGCGGCCTTGTCCGAATGCGCGTCGAGCGACTTCGCGAGCCAGTCGCGCTGCGCTGGCTCCAGCCTGCCGGGGGCCTTGTCCACCACATCGAGAGAATCGAGGAGGAACCAGTTCACGAGCGTGGATTTCACGACGGAAACGTGCTTGCTCCGCACCGGACGCGCGGCATCGCTGGCGACGTTCAGCGCCTTCCAGAAGTTCGTGCGGTCGTCGTGGTTTCCCAGCGTCATGTGGAGCGGAAGGCCGGCTTCGGAGAACGGCTTCACGAGCGAAGTGAAGGTGGTGTATTCGTCGGGCAGACCGGCCTTCAGCGCGCAGTCGCCGTTGATGAACACGCCGGCCAGCGGGCTTTTCGTCGCGAGCACTTCCGTCACCGACGCGCGCAAGTGGTCGGCCATGTTGGTGTCGCGGTTGACGGATTCCACTTTCGGCCCAATGTGCGGGTCAGATAGCAGCGCCCAGCGGGAGGACGCAGCGGAATCGGCGGCAAACAGCTCACGCGTGGCGAACAGGCCTGCGCTCGCGAGCGCGGCACGACGAAGGAATTCCCGGCGGGGAGTGAGATGGAGTGGCATGGCGATCTGTGGATGAAGGCTAAGGTTTTTGCTTCACGCGCGCAGGCCGAGGCCGAGCACTTCCTTGCAATACTTGATGCTGCGCTCGATTTCGCCGCGCTGGTAGTCTTGGTCGGCCTTGTTTCTGTCCACGCCGGCCGGGGCTTTGAACGGCTCAATGCGGTGACCTTTCTTCGCGAGGGCCAGAAAGCGTGCGAGGTCGGCGGCGCGGGCCTTGGGAAAGATTTTCCAGAAGTCCTGCTTGTAGATCGGAAACTCGCGCGCGAAGCCGGAGATGGTTTCGATGTGGACGGGCACGCCAGGACAGTGCTTCTCGAAGTGGTCGAAGTAGGCCGGCTGGTCCACGCAGCCCTCGCCCATCGCGGTCCATTGCACGGTGACGCCGTTGGCGGATTCCCAGACCATGTCGTCGCGGAGGCTGGTGGCCACGACGTAGGGCGCGAGTGTCTCGAGGTTCGCGATGGGATCTTCGAGCGTCCAGCAAGCGTTGCCGGAGTCAATGTTCGCGCCGACGTAATCTTTGCCGGCGGCCTCGATGAGCGTGACGAGCTCCCACGACTGCATGTCACCCGCGTGGTTTTCGACGGCGACCTTGATGCCCGCGTCCACGGCGCGGCTGCGCTGGGACTTGAGCACTTTCACCGTGTCGGCGATGCGCGCCTCGATGCCGCCCTCCGTGCTGCGGTCTTCCTGCGCGCCGAGGATGACACGGAAGGCCTTCGAGCCGAGCACCGCCGACATGCGGATGCCGAGCGCCAAGTGCTCCTCCGCCGTGCCCCAGTCCTTTTTGAAGCGTTTTGAGGTCGGGCAGATGCTCCACGAACCCAGTTCGATGTGAACGCCTTTGTCGTCCGCGTATTTGCGGACTTCCTTGAGCGACGCGTCGTCGAACTTGTTTTCCAGCGGGCCGAAGTCGGTCATGAACAGCGAGTCGCAGCCGAGCTGCGCGGAGTAATCGAGGAGCTGCCGGGCGTTCCACTTCATGCCGCGCACGGCGAAGTTGTCGAAGCCGAGCGGGAGGTTGCGTTTGCGCGGCGCGGCGCTGGCGGGCAAGGCAGCCAGCGTGGCGACAGCGGCGGTGGCGCGGACGAAATTGCGGCGGGACAGGGGCGAAGCGTTCATGGGCGCGGAGCTTGGCAAAGGTTTCGCGACGTGCCAAGCGCAGGTTGAGTGTGCGGCCGGCCCGGTCAGGCCATCCGCTGCGTGGCAGTGATTCGCCATTGTGCCGGCAGCGTCTATTGCTAGGCTGCTCCAGCACTATGAAAGCAACGCGCCTTGTCTTGTTCGGACTTCTGCTGTCCGCCGCTCTCGCAAGTCACGCGGTCCCCGCGCCGAAGCCCTCGCGCTACGCCGACCTCATCCTCGCGGACAAGCCGGTAGCTTATTGGCGGCTCAATGACGACGCGGCGGGCGTGGTGCGGAACCTCGCGCCCGGCGCGAATGCGTCCGCGCTCAACGGCACGGTCGAGGGCAAGGTGCAACTCGGCGCTCGCGCGCAGCTCTCGGCGGAGTTCCCGGAGTTCGAGCCGGACAGCACGGCGGCGGGATTCAGCGGCAAGGGCGAGTTCATCCGCGTGAAAGACCCCGGCGCGAACAGCCCGCTGGATTTCAAGCAGGGCGATTCCATCACGCTGGAAGCGTGGGTGTCGCTCAACAATATCAAGGACGGCCAGCAGATTTACGTCGTCGGCAAGGGCCGCACGGGCAACAAGGGCTTCGCGCCGGACAACCAGAATTACGCGCTGCGCTTGCGCGGCGACGACAGCGCGGCGTGCGTGAGTTTCCTCTTTCGCGATGCCGAGGGCGGCGCGGCGAAGAAGTCGAAGGAGGAATCCGAGAAGCACTGGCATCGCTGGACTTCGACCGACGGCTTCACGCCCGGCTCCGGCTGGCATCACGTCGCGGTGACTTACACTTTTGGCAAAAGCGCGACCATCAAGGGCTACGTTGACGGCGTGGAGTCGAAGGGCACGTGGGACATGGGCGGCAAGTCCGACGCGCCGCCAGTCGTGGACGACGACGAGCTGTGGATCGGCTCATCCATGGGCGGGCAGGCATCGAGCACGTTCAACGGCTTGATCAACGAAGTCGCCATCCACCGCCGCGCGCTCGCTGCGAAGGACTTGCAAGCGCGCTTCAGCCACGTGCCGCCCGCGCCGAAGTTTGACCTCGCCAAACTGCCCAAGGGCGTCGTGCAAGTGGAAATCATTGAGGGCATCACGAGCTCGCCAAACTGGAATTTCACGCCCGGCTCCGCAACGGAGACTTACACCGAGCCGGCGTTCGCGTTCATCGGCACGCCGCAGAAATACTCGGCGCGCGGTGTGCGCGTGGATCGTTCCAGCCCGTTTCTGCTCCGCGCGAGCGCGATGGTGAAGCTCCCGCCCGGCGAGCATCGGGTGCTGCTGCGCTCGCTCCAGAGCGCGCGGCTCTTCGTGGATGGCAAGCCGCTTGGCCAGACGAAGTTCATCGTCCCGAACGGCAGCGGCCACGGCAAGGTGGACGCCCCCCCCGGCGCGGATTACCCCGCCGGCCTGCGCTTCCCGCTCAACGGCCACAACGAGAAATGGCTCACCGTCACCTCGAAGGGCGGCGAGCAACTCTTCGTGCTCGAAGCCATCATCGGCGGCAAGGGTCTGCGGCCGGAAGTGGGTGAACTCACCGTGAGCGTCGAGCTGCCGGCGCAGCTTGCGAGCGTCGGGAAAAGCACGACGGTCAAACTTTTTCACTTGCTCGCCCCGACCGAACGCATCCTTCACACAGACGAGGCTTGGACCACCTTCGCCGACGCGCAGGAAGCCCGGCTCACCGCAGCGGACGCGAAGCGCCGCAACGAAACCGGCGCAGCGGAGAACCAGTATTGGGCCAGGCGCCACGAGCAAGTCCGCCAACTCCTCGCCGCGAAGCCCGGCCCGCAGCCACCGCAGGTCTCTACAGCGACTCCCGTCCTCAACGAGGTGGACCGCTTCATCGGCGTGCGGCTTGCGTCCGCGAAAGCTTCCGCCGCACCGCTCGTGGACGACCTTTCCTTCCTGCGCCGCCTCGCGCTCGACACCGTCGGCGTGCCGCCGACGCCCGCGCAGATTCAGGCCTTCCTTGCCGACAAGTCGCCGAACAAACGCGCCGCCGCGATTGACCGCTTCCTCGCGCAGCCCGGCTGGGCGGACCACTGGGTCAGCTACTGGCAGGACGTGCTCGCAGAAAATCCCGGCATCCTCAAGCCCACGCTGAACAACACCGGCCCGTTCCGCTGGTGGATTCACGAGTCGTTCGCGGACAACAAGCCGATGGACCGTTTCGCCACGGAACTCATCGCGATGGAAGGCAGCGTGTATGGCGGCGGTCCGGCGGGCTTCGGACTCGCCACGCAGAATGACGTGCCGATGGCGGATCGCGCGCAGATCGTTTCCGCTGCCTTTCTCGCGATGAACCTCGCGTGCGCCCGCTGCCACGACGCGCCGTATCACGATTTCAAGCAGAAGGATTTGTTCAGCCTCGCCGCGCTGCTCAAGCAAGCGCCGCAGGACGTGCCCAAGAGCAGTTCCATCCCGGCCAACGCGAACATCACCATCGGACGGCGCGTGAAGGTAACGCTGCATCCCGGCGACAAGGTCGAGCCGGCGTGGCCCTTCGCGCACGGCGAGTCCGCCGCGTTCGCGCGCACGAGCGACAACACGCGCGAGCAACTCGCGGCGTTCGTCACGTCGCCGGCGAACGACCGTTTCGCGCAAGTCCTCGTGAACCGGATGTGGAAGCGCTACCTCGGCCTCGGCTTCATCGAGCCGGTGGACGACTGGGAGAACAAGACCGCGTCGCATCCTGAGCTGCTCGCGTGGCTCGCGCGTGAGTTGATGACGCACGACTATGACCTCAAGCACGTCGCGCGGCTCATCTTGAGCTCACACACTTATCAGCGTGTCGCCGGCCTGCACGCGCCGAAGTCCGACGAGCCGGAGGACCGCCTATTCGCCTCGCCCGCTCGGCGTCGGCTCGCGGCGGAGCAGATTGTGGACTCGCTCTTCGCAGTGACCGGCAAGCCGATGGACGCGGAGCTGCTCACGCTCGACGACGACGGCCGCCGCGCCGCGAAGGACTTCCTCAGCCTCGGCTATCCGCACCGCGCGTGGGAGTTCACCGGCCTCTCGAACGACCGCGACCGCCCCGCGCTCTCGCTGCCGCGCACACAGGCCATCACCGACGTGCTGGTGATGTTCGGCTGGCGCGAGGCGCGGCAAGGCTCGCTCTCCACGCGCGACCATTCGCCGAACGTCCTCCAGCCCGCCGTGCTCTCCAACGGGGAGATGGGCAACGGCCGCATCGCGCGCCTCACCGACGATTGCGCGCTCACCGAGCTTTGCGCGCAAACGCAGCCGCTGCCCGCACTGGTGGAAGGCATTTTCCTCCGCGTGCTCTCGCGCCCGCCCGCGGTCGCCGAGCGGGAGAAGTTCGTCGCATATCTCACCGCCGGCTACGCGGAGCGCGTCGTCGCCAACGCGCCGCACAAGGTGCGGAAGGACTTCGACGGCAGCCAGCTTTTGAGCTGGTCGAATCACCTCAATGCGAAGTCCACCGAAATCAAATACGCCGTCGAGGAACGGGCGCGCCTGGGCGACGAGCCCACGCCGCGCCTCTCGCGGGACTGGCGCGAGCGCATGGAAGACGTGCTCTGGGCGCTGGTGAATTCGCCGGAGTTTGTGTTTGTGCCGTAAGTGACCTTGGCCAATCTTACCACCATGACGACTCAGACTTTGGAACAGGAAGCGATGAAACTCCCGCCGGCCAAGCGGTGGAAACTGGCGGAGAAGCTGATGGGCAGCGTGGACGACTTTGTCACAGAAGAAATCGCCGAGGCATGGAAGCACGAGATCACCCGGCGGGTGGAAGAGATTGATAAGGGCACCGACCCTGGCGTGCCCGCCGTAGCGGTTCATGCCGAGGCCCGGAGGAGATTGCGTGAAGCGCGTCGCGTATCAACGGCTAGCCACAGTTGAGCTGTTTGACAGTTCAGCCTACTACGATGAGCGCCGGCCCGGTTACGGTGAACGGTTCATCTGCGCGGTCGAGCAGGCGATTGAAGACGCCCGGAAGCAACCGCTCTTCGGTCGGCCGGAGGCGGCGGGGTGCCGGAGTTGGCGGGTGAAGCGGTTTCCGTATCGCGTGGTCTACCGGCTGGAGCCGGATACACTTCGGATCGTGGCGGTGGCAGATTTGCGGCGCTTGCCGGGGTTCTGGCTGGGCCGGATTGACTGAGAAGAGCCTGTGAACGCGGAAGAAAAAGAAGCCGTGATTGACCTCGTGAACCGGATGCCGGAGCACGCGACGCTCCTCGACTTCGCGCGGGAGCTGGAGTGCGCGGTCCGGATGGACTCGGCACCGCCGCGTTTGGCGGGCAGTTGGCTGATTGGCCGAGCGTGCCGGGAAGAATTGCATCGCGCGTCGCGCGAACGTGCGGTGCTCTTCGTCGAACGGATGCTGCCGCTGTTCGGCCACGGTTGGCATTGATGAGGACCGATTTTTGAACTGAGACATGAACACGAAACTTGAAAGCACTTCGTTGAACCGCCGCCACTTCCTCGCCGGCGCTGGCGCAGGCGCTGTGGCGCTTGGCTTGGCGGGTTTTCCCACATTCGCCGCCGAGAAGAAGACCTACCCGCAAGGGAAGGCCGAGCATTGCATCTTCGTCTGGCTCGGCGGCGGCGCGGCGCACATGGACACGTGGGATCCCAAGCGCCTCGGCGATCCGCAGAAGAAGATCGCCGGCTCCGCCTACCCGGCCATTGACACCGCCATCCCCGGCGTGCAGGTCTGCGAACATCTCAAGGGCACCGCGAAGATTCTCGACCGCTTCGCGCTGCTGCGCACGGTGAACCACGACCTCATTGACGAGCACGCCGCCGCGACGAACTTTGTCCACACGGGCCGTCGGCCCACGGGCACGATTACTTATCCGAGCATCGGATCGCTCGTCGCGCACGAGCGCGGCTCGCTCGCGGACGGCATCCCGCCCTACGTGGTCATCGGCTATCCGATGATCATGCGCGGGCCCGGCTTCCTCGGCGCGAAGCACAGCTACGTCTATCTCACTGACACCGAGAAAGGCCCCGCCGGCCTCACGCGCCCGCCCTACGTCAACTCCGCGCGCCAGGCCGACCGCGAACAGCTCCTCACCGAGCTTCGCAAAGGCTTCAGCGAGCGCACCAAGGGCGACAAGGTCATCGCCGACTACGACGAGGCCGTGGGCGCGTCCTTCGCGCTGGCGAACGGCGACTTCATGAAGGCGTTCAACCTCACCACCGAGGCGTCCACGCTGCGGCAGACCTACGGTGGCGAGTTCGGGCAGCGCTGTCTGCTCGCGCGCCGGCTGGTGGAGCGCGGCGTGCGGTTCATCGAGGTGTCCTTCAACCTGAACTTCATCAACGGCACCGGCTGGGACACGCACAACGACGGCCAGCTCAACCAGCACATCCTCATCCAGCAGCTCGACCAGGGCCTCGCCTCGCTCGTGTCCGACTTGGAGAAGAACAAGCTGCTCGACAAGACGCTCATCGTGGTCGCGACGGAGTTCGGCCGGCCGGCGGAGTTCGATGCGGGCGGCGGACGCGGTCATCAGGGCAAGACGTTCAGTTGGACGCTCGCAGGCGGCGGTTTGAGGAGCGGCCAAGTCGTCGGCGAGACGGACGAACTGGCGAAGCTCCCCGTGAAGCAACCGATGTCCGTGCCCGATGTTCACGCGACCATCCACTGCGCGCTGGGCATTGACCCGGGCAAGAATCTTTTCGACGGTCCGCGCCCCGTGCCGATCACGGATCGCGGCGAACCAGCGCGGCAGCTCTTCGCGTGAGCGAGATGCGCGGCGGCGTTTGCTGTAGCCACGCGGCGGAAGCTGCCGTCATATCGCCTGACGTTTCACCGGCATGAACCTGCCCGCGCCCATCTCCTTGCTGCTCGCGGTTTCCGCGTTGCTGCACGACGCGCGGGCCGACGCGCCGGCTGCTGCCGAGGAACTTTTCACGCGCCGCGTCCAGCCGCTGTTCAAGGAGAAATGCCTCGCCTGCCACGGTGATGACCCCAAGAAAATCAAGGGTGGCCTCGACATGAGGACGTTCGCCGGCCTGCTCAAGGGCGGCGAGAGCGAGAAGCCATCGGTCATTCCCGGCCAGCCCGACGCCAGCCCGCTCTGGCTCGCCGTCACGCGCGAGCATATGGACGAGAACTGGGCCGCGATGCCGCCGAAGGAGAACGACAAGCTCACGAAGGAGCAACTCGCGTGGGTGAGGGCCTGGATTGGCGGCGGAGCGCCGTGGCCGGACGCGAAACGGCTCACAGAAATCGCGAGGACGAACGCCGACAAGTGGTCCGCCGAGGACGGCATCCCCGTGAAGACCAGCGGTGGCCTCTCCGCCGAGTGGACGAACCGCCGTTACAAGCCGGAGAACTTGTGGGCCTACCAGCCGCTCAAGAAACCGCCCCTTCCCCAAATCGGCAAACAGCAATTGGCAGCCGCAAATCCCATTGATGACTTCCTCGCCGCGAAGTTCCCCGCCGGATTGACGCCCGCACCACTTGCCGACCGGCGCACGCTCATCCGCCGCGCGACGTTCGATCTGCTCGGCCTCCCGCCCACGCCGGAGGAAGTCGCCGCGTTTGTGCAGGACAAGGATTCGGAGGACAAAGCTTTCGCCAAGGTAGTCGAGCGCCTGCTCGCCTCGCCGCACTACGGCGAGCACTGGGGCCGGCACTGGCTGGACGTCGTGCGCTACGCCGACTCCAGCGGCTTCGCCAACGACTACGCGCGCGGCAGCGCGTGGCGTTATCGCGACTATGTCGTGCGCGCCTTCAACGCGGACAAGCCCTACGACCAGTTCATACGCGAGCAAATTGCCGGCGATGAACTCGCCGAGTCGAGGAATCCAGAATCGGAACTGCTCATCGCCACCGGTTTTCTCCGCATGGGTCCGTGGGAACTCACCGGCATGGAGGTCGCGAAGGTCGCCCGTCAGCGCTTCCTCGACGACGTGACGCAGTCGGTCGGCGAAACCTTTCTCGCGCACCCGCTCCAGTGCGCGCGCTGCCACGATCACAAGTTCGATCCGATCCCCACGCGCGATTACTACTCGCTACAGGCCGTCTTCAGCACGACGCAGTTCGCCGACCGTCCAGCGGAGTTCCTGCCCGGCGAAAACACCGGCGGCTTCGAGGAGAGAAAATATCTGGAGCAGCGCCGCGAGTTTTACCTCGCGCAGCTCAAGCGGCTCGACGACAAGTCGCTCGCCGCCGCGCGCGCGTGGCTCGCGGAGCGGAAGCTCGACCCGGTGGCCTTCGAGCAGGCCGTCGAGGAAATGGCCGGCAAGACCGGCAAGCGCGGTCGCGAGGCTGGCTACGCCGAAGTCCGCATTGCCCTGACGCGAAGGGGAGTTCCAGAAGCGCAGATTCCGCCGAAGCTCATCGGCTTCGCGCCCGAGGACTACGGCCTCGAACGCATCGCGCGCAAGGGCCTCGAACGCATCCGGTGGGAACTCGACCGCTTCGAGCCGCTCGCCTTCGCCGTTTACACCGGCCGCACGCCCGAGGTGAAAGCCATCGTGACCCCGATGCGGATGCCCGCAAACCGAAAGACCGCGGGCGAGCTGGAAGAGACGTGCATCCTCACCGGCGGCGACCCGTTTTCCCCGGCGGCGAAAGTTGAGCCGGGCGGGTTGAGTGTCCTTGGCTCAATCGGCAATCGGCAGTCAGCCATCGGCAGTGACATCGAGGGCCGTCGCCTTGCGCTCGCCAACTGGATCGTCGCGCCGGAAAATCCGCTCACCGCGCGCGTGATGGTGAACCGCATCTGGCAATGGCATTTCGGCCAGGCGCTCGCGGGCAACCCGAACAACTTCGGCGCGACCGGCAAGAAGCCCACGCATCCCGAGCTGCTCGACTGGCTCGCCGCGACGTTCATCGAACGCGGCTGGTCCGTGAAGGCGATGCACCGGCTCATCATGACGAGCCAAGCATATGTGCGTGTGTCCAGTGTTGAGTATTCAGCGGTCAGTAATCAGTCGGGGGCGAGTGCATCAACCGCCAAATTGAACACTGACCCACTGAATGCTGAATACTCCGCCTTCAAACCCCGCCGCCTCACCGCCGAGGAGCTGCGCGACGCCATGCTCCGCGTCTCCGGCGAACTGAACCCGGCGGTCGGCGGCATTCCGGTGCGGCCCGAGATGAATCTCGAAGCCGCGCTCCAGCCGCGCCAAGTCATGGGCACATTCGCGGAGGCGTGGCAGCCTTCGCCGAAGCCCGAGCAGCGCCATCGCCGCAGCCTTTACGCGCTGAAGATTCGCGGCCAGAGCGACCCGTTCATGGACGTCTTCAACGCGCCGTCGCCCGATCTGAGTTGCGAAGCCCGCGCCGCCTCGACCGTCACGCCGCAGGTCTTCGCGCTCTTCAACAGCCAGGCCACGTTCGACCGCGCGCTGGCTTTTGCGAATCGGCTCTTGCGCGAGCAGTCAGCAGTCGGTGGCCGGCGATCAGCGGCCATCGAGCGCGCGTTTCAGCTTGCCTTCAACCGCGCGCCGAAGCCGGACGAACTCACGACTTGCCTCGCCCACTGGGACGCGATGACCGCGCGGCATCGCCTGCTGAAGTTCGAGAAGCCCGCGCCGCTGCGTTCCGTCGTGCGCGAGGCCGTGGAGGAAAACACCGGCGAGAAGTTCAAGTTCACCGAGCCGCTGGAAGCCGCCGCCGACTTCGTTCCTGACCTGCGTCCAGCCGATGCTTCGCCTGAACTGCGCGGCCTCGCCGAGGTCTGCCTCGTGCTGCTCAACGCGAACGAGTTCGCGTATGTTTACTGAGCGCCGCAAAGGTTGCTTCCCTTTTTGAGACTCTTTGTGCCTCCTTGTGAGGACTCAACTCATGAAAACTCAATTCCCCGCCGCCCACTGCATGAAACGCCTTCTCGTCCTCGTCGCACTTTCCTTCCTCACGCATTTCTACTCGTTAATCACTTCCTGTTCCGCCGCCGACCGGCCGAACATTCTCTGGATTTCCAGCGAGGATCACGGCCCGCACATGGGCTGCTACGGCGACAAATATGCCACCACGCCCAACGTGGATGCGCTGGCCGCGCGCGGCATGATCTTCCGGCACGCGTGGTCGTGCGCGCCGGTCTGCGCGCCCGCGCGCACCACGCTCATCAGCGGCCTTTACCCGCCAAGCACCGGCGGCGAGCATATGCGCTCGATGGTGCCGTTGCCCGCCGGCTTTCAGATGTTCCCGCAATTTCTCCGCGAGGCCGGTTACTACTGCTCGAACAACGCGAAGGAGGACTACAACCTCGCCAAGCCCGGCAAAGTTTGGGACGACTCCTCCGGCAAGGCTCACTGGAAGAACCGCGCCGCCGGCCAGCCTTTCTTCGCGGTCTTCAACGCGCTGCAAAGTCACGAGAGCCAGATCCGCACGCGTCCGCATCAGGCCGTTCACGATCCTGCGAAGGTCCGCGTGCCCGCCTATCATCCCGACACGCCGGAAGTCCGCCAGGACTGGGCGCAGTATTACGACATCATCACCGAGGTGGACGCCGTCGCGGGCAGGCACTTGAAAGACCTTGCCGATGCCGGCCTGACCGACGACACGATTGTGTTCTACTGGGCCGACCACGGCTCCGGAATGCCGCGCAGCAAACGCTGGCCCTGCAACTCCGGCCTGCAAGTTCCGGTTGTCGTCCACTTCCCCGCGAAGTGGAAGCACCTCGCGCCGCCCGAATATCAGGCCGGCGGCGCGAGCGACCGGCTCATCAGCTTCGTGGATTTCGCGCCGACCGTGTTGAGCCTCGCGGGCGTGCAGCCGCCCGCGTGGATGCAGGGCCACGCGTTCGCCGGCAAGTTCATCACCGCGCCGCAGCCGTTCATCTACGGCTTCCGCGGCCGCATGGACGAGCGCATTGACTGCGTGCGCAGCGTGACCGACGGCCGCTACGTTTATCTCCGCAACTTCATGCCGCATCTCTCGCAAGGCCAGCACGTGGACTATCAATTCCAAACGCCAACCACGCGCGTCTGGTGGGAACTTTACAAGTCCGGCAAGGCGACCGAGGTGCAATCCATCTTCTGGCGTGCGCCCAAGGCTCCCGAGGAATTTTACGATCTCACGAGCGACCCCGACGAAGTGAAGAACCTCGCCGCGTCGCCGCGGCATCAGGAAGTGCTCGCGAAATTCCGCGCCGCACAACGTGACTTGGCCGCGAAGATTCGCGACGTCGGTCTTCTGCCGGAAGGCGAGCTTCACTCTCGTTCCACCGGCAGCGCGCCTTACACCATCGGCCACGACGACGCGAAGTTTCCCTTCGCCCGCATCTTCGCCACGGCGGACCGTGCGTCCTCGCTCAAAACGGACGCGATGCCTGAATTGCAGAAGCCCCTCGCCGATGCCGACAGCCCCGTTCGCAACCGGGCCTCCCACGGGATCGTCATGCGTTGCCAGG
>CAYZJP010000039.1:35782-38119 GCA_964478755.1 uncultured Klebsiella sp.
GTGCCGTCCACGCGCAGGGAATTATTCTGAAGAGTGCGGGATGCCGTCGTCGCCGCGCGTGTGGACTTGCAAAGGGCGCTCACCGACACGTCGCCCTTCGTCCGCATCCCCGCTGCACAAGCACTCGGCCAGTTCGGCGACCAAGCAGATTTGGACAAGGCGTTGCCCGTCCTGCTGGAGCAGGCCGACTGGAACAAGAGCGGCGTCTTCGCGTCCATCGCCGCGCTGAACGCGCTCGGTGCGCTCGGCCCGAAAGCCGCGCCCGCGCTCGCCGCAATCAAGGCGCTGCCGGACAAAGGCGCTTCCCCTGACGCCCGCTACAACTCCTATGTCCCGCGCCTGCTCGCCGACTTGACCGCAGACTTGGGCGGCGGTGCAAAACCCGGAACCGGCAACGCCCCGGCGAAGAAGGGAAAGAAGAAGGCCGACCGCTGATCGTGACTCAGTCAGATCCTGATTAGTGGGCACGACAGGACTTGAACCTGCACGGATTGCTCCAAAGGCTCCTAAGACCTTCGCGTCTGCCATTTCGCCACGTGCCCTGAGATTGCCGGAAAGCCTCGCCGCCGGTGTGCGCGTCGTCAAGCAATCACCCCGCTCGTCCAAGTCGGAGTGGCGGGACCGACTCACCTCTTGGCCCCTGGGTCGAATCGGCTGAGGAATTCGCTCACGCTGAAGCCGTCTGGCTTGAAGGCGAACTCGGGGTTCGTGGGCGGTTCGTAAAGCGAGTCCAGCCCGGTGAGCTGTTTCAACTCACCACGTCGCGCGCGTTTGTAGAGTCCCTTGGGATCGCGCGCCATGCAGACCTCGAGCGGTGTATCGACGAAGACTTCGATGACCGGCCCCGCCGCAAACGACACGCGCAATGCGTCCCGCTTGCGCGCATCGGCTACCAGCCCTCCAGCAATTCCACCTGCTGCGGCCGCAGCGTGCGCATGGAGAACTTCGCCGCAGTGCGGGCGAAGAGTTCCTTGTCCCCGCGTGTGCCCAGCGCCGCGATGCGCCGGATTTGCGCGACCGCGCCGTCCGCATCACCATGTCCCACGCGCGC
Organism: uncultured Klebsiella sp.; assembly: GCA_964478755.1. Taxonomy (GTDB): domain Bacteria; phylum Verrucomicrobiota; class Verrucomicrobiia; order Limisphaerales; family SXTU01; genus SXTU01. The sequence goes on from CAYZJP010000039.1 coordinate 36,834, forward strand.
GGTGTGCGGCGAGGCACCCATGCCCGCGAGAATGTCCGCGAGATGGCTCGGCTCCGGCCCGATGTAGAGCACCGGCGCGCCGACGGTGAGGATGTTGTAAATCTTGCAGGGGTGAATTGTCCCGACGAACGGGTCGCCCATCACCACGACGTGCAAGTCCGCCGCCGAGAGCGAGCCGGCCAGTTCGTTAAGCGGCTGGTAGGGCAGGCAGAGGGTGTTCCTCAAGCCGTTTTCCTCGGTGAATTTCCTCACCTTCGGATGCTCGCTGCCGCCGCCAACGAAGCAGAAGTGAAAGCGCGGATCGCCGGCCAGCTTGCGGGCGGCTCCGAGCAGCGTCGTGAGCGGATGCACCGGGCTGTGGTTGCCGGAATACATCACGACGAACTTGTCCGCCAGCCCGTGCGCGGCGCGGAACTTCACACGGCCCTCCGCGTCAAACCGCACCGCCTCATCGTGCGCCCACGGCGGGATGACCGCGATGCGCTCGGCGGGAATGCCCTTCGCCACGATGCGGTCCTTCATGTAGCGGTCCAACGCGATGATGCGATGCGAGTGCCGCAGACTGAAGCGGGACATCGCTTCGAGTGCGCGCGTCGTCAGGCTGCCGTCGCGCAGCCAGCCGGCGGCCAGCGCCTCGTCCGGGTTCATGTCCATGACCCAGTAGAAGAGCTTCGCCCCACGCAGCCGGCAGAACCACGCCGCCAAATACGACACGAGCGGCGGCGAGGTCAGCGCGACGACCGCGTCGTAGCGCGGCAGCGTCAGCAAACGCAGCGTGGTGACAGCACTGAAGCACACGAAGTCGGCGGCACGCCGCCACAGCGCGCTCTTGCCGAAACCCGCCGAGGGCAGCCGCTGAATCTCCACGCCACGCCATGTCTCTCGTGCGGGGAAGCGGAGCGCTGGATTGTCGTAGGCGCGCTGGCTCGCGATGACCGTGAGGTGGTGGCCGCGCTCGACCAAGCCGAGGCCGAAGTCCGAAAGGTGCTGCGCGGTGGACGCAACGTCGGGATGGAAGCACTGGTTGAGGAGCAGGATGCGCATCGGCAAAAGCAAACGCGCCGACGCTAACGAGTCGGCGCGTTGGTTGAAAGTCCGAGTGTCAGAAACCGTTCACTTCGACCTGGCCTGGCTGACCATCTGGTCGTAGATCCAGGCGTAAGTCTTCTCCATGCCAGTGCGCAACGGGATGGACGGCTCCCAGCCGAAGACTTTTTGGATCAGCGAGTTCTCCGAGTTGCGGCCGTTGACGCCCTTGGGCGCGTCGAGCTTGTAATTGCGCTTGA
>CAYZJP010000040.1:0-37453 GCA_964478755.1 uncultured Klebsiella sp.
ACCTGCTTGATCTCTTCCTTGTCCTTGACCTTCTTGGCGATCTTGTCGAGGTGCGAGACAGCGGCGTCCACGGCCTTCTGAATGCCGCGCTGGATGCCGATGGGGTTCGCGCCGGAGGTCACGTGCTTGAGGCCCTCGCGGAAGATGGCCTCGCCGAGCACGGTGGCCGTGGTGGTGCCGTCGCCCGCGGAGTCGCTCGTCTTGCTGGCGACTTCACGGACCATCTGGGCGCCCATGTTTTCGTAGGGATCGGCCAGCTCGATTTCCTTCGCGACCGTGACACCGTCCTTGGTCACGGTCGGGGAACCGAACTTTTTGTCGATGACGACATTGCGGCCTTTTGGTCCGAGCGTCGCGGCGACGGCCCGGGCGAGCTTGGCGACGCCCTTGAGGAGGGTCTGCCGCGCGGCTTCATCGAACAGGAGTTGTTTTGCTGCCATAGTAGTTTCTGTTTTCTTGGTTAATGGTTTGGGCCGGGATTACTTGAGGACAGCGAGGATGTCATCGCTGCTGAGAATCTTGTATTCCTTGCCGTCGATCTTGATCTCAGTGCCACCGTATTTGCTGGCGAGCACGCGGTCGCCGACCTCGACCTCGAAGGGAACCTTCTTGCCGTTGTCGTCGGTTTTGCCGGTGCCGAGAGCGCGGACGATGCTCTCCTGGGGTTTCTCTTTGGCGGTGTCGGGGATGATGATGCCGCCCTTCTTTGCTTCTTTTTCCTCCGCTGCTTCCACGAGGACGCGGTCGCCGAGGGGTTTCACGTTTAGTGCCATGGTGTGTTTCAGTGTTTGTTGTGTGTTTGATTTACTCGAATCAAATCCCGCGGCACCTGCTGCGGGAAAATTGGTGTTCAGTGGGCAGTCATCGGTAATCAGTGGAGCGCGCGGCCCGTGGGCGGAGCGCAGCGTTGCGTCGGTCACTTCTTCTTCTCGTCCACGACCTCGGCGTCAATCACCGGGCCTTCGTCCTTCTCGGACTTGGCTTCGCCGCCTGGCGCGGGACCGGCGGACTTGGCCGCTTGGGCCTTCTCGGCGGCGGCCTTGTAAAGCTGCTCGGACGCGCCCGCCCAGGCTTCGTTGAGCTTGTCGCGGCTGTCGCGAATCTTGTCCGCCTCGGTGCCCGAGAGCGCCTCGCGGGCCTTCTTAACGGCTTCCTCGATCTTGGACTTCGCGGCGCCGTCCAGCTTGTCAGCGTTGTCCTTGAGCAGCTTCTCGGAACGATAGACGAGCGCGTCGGTCTCGTTGCGAAGCTCGATCTCCTCGCGCTTGGCCTTGTCCTCGTCGGCGTGGGCCTCGGCGTCCTTGCGCATCTTCTCGACCTCATCCTTCGAGAGACCGCTGCTGGCGCTGATGGTGATCTTCTGCTCCTTGCCAGTGCCCAAATCCTTGGCGTTGACGTGGAGGATGCCGTTCGCATCAATGTCGAAGGTCACTTCAATCTGCGGCACACCGCGCGGCGCGGGCGGAATATCTGAGAGGTTGAATTTGCCAATCGTTTTGTTGTCGCGGGTGAATTGGCGCTCGCCTTGGAGCACGTGAATCTCCACGCCCGGCTGGCTGTCGCTCGCGGTGGAGAAAATTTCCGACTTGCGCGTCGGGATGGTCGTGTTGCGCTCGATGAGCCGCGTGAACACGCCGCCGAGCGTCTCGATGCCGAGCGAAAGCGGCGTCACGTCGAGCAGAAGCACGTCCTTCACCTCGCCCTTGAGCACGCCGCCTTGGATGCCAGCGCCGACGGCTACGACTTCGTCAGGGTTCACACCTTGATGCGGTGGCTTGCTGACGAGCGCGCGGGCGGTCTCGACCACTCGAGGCATGCGCGTCATGCCGCCGACGAGCACCAGTTCGTCAATCTTGTCCGCGCTGAGGCTGGCGTCGTTCAAGCAACTCTTCACCGGCGCGATGGTGCGCTCGAAAAGCTCGTCGCAGAGCTGCTCCATCTTGGCGCGCGTGAGCTTGGTGGAAATGTGCTTCGGCCCGCTGGCGTCGGCGGTCACGAACGGCAGGTTGATGTCATAGACCTGCGAGCTGGAGAGTGCGATCTTCGCCTTCTCCGCCTCTTCCTTGATGCGCTGAAGCGCGTCTGGCTGCTTGCGGAGATCAATGCCCGAGCCCTTTTTGAACTCGTCGAGGATCCAGTCCATGATGCGGTTGTCCCAGTCGTCACCTCCGAGGTGCGTGTCGCCGTTGGTCGCCTTCACCTCGAAGACGCCGTCGCCGATCTCCAGCACGCTGATGTCGAATGTGCCGCCGCCCAAGTCATACACGGCGATCTTCTCGTCCTTCTTTTTGTCGAGGCCGTAGGCGAGCGACGCGGCGGTCGGCTCGTTGATGATGCGGAGCACTTCGAGGCCGGCGATCTTGCCCGCGTCCTTAGTGGCCTGGCGCTGCGAGTCGTTGAAGTAAGCCGGCACCGTGATGACCGCCTGCGTGACCGGCTCGCCCAAACGCGTCTCGGCGTCGGCCTTGAGCTTGGCGAGGATCATCGCGGAAATCTCCGGCGGGCTGAAGGCCTGCGGCTTGCCGTCCACCTCGACTTCGACATGGGCGTCACCGTTCGCGGCCTTCACCACCTTGTAAGGCACGCGCTTCAATTCCTCCTGCACCTCGGCGAACTTGCGGCCCATGAAGCGCTTGATGGAATAGACCGTGTTGCGCGGGTTCGTCACCGCCTGCCGTTTGGCCGCCTCGCCGACGACGCGCTCGCCCGCCTTGGTGAACGCCACGACCGATGGCGTGGTGCGTTTGCCCTCGGAGTTTTCCAACACCAGCGGCTCGCCGCCCTCCATGACCGCCATGCAGGAGTTGGTCGTGCCCAAATCAATGCCCAAAACTTTTGCCATAGTATGAAACTGTTAAAGCCAGGTTCCTTTTAGCAGCATCGGTGCCAGTGATCTGCCGCGAAAGGGAAATTCGAAGAAATGACCCTTTTTACCGCGTAAAATCGTGATTCTCTCCCTCATCACGCCAACGCCCCATTCCCGCCGAAGTGTGCCATTGTCGGCACAACAGCCAGTGCCTTGGCACAACTTCACCAGCTCATGATGGGCAGCAGGCTGGCGTAGTCGTCGGTCCACAACGGGACGGTTTTCTTCGAGGCTTCCTTGTCCGCCGTCTCGCTGAGGCTGGCGATGCGCGCCATCAATTCCTTGTTCTTGCTGAGCAGCACCCACGTCGAGCTGTAAATCCACCAGTCCTTCTCGCCATCGCCGTCGGAGACGGAGAGCCGCTGGTAGCCAAATTCCTTCGCCAGATTTTCCACCACCGGTTCGAGGTCGAGGTAGCGGTTCGAGATGTGGACGGCGAGGACGCCGTCGGGGGCGAGATGTTTGCCGTAGATGGCGACGGCTTCCTTCGTGAGCAAATGCACCGGGATCGCGTCGCTGCTGAACGCGTCGAGCGCAAGCACGTCGAAACGCTGCGGCTCCTCGCGCTCCATCGAGAGCCGCGCGTCGCCCATGATGATGTCCACCGCGCCGCCGAGGGCGCGGGTGTCGTTGACGAAAGTGAAGTGGCTCGTCGCGATGCGCTTCACCTCGGAGTTGATCTCATAGATGCGGACGTAATCGTCCTTTTCGCCGAAAGCCGCCGTCGTGCCCGTGCCCAGGCCCACCACGCCGATGCGTTTGTGCGGGCGCGGGAAATTGCGGATGGCGAGGGCGATGCCGCTGCCCTCGCCGTAATAGCTCGTGATGCGCCGGCGCTGGTCCGGATCGGTGAGTTGGAAGCCGTGCGTGATGCGACCGTGCTGCAACAGGAGATAACGCGAACCGGGTGTCTCCGCTCCGTATTCCAGCACGGACATGGCACCGTAAAAATTGCGCGTGGCCTCGACGACGTTGTCCCGCTCGTTGGCCTGGATGAAGAACGCGAGGCACACGGCCAGCGCGACGAGCGAGCCGGCGAGCCAAGCGTGGAAACGCCACCATTGAAAGCCCGGCACGCGCCAGTTCGGCAGGCAGACGAGCCAGACCAGCACCGCGCACGCGCCGCACGACCACGCGAGTTCCGCGTAAGTCTTGAAGACGTGCGGCGCGACCACCGCGACGAGGAAACCTCCCAGCGCGCCGCCCACTGAAATCATCAGGTAGAAGCTCGTAAGCCAGCGCGGATGCGGCTTGAGCGCGTAAAGCTCGCCGTGGCACACCATGCACGCGACGAACATGGTCATGCAGAACGCCGGCACCTGCCAGCCGATGCCCACGCTGTTGATGTTCGCCAGCACGTAAATCAGCCAGCCGAAGCAACCGAGCATCGCGGGCAGGAACAGCGGTCGCCAATACCAACGCTGCGCATCGAAGCACAGGATGAACGTCAGCAGATACAGGCTGAGTGGGAGAATCCACAGGAAGGGAATCACCGCCACGTCCTGGCAAAGTTTGTTCGTCGTCGCCAGCAGCAGCGCGGACGCGCACGCCGGCAGCATGAGCCAGAGGAATTTCTGTCGCAGCGAGGGCGCTTCCACCGGCTCCTCCACCGGGGCAGCGCCGCCTGCGGGAATTTCCTCCGCCAAGCCGCGCTTCCACACGAGCCACACGCACCACACCGCGAAAACGACATAAGCCACCAAACCCCAGCCCCACGAGAGCGCCTGCAATTTGCGGGCGTAATTAGGCTCGATGAAAAACGGATACGTCAGCAGCGCGAGCAGCGAGCCGATGTTTGACAGCGCGTAGAGGCGGTAAGGCGATTTGCCCGGATTCAACCGCGAGAACCACGACTGCATCAGCGGCCCGGTCGTAGAGACGACGAAGTAAGGCAGGCCGATGGTTGCCCCAAGCAGCAGCAGGATGCGTGTGATGGGCGCGTCGCTGGATGTGGGCTTCCACGCCTCGCTGGGGACAATGGGCAGCACCGCGAGCGACACCAGCAGCAGCGCGAGATGCACGACGGCCTGCCCGCGTGGCTTGAGCCAGCGGCCCAGGAAGTGCGCGTAAGCGTAGCCGCCAAGCAGCACGAGCTGGAAGAACAGCATGCACGTCGTCCACACGCCCGGCGTGCCGCCGAACCACGGCAGGATGTATTTGCCGATGAGGGGTTGAACGAGGAAGAGCAGGAACGCCCCGGTGAAGATCGTCAGCGCGAATGGCATCATGGCAATGGCCCGCCGGCGAATTCAGTCCGGGCGGAAAGTTGCGCGGAGAATGAAGTTTTGCGGCCGCTTGGAAAGGAGAATGTGCGCCGCCTCTGCGCCAGGGAAAAATCTCAAGCCACGGATGGAACACGGATGAAACACGGATGAAATGAATCAGGAAGGCATGAAGGCAGGAACCAGAGCCGATGGCCCGAGGGCGTTCCAATTCCTGCTTTCCTGCATTCCTGATGGAATGCTGATCTCTTCTTCATCCGTGGCTAAAGCTTCAGCTCGCCCGCCTGCACGCGCACACACGCGCTGGCGTGGCCCGGTTCGATTTCCTTGAGCGCAATCTCCCCCGTGCGGCACGCGGGCTGGGCAAACTCGCAGCGCTCGGCGAACGCGCAGGCGGGCAGCGGCTTGGAAACATCCGGCGGCAGTCCGGGGATGGTGTAAAGCTCCGCGCCCTTGCCTTGCAGCGCCGGGATGCTGCGCTGGAGCGCGCGGTTGTAGGGATGCAGCGGCCGCGCGAAGATGTCCTCCACGCGCCCCGACTCCACCACGCGGCCCGCATACATCACCAGCACGCGCCGGCAGAAACCCGCGACGACGCCGAGGTCGTGCGAAATCCAGATGACCGCCATGCCGCGCTCGCGCTGGAGCTGCGTGATGAGGTCGAGGATTTGCGCCTGCACGGTCACGTCCAGCGCGGTGGTCGGCTCGTCGGCGATGAGCAATTCCGGCCGCGTGATGAGCGCCATCGCGATCATCACGCGCTGCCTCATGCCGCCGCTGAATTCGTGCGGGTAGCTGCGGATGCGACGGGCGGCGTCCGGCACGCCAACGTCATCGAGCGCCTTCACGGCGCGCTTCACGGCCTCGGCGCGCGGCGTGTGCTCGTGGATGAGCAGTGGCTCGATGATCTGATCCTCGACGCGCATGAAGGGATTCAGTGACGTCATCGGATCCTGAAAAATCATCGCGATGCGTTTTCCGCGAATGCGGTTCAAGTCCGCCTCCTTCATCGCGAGCAGGTCCGCGCCGTCGAAGAGCGCCTGTCCGCCCTCGATGCGTCCGGGCGGCTGAGGCACGAGGCCCATGAGCGAGTAGCACGTGACGGACTTGCCTGAGCCACTTTCGCCGACGATGCCGAGCGTCTCGCCCTTCTCGACGCTGAACGACACGCCATCCACCGCGCGCACGACGCCGTTACGCGTGTGAAACGAGGTGCGGAGATTGGCAACTTCAAGCAAGGGCATGGGAATTCTTGGCCACAGATGAAACACAGATGGAACACAGATGGGGAGGGAGGGACTTATCAGGAAAGCAGGAAAGCATGAATGGTGGAGGCCGCAGCGCATCGGCTCGGCTTCCTGCCTTCCTGCCTTCTTGATTCGCCTTATCTGTGTTCCCTCTGTGTTTCATCTGTGGCTAAAAAATCAATCCTTGCTGGCGCGCACATCGAGCGCGTCGCGCAGGCCGTCGCCGAGGAAGTTCAGGCAGAAGAGCGTGGTGCTGAACACGCCGGCGGGAAAGACCAGCAGCCACCAGTATTCCTCCATGCGATCCGCGCCGTCCTTGATCATCGAGCCCCACGAACTCATCGGCGGCTGCACGCCGAGGCCGAGAAAGCTCAGGAACGCCTCCAGCAACATCACCGCCGGCACCGTGAGCGTCGTGTAAACGATCACCGGCCCGAGCACGTTCGGAATCATGTGGCGCAGGATGATCCGGCGCTTGCGCAAGCCCAGCGCGTGCGCGGCCTCGACGAATTCCATCCGCTTCAGCGACGCCACCTGCCCGCGCACGATGCGCGCCATGGTGAGCCATTCCACCGCGCCGATGGCCGCGAAGAGCAGCCACAACTCCCGGCCCAGCCACACCGTGAGCAGGATGACAAACAGCGTGAACGGCAGCGCATAGAGAATGTCCACCACGCGCATCATCAACGCGTCGAGCTTGCCGCCGATGAAGCCCGCCACCGCGCCGTAGAGCACGCCGATGGTGAGCGAGACGCCCGTCGCGCAGAGGCCGACCATGAGCGAGACGCGCCCGCCGTAGAGCAGCCGCGTGAACTGGTCGCGCCCGAGATGATCCGTGCCGAGCCAGTGCTTCGCGTTGGGCGGGGCCGCGCCCATCGCGAGGTCCTGCGCATCGTAGGCGAAGGGCGAAATCCACGGCGCGGCGGCGCACAGCAAGCCCAGCGCGGCCACGAGGAACGCGCTGGCGAGCGCCAGCTTGTTCTTCCGCAGCCGCGCCCAGGCGTCCTGCCACAAAGAGTGGCCGGCTTCGATAGGCTCAGTTGAAGTCGCGACCATCATGGGGAACTTTTTTTAGCCACAGATGAAACACAGATTGAACACAGATGGGATGAATCAGGAAGGCAGGAAGGTAGGAACCAGAGCGGGTGCGAGACAGGCAGATCAGTTCCCGCTTTCCTGCATTCCTGATGGAAATTTTTCTTCCCATCATCTGTGTTCCATCTGTGTTTCATCTGTGGCTAAAAGGTTTCTTCATTCGAGCCTCACCTTCGGGTTAAGCCAGGCCTGCACGATGTCCACCAGCAGGTTGAAGCCCAGGATCAGCGCGGCGAAGAAGAAGACCGTGCCGCCCACCACCGGGATGTCGCGGTCAAAGACCGAGCCGACGAAGTATTTGCCCAGGCCCGGGATGTTGAAGACGGTCTCGATGACGAACGAACCGGTGATCAAGCCCGCCGCCGCCGGCCCGAGGAACGTCACGACCGGCAGCAGGCCGCCGCGCAAGGCGTGGCGCGTGAGGATGCGCAGGCCGGAAGCGCCCTTGGCCCGCGCGGTGCGGATGAAATCCTGCCCCATGATCTCCAGCATACCGCCGCGCGTGAGCCGCGCGATGTAGGCGGCGAGATGGCAGCCCAGCGTGAGCGCCGGGAGCACGCGGTCGCCCGCCGTGTTCCAGCCCGAGGTGTTGAACCAGCCGAACTTGAGCGCGAAGAGCAGCACCATGAGCGGCCCCAGCACGAACGTGGGCAGCCCCACCCCGACCATTGCGGCGGACATCGGCACGTAGTCTTGAAAAGAGTTGGGCTTTTGCGCCGCGAGCATTCCAGCGGGCAGCCCGATGGCGAGCGCGATCAGCAACGCCCACGCACCGAGTTCCAGCGACACGGGGAAGGACTCGCGGATGATTTCGCCGACCGTGCGCGTGGCGTGGCGGATGGACGGCTGCGTGCCGGTGACGAGGGTTTTCAAGTAACGGACGTATTGCACCCCGAGCGGCTGGTCGAGTCCGTAGTGCGCTTCGAGGCGTTTCAGGATCTCTGGCGGCACGGTCTTCTCCGCCGTGAACGGACCGCCGGGCGCATACCGCACCATGAAGAAGGTGAGCGTCGCCACCGCCCAGAGGACGGGAATCGTTTGCAGCAGGCGGAAGAAGAGGAAACGGAACATTAGTATTCAGCCACAGATGAACACAGATGGAACATGGACGAAGAAATTTTCCGGAACGCAGAAAAGCAGGAAAAGCATTGCCCGTGTGCCGTTACCCTTCATTCCTGCCTTCTTGCTTACCCGATGAAATCCGCTCGTCTTCATCTGTGTTTCATCTGTGCCAATCTGTGGCTCAAAATCTCATTCCACCGACAGATGCTCGTATGGATGCAGGTCGAGCACGGTCGGGAACCAGCCTTTGACCTTCGGCGAAATGAGGTGGACGCGGGTGTAGAAGTAGATGGGGAGGATGGGCATCTCGTCCACGAGGATGGCCTCGGCCTTTTGGAAGAGCTCGAGGCGGGCGGCCGGTTCGGTGGTGCGGCCGGCCTCGGTGATGAGGCGGTCGTATTCCTTGTTTCCCCAGCCGGTCTCGTTCTGTCCGCCGCCGGTGAGCCACATGTCGAGGAACGTGTTCGGGTCGCCGTAGTCGCCGGTCCAGCCCGCGCGGCAAATCTGGTAGTTCAACTGCCGCTGCGAATCGAGATACACCTTCCATTCCTGGTTCAGCAGCTTCACGTCGATGCCGAGGCTCTTCTTCCACATCTGCTGAATGGACTCGGCGACGCTGCGGTGGACGTCCTGCGTGTTGTAGAGGATTTCGACGGAGGGAAAGCCCTTGCCATCGGGATAGCCCGCCGCGGCGAGAAGCTTTTTCGCCTCGGCGACGCTGGGGTTGAGCTGGGCGCGGCAGGTGTAGCCGGCGGTGCCGGGCGGCGTGATGTTGAGCGCGGGAAGCTGCCCGCCCTTGGTCACAAATTTCACGATGCCCTCGCGATCAATGGTCATGGCAAGGGCCTGCCGGACGCGTTTGTCGTTGAGCGGCGGCTTGGTGACGTTGATGCGGTAGAAATACGTGGAGAGATAGGGATCAATGCGGATGTAGTTTGGATTGTGCTTCTGATACACCTCGATTTTCGTCGGCGGCAGGGTGTCGGTGACGTGCAGTTTGCCGTCGCGGAACATGCGTTCCTCGGTGGCGGGATCGGAGATGGGGAGGAAACGGATTTCGTCGAGCTTCACGGCGGCGGCATCCCAGTGCTTCGGATTGCGCACGATGCTGATGAACTGGTTGACCTCCCATTTGGCGAGGGTGAAGCGGCCGTTGCTGACGAAGTTTTCGGGACGCGTCCACTTGTTGCCACGCTCGTAGGCCTTGCCATGCTTCTCAATGGTCGGCAGATGGACGGGCATCCACGAGGTGTGGTTCACGAGCGAGAGAAAGTAAGGCGTGGGGCCGACGAGCGTGATTTGGAAGATGTGGTCATCCACGACCTTGTAGCCGACCTGGGCGAAGTCTTTCAGTTTGCCCTCGTTGTAATCCTGCGCACCCTTCACGACGTGGTGCATGTAGGCGTATTGCGCGGCGAGCGTCGGCTCCAGCATGCGCCGGTAACTGCGGAAGAAGTCGTGCGCGGTGACGGCGTCGCCGTTCGACCACTTGGCGTTCTTGCGCAGAAAAAAGGTGTAGGTGAGCAGGTCTGGGGAAATTTCCCAGCGCTCGGCCCCGGCCGGAATGGGATGCAAGTCTTTCGGGTCCTGGCCGGTGAGGCACTCGAAGAGGCCCATGAGGATCATGTGCTCCGGCACGCCGGTGACGAGCTGCGGGTCGAGGTCCGAAGGCTCGGCGCCGTTGCCGCGCAGCAGAACCATCTTGCCGTCAATGCGCGAGGGCGCGTCCTTCACGTCGCTCTTCGGTGCGGATGGGGAGCCGGAATCGGGAGTGGATTTGTTGCAGCCAGCCAGGGCGAGCGCGAGGCCCGCCACGAGGGCGCAGAACAATGGTTTCATGCGGCAAGTTTTGAATGCCGGATGCTCCTGTTGAAAGCCAAAACAAATGGCGAAGGGAGCCGGATGATTGAATCAGGAAAGCTGGAAGGCAGGAAAAGACGTTGGTCCGTCGCTCTTTCCTGCTTTCCTGCCTTCCTGATAAATTCCATCTTCACCCTGATGCGCTTGCCCGCTCGTGCGCTCCTCGGCTAGCGTCCGCGCGTGTCGCGACTGCCCTTCGAGCTGCTGCTGGCGCTGCGTTACCTGCGGCCCAAGCGCACGTTCGTCTCCGTCATCACGCTCATCTCCGTCATCGGCGTGATGCTCGGTGTGGCGGTGCTCATCATCGTCATCAGCGTGATGAGCGGCTTCGACCGCCAGCTCCGCGAAAAACTCCTCGGCTTCAACGCCCACCTCCGCGTCGTCCAGCCCGGCGAGCTGCTCGCCAACCGCGACGCCGTCATGGCCCGCATCATGACGAACGCGCGTGTGAAGGGCGTCGCGCCCTTCGTGCAGGGAAAAGTTTTGCTCGAGACGCAGCCCGGGGCCGGCGGCTCCGTTGTGGATGCGCCCGTGGTGCGTGGCGTGGACGCTGAACGCGAAAGCGGCGTGAGTGAGTTGCCCAAGAGCGTGAAGGATGGTGAGTTCAACCTGCGCGGCAACGGCCTTGTCATCGGCCGCGAACTGGCGAACAACCTCGGCCTGCGCGTCGGCGACCACGTGGAGCTGACTTCGCCCGCGCTCGCCAAGAAGTGGCGCGAGGAGATGAAACGCAACGACGGCAAGCAGCCGACGGAAGTCCGCAAGCCCGACGAATACACGGTGAAAGGCATCTTCGACGTGGGCTACTACGAGTTCAACGCGATGGTCATCGTCACCTCACTCGCCAACGCGCAGGATTTGTTCGAACTGGAGGACAGCGTCCACGGCCTGCAAATCACGTTGCAAAATCCCTACGAGGCCGAGGCTGCGCGCGTCGAGTTGCAGCGCACCCTGGGCAACCAATATCTGGTCCGCACTTGGATGGACGACAATTCGGGCATCCTCAACGCGTTGCTGGTCGAGAAGAACGTCATGTTCTACCTGCTGTTCTTCATCATGATCGTCGCGGCGTTCGGCATCACGAGCGCGCTCATCACGTTCGTCGTGCAGAAGACGCGCGAGATCGGCGTGCTCAAGGCGCTCGGCGCGACCAACGGCCAGGTGCGCTGGCTGTTCCTGAGCCAGAGCATGATCGTCGGCGTGCTCGGCGTGCTCGCGGGCTTCGGTTTCGGGCTGCTGCTGCTGCACTATCGCAACGACTTCCTCGACTTCATGAATCGCGTGACCGGCTTCGAGTTGTTTCCACGCACGATCTACGCCTTTGACCGTCTGCCCGCGCTCATCGTGCCCGGCGACATCGCGATCATCTGCGGCGGTTCGCTTTTCATCTGCCTGATCGCGGGCCTGCTGCCGGCCTGGAACGCAGGACGACTGCAACCCATGGAGGCGCTGCGGCATGAGTGAACCGCTCCTCCGCGCCACCGGTCTGCGCAAGACCTACCGCATCGGCTCGCGTCTTGTGGAAGTGTTGCAGGGCGTGGACCTCAGCGTGGACGCGGGCGAGTTCGTCGCGTTGCGCGGCGCGTCCGGCGCGGGTAAAAGCACGCTGCTCCATCTGCTTGGCGGGCTGGACCGGCCGAACCACGGCGAAGTCCATTTCCGCAACCAGAGCCTCGCCGCGCTCACCGACGACGAGCTGGCGAAACTGCGCGTCGCCAACGTCGGGCACATCTTTCAGGCCTATCATCTCCTGCCGGAACTCGACGCGTTGGAAAACGTCTGTCTCCCCGCGCGTGTCGCGCGGCTGGACGCGGCGGTGGCGGAACAGCGCGGGCGTGAGTTGCTGCGCCGCGTCGGACTGGAACACCGGCTGGAGCATCGGCCGGCGGAACTTTCCGGCGGCGAGCAGCAGCGCGTCGCGATTGCACGAGCGCTGGTCAATCAGCCGCAGTTGGTGCTCGCCGACGAGCCGACCGGCAACCTCGACTCGCACACCGGCGAGGAAATTCTGAATCTGCTCTGCGAACTCCGCGCCGAACGGAAAGTGACGCTCGTCATTGCGACGCATGACTCTCGTGTTGCGGTTCGTGCGCCGCGCGTGGTGGAGCTGGTGGATGGAGCGTTGAAGTAGCGCGAAAGCACAGAAGGGCAAAGGGAAACGTCCAACGCCCAACGTCCAACTTTCAACCTCCAGAGACGGACGCGCGGCGGTTGAAAGTTGAGCGTTGGAAGTTGGACGTTGAAAGTTTTCCCTCTGTGTCTTCTGCGCCCTCTCGCGGCAAAATCCCATTATCCGCGCCGCCGGCATTCCTCCACATAATCGCGGAAGGCCTGCTGAAGCTTGCGCGTGAGCGGGCCGGGCTGACCGTCGCCGACCTTGCGGTCATTGATTTGCACAACCGGCATGATTTCGTTCGTCGTGCCGAACAGCATGGCTTCATCCACGCATTTCAACTCGTTCTCAGCGACTGGGAACTCCTTCACCGGGATGCCCAGCGCGGCGCAGAGGCCGAGCGCGACGAGACGCGAGATGCCGGGAAGGATGTAATTCGTGCGCGGCGCGGTGTGCAGGACGCCATCGAGGACGGCGGCGAAATTTGAAAGCGAGCCTTCCGTCGCGAAGCCGTCGCGGACGAGCACGGCTTCGTGCGCGCCGGCGTCCTGCGCCTGTTGGTTGGCGAGGACGTTGGGCAGGAGCGAGACGGACTTGATGTCGCAGCGCGCCCAGCGCTGGTCGGGCAGCGTGATGACTTTCACGCCTTTCTCCCATTTCTCCACCGGGTTAGCGAACGGCGCAGCAAAGGCATACACGGTCGGCGTCATGTCCGCCGGGAAGGCGTGTTTGCGCGGCGCGGTGCCACGTGAGACTTGCAGGTAAACGGTGGCCTCGGCGTCTGCGAGGTTGTTCCGCTTCAACAGTTCGCCGGCGATGGCGGAGAAGTCAGTGTTCGCCGGAGATGAAATTCGCAGTGCCTTGAGGCTGTAGTCGAAGCGGTCCCAGTGTTCCTTCGCGCGAAACAAGTGGCCGCGATAGGCGCGGACGACTTCGTATGCGCCATCGGCGAAGAGGAACGCACGGTCGTCGGGCGAGATGCGGGCCTGGTCTTTTGGGAGGAACTGGCCATTGAGATAAACAGTCATGGCGTGGTCGTGGCAGGAGAGATGGCGGCTGCGGGCTGGACACGCGCGCTCCGTGCTCATCGGCGCGGCGAGAACTGCGCGGTGATCTTGGCGACAAAGATGTCCGTCTCGCCCTGGCTCTTAAGCACGTAGTCGCCGAAGGTCACGTTGCCGCGGAAGTAGCCGATGATGTAGGTGTTGCCGCCGCGATCCACCGCCAGCCCGTGCCCGGCGATCGGCTCGGAGAACTGCGCGCCCGCCTGCCGCGCCCAGATGACGAGGCCTTCGCGGTCGAGTTCCGTGACGAACACGTCGCCGATGCCCATGCTGAAGAGGGTGTTGTTGCCGAAATCAACCCGGCCCGCGAAAGTGCCCGTGATGTGCGCGTGGCCGCTGCCGTCCACCGCGAGCCCGTAACCGGCTTCCGGGCAGCCAATCTTGTTGCCGCCGAAGGTGCGCACCCAGGTCAGCTTGCCGCGCTGGTCATACTTGGAGACAAACACATCGGAGCCGCCGACGCTGCGCAGCCCTTTGCCATTGAACGTGCCGGTGTGCGTGCCCTTGCGGGAGCGGAAGGCGGCGTGCAGGCGCATCTCGGAGGCGTAGGACTCCGTGCCGTTGAAGCCGCCGGAGACGATCACGTTGCCCAGCGGGTCCAGCGCGACGCCGTAGCCGATGTCGGTGTTCGGCCCGCCGGCGCGCTGTGCCCAGACGGTGCGGCCGGTGTTGTCGAGCTTGGCGATGAAGCTGTCCACGAGTCCGGCGCTGCCGAGCGTGATCGTGCGCGAGAAGCGCACGTTGTCCTCGAAGCCGCCCGTGATGTAGCAGTTGCCCTGCGGGTCCACGGTGATGGCGCTGGCCACGTCGTCGCCAGGGCCGCCGATCTGACGGACCCAGTCGAGTTCACCGTTGGTGTCGTAGCGCGCGACGAAAATGTCGTTGAAGCCGGAGTTCTTGAGTGTGAGGTCGCCAAAGGTGATGTCACCATTGAAGTAACCGCAGACATACACGTAGCCGTCCGCACCGACCGCGACGCCATTGCCGCTGCCGCCGCCGTTGCCGCCCGCCTGGCGAACCCAAAGCACCTTGCCGTTGGCGTCGAACTTCGCGACGTAGATTTCCGAGTCGGAGTTGCGTTTCACGGACTCGCCGCCGAAGTCCACGGTCGGCGACTGGAACGAACCGGTGATGTAACAGTTGCCATCCGCGTCAATGGCCACCGCGCGCGCGTAGTCATCGGCGCTGCCGCCGGCCTGCCGGACCCAGACCAGCTTGCCGACACGATCATACTTGGCGAGGAAGATGTCCGCCTCGCCCTTGCCGGCCAGCGCGTAATCCTCGAAGCGAGCCTGGCCGCGAAAGTAGCCGCAGATATAGGTGTTGCCCTCGTTGTCCACAGCGATGCCAGTGCCATAGTCATGGCCCGTCCCGCCGGCGCGCGACGCCCACCGGAAGGCCGGCATCTCGGCGAAGGCGGACCCGACCATCAGTGCGCAAACGAGCAGCGCCAGTCCGCGCGCCGGGAACACCCGGGCAAGGAAGGCGGAGGCGGTGGCGAGAAACCCGCGTTGGGCGGGAGAGGCTGCACAGTTGGGCCGCACGCGGCTCGGAGTGGTTGTCACTTCAATGCCAGCCACGAACGGTGTGGCTGAATGGCGCGTTTATCGCGGGATTGGCCGCAGGATTCAAGCGCAAACTCCAAACGGCTCGCGGACGGAAGCCTGTTCAGCCCTTCTCGATGCACGCGTAGGCGTTGTGATTGTGGATACTCTCGAAGTTCTCGGCCTCCACTTTATACCATGTCACATCCGCGTGGGCGTTGAGCTTGAGCGCGACATTGCGGACCAAGTCCTCGACGAAGACCGGGTTCTCGTAGGCTCGCTCGGTCACGACCTTCTCGTCCTGCCGTTTGAGCAGCGAATACAACTCGCTGCTCGCGCTGGCCTCGACGAGCGCGATGAGATCCTCGATCCAGACGACCTTGTCCGAGCGGATGGAGACGGTCACGTTGCCGCGCTGGTTGTGCGCGCCGAATTTGGAAATTGCCTTCGAGCACGGACACAACGTGGTCACGCCGACGATCACGGTGAGGACGAAGTCAATTTCCTTCCCGCTGGCCGTCGCCGCGAACCGCGCGGTGTAGTCCATCACGCCCTCCATGCCGGTCGCCGGCGCCTTCTTCGTCAGGAAGAACGGGAACTCCATCTCCAGATGCGCGGTGGCGGCGTGCAGCCTGGCCTGCATCGCGTGGAGAATCTCCTCGATGTTCTCGACGTGGACGACGGAGCCGTGCGCGTTCAACACCTCGATGAAGCGGCTCATGTGCGTGCCCTTGAATTCCTTCGGCAGGTCCACGCACATCGCGATCGTGGCGATGGTGTTCTGGTGACTGTGCGCCTTGTCCCGGATCTGGATGGGAAAACGCAGGCCGCGCACGCCGACCTTGTCAATGCGCAGCTCACGGTGGTCGCGGCCGCTCTGCACGTCGTGCAGCGGCGCGCGGGCGCGCGGGTCGGAGTTCATGGCGGCAGTGGGTTCGGCGGCGGAGTCGCTGGCTCGAATCATGCCGGAGATTAACCGCTCGCCGGCCATTTGCCAATCGTTCTCCCGCGCTTGCCCTTGCCGGTGGTTTGTCCTATTCCTTGACCGCCATGCGTTCCCGTTTCCTGCTGCTGCTTGCCACCGGCTGGCTGCTCGTGGGAGGCGCGTTGGCGGCGGATCGCTTCAGTGTGGCGACTTTCAACGTCGAGAACTACCTCGACGGCCCCGTGCCGGGCCGCACCGCGAAACCCGCCGAGGCCAAGGCGAAGGTGTGCGACACGCTGCTTGCGCTGCGCGCCGATGTCGTCGCCTTCGAGGAAATGGGCAGCACCAACGCGCTGCTGGAACTCCGCGCCAGCCTGCGAACCGCCGGCCTCGACTACCCGCACTGGGAGCACATCAACGGCCGCGACACGAACATCCACGTCGCTGTTCTGAGCCGGCTGCCCATCGTCGCACGCCGGCCGCACACGAACGACAGCTTTCTCTTGAACGACCGGCGCTTCCGCGTGAGCCGCGGCTTCATCGAGGTGGACATTCAAGTCACGCCGCAGTTCCAGTTCACGCTGCTCGCCGCGCACTTGAAGTCCAAACGTCCTGTGCCCGAGGCCGACCAGTCCGAGCTTCGCGAACAGGAGGCGCTGCTGCTGCGCGAGAAAATTGACTCACACCTCAAGGCGAAGCCGAACGTCCCGCTCGTCGTCCTCGGCGACTTCAACGACACGCACGGCAACAAACCCATCCGCACCGTGATCGGACGCGGACGCAACGCGCTGGTGGACTTGCGCCCCGAGGAAGCCACGCGGTCCGCGCCGGACGCGCCGCTCCAGCGCCTCGGAGCCAACGTCACCTGGACCTACTTCTACAACCGCGAGGACGCCTACTCGCGCTTCGACTACGTGCTGGCGAACCGCGCGCTCGCCGCCCGTGTCGTGCCGGAGCAGACGTGCGTCTTCGCGCTGCCGTGGTGGCGTGCGGCCTCCGACCACCGGCCCGTGCTGGCCACGTTCTCGCTCCCGGCGGAGAAGTAGCCGGCCAGACGGGACGCGATTTCAGGAAAACGAAGCCTTGCCCGGTGATCAAAGACGCAGACCGGCGGAGATGAATTCCATTTGGAGCCGAAGACCCGCAGCGGTTCCCACGTCCAACGCCGGACCACCATGAACCGGTTCACGTTTCTCGCCCTTGTCCTGCTCACTTGCCTGCGCTGCCCGCTGCGCGGTGACGACGCCCGCGAGCTGGTGCGGAGCAGCCTTCCATTTCTCGAAAAGGAAGGCGTCGCCTGGATGCACGACCGCGGCTGCGCGAGCTGCCATCAGGTGCCAGCCATGCTGTGGAGCCTTGACCGGGCGGCCCGCGCCGGCTTCGAGGTGGACCCGCAGAAACTGGCGGAGTGGTGGGAATGGTCGGTGGACTGGAAGAACTGGTCGGCCCCCAAACAAAAAGTGGCCGAGACCAAGGCCGTCTCCGACAATGTGGACACCATCGCCAGACTGCTGCTGGGCCGGAATCCCGCCGTGAAGGACGCCGCGTGGGTGCCGATGTTTCGCGACCGGCTGGTCGCGTTGCAGGAGACCAATGGGGCGTGGAAGGCGCAGGGGCAGCTCCCGCTCGGGCGGCGGCCCGCGCGCGAAATTCAGGAGGTCACAACCATGTGTGTGCAGCTCGCGCTCAAGTCGGCGGAAGCGCCCGGCCAGCCGCTGACCGAGGCTCACCAGCGCGCGTCCGCCTGGGTGGCGCAGGGGCAGCCCGGCAAGAGCACCGAGTGGTGGGCGATGCGATTGCTCCTCGCGAAAGAAATGGGAACGGCGGAGCAAATGACGACGGCGCGCGCCTCATTGCTCGGGCAGCAAAACGCCGATGGCGGCTGGGGCTGGCTGGTCGGCGAAGCGAGCGACGCGTTTGGAACCGGTCTGGCGCTCCATGCCCTCGGTCGCAGCGGATTGACCACCGCCGATCCGGCGCTGACGAAGGCGGTCGAATTCCTCAAGGGCACGCAGGAGGCCAACGGCTCGTGGCCGGTGCCGAGCACGCGCGCACAGGACAACAAGCGCATCCGTGAAACGTCGCGCTTCTGGGGAACCGCCTGGGCCGTGCAGGGAATTATGGAAACGATGCCGCCAGACAAAGTCGCCCGCGAAAAAACTTGTCCGTGAAGGCGGTGTTATCGTTTGGCGGACGCTCTGAGCCGCTCACTTGGCCATTTCCCGCAGCGCGGTCTTGAGCACCTTGCCGGTGGCGTTGCGCGGGAGCGCGGGCAGGACGCGGAAGTGGCGCGGCACCTTGTAAGTCCCGCCAGGCTCTCGTGCACAAAGTCGCGCGGGGTCTGCTCGGCGAGCAGTCGCCGGAGAGCTGGTTGATGGTGGCCAGAACTGCGGCTTGTTGCTTGCGGGGCTGACGTGGGTCGCACAGTTTGCGTCGCCGTTTTCCGTTCGGGTTTTCCCACCGCTGGTTCAATTGGCCATTCGTGGAGCGTCAACTCTCAGCGCCGGTCCACCTATGCTGGTTTGAGACTCCCTGTTCTCCAAGCACGACGAGTTAGACGCCGGTCCGCCAACGCATTTTGGGACTCTGACTACACATTGAACTTGAACAGCAGCACATCACCGTCTTTTACCACGTATTCCTTGCCTTCCATGCGGTAGAGGCCCTTCTCGCGCGCGATGCCGACGGAGCCGCACTTCACTAAATCCTCGTAGGCCACGGTCTCGGCCTTGATGAAGCCGCGCTCGAAGTCGGAGTGGATGACGCCCGCCGCCTTGGGCGCGGTGTCGCCGGCGTGGATGGTCCACGCGCGGACCTCCTTCTCGCCCGCCGTGAAGTAGGTGCGCAGGCCGAGCAGGTGGTAAGTGCCGCGGATCAGCGCGCCCACGCCGCTCTCGTCCACGCCGAGTTCCTTGAGAAAAGCCTTCGCCTCGTCGGGCGACAAATCAATCAGGTCGCTCTCGATCTGTGCGCTGATGATGACGGCTTCGCAGGCGAGGTGCGTCTTGGTGTAGTCGCGGACTTTCAGAACGTGGGCGTTCGTCTCGGCGGTGGCGAGATCGGACTCCTTCACGTTGCAGGCGAAGATGGTGGGCTTGTCCGTGAGCAGCCAGAAGGTGCGGGAGATGTGCTTCTCCTCGGGCGTGAGCTGGACGGAGAGCGCGAGCTTGCCGGCGTCGAGCACCGGCTCGAACTTCGCGAGCACGGCGTCCTCGGCCACGGCGGTCTTCTCGCCGCGCTTCACGTCGCGGTGGATTTTCTCGCGGCGTTTCTTCACCGAGTCGAGGTCGGCGAGGACGAGTTCGGTGTTGATGATTTCGATGTCGCGCACGGGATCCACCGTGCCGGTGACGTGGTGGATGTCCGCATCCTCGAAGCAGCGGACGACTTGCACGATGGCATCCACCTCGCGGATGTGCGTGAGAAATTTGTTGCCCAAGCCTTCGCCCGCGCTCGCACCCTTCACGAGGCCGGCGATGTCCACGAACTCAATCGCCGCCGGGATGACGACGCTGGTCTTCGCGATCTTCTGGAGCACATACATCCGCTCGTCCGGCACGGTGACGACGCCGACGTTGGGGTCGATCGTGCAGAAGGGGTAATTCGCCGCCTCGGCCTTGCGAGTGCGGGTGACGGCGTTGAAGAGAGTGGACTTGCCGACATTGGGCAAGCCGACGATTCCGGCTTTCAGCATATAAGGGCGCAGAGCGTGCGCGGGAGTCGCGGCTTTGCAAGCGCAAAGGCGGCTGGCGCATCAATCCACCGTGTCCATCTGCGCGCCGGGGCAGAACTCGGCGCTCGCCATCCGGCGGCGGCTGCCAGTCATGCGGGCTTCGTGCGGGGCGTTGGGGCGCAGCATCCGCTTCTGGCGCTCGCGGTCGCCGGCACCCTTCACCACGGGGATGGGCGCGCCGGTGTTGATGTCCAGACCGGTGACATACATCGCCGCCGAGCCGGTCATCGGGAGCGGGATGAAGTCCTGCACTTGCTGGAGGTTCCACTTCTCTTCCTTCAAAAACTTTTCCACCGCGCCCATCTCTTCCTCGGTGCAGCCGGGGAAACTGGAAATGAAATACGGCACGAGATACTGCTCCTTGCCGACGGCGTCGCTGAGGTCGAAGAACTTCTCCATGAACGCCGGGAAGTCACCGGCGGGCTTGCGCATCCGGCGCAACGTGCCTGGGTCCATGTGCTCGGGCGCGACCTTCATGTGGCCGCTCACGTGGTTCTGCACCAGCTCCTTCATGTAGGTCGGCGTGCGCAGCGCCACATCCATGCGGATGCCGGACTGCACGAAGACGTGCTTCACGCCGGGCTGCGTCCGCGCGCCGCGCAGCAGGTCGAGGCCGGCTTTTTCATCAATGCCGAACACCGGGCAGATCGTCGGCCATAGACAGCTCGGACGATGGCACTTCTTGCACTCGGGCGCGTGGCCGTTCTTCGCGCCGTAGAGGTTCGCCGTCGGCCCGCCGAGATCGGAGATCGTGCCGCGAAAGGTGTCAGACTCGGTCAGCTTGCGGATTTCCTTCATCACAGAATCCACGCTGCGGCTGGAGAGAAACTTGCCTTGATGAAAGCCCAGCCCGCAGAACGTGCAGCCGCCCGCGCAGCCTCGCGAGACGATGATGGAGTCCTTGATCGTCGCGAAGCCCGGCACCGGCTCGGTGTAGCTCGGATGCGACGCGCGCTGGAACGGCAGCTCGTAAAGCGCGTCGAGATCGGAGCCGTCCACGGGGAACTCCGGTGCTTCTTGGAGCACCGCGCGGTTGCCGTGCATCTGCACAAGGCGTTTGCCGCTGTGCGGTGTTTGCTGCGCCTCGACGACTTTGGTCAGCCGCATCAAGTGCGTCTTGTCCGCCTGCAATTCCTCCCACGACGGGAGGATGATGCAGTCGCTGAAGTCCGCCGCCGCCGTGGCCTTGCCGCCGAGGAAGAGCGCCGTGCCACGAATGCCGGAAAAATCTTTGCTGCCCGCGCGGAGTCGCCGGGTGATTTCGCGCACGGGGACTTCGCCCATGCCATAGACGAGCACGTCGGCCTTCGCGTCGGCCATGATGGAGGGCTTGAGCTTGTCCTCCCAGTAATCGTAGTGCGCCACACGCCTCATGCTCGCCTCCATGCCGCCGAGCACCACCGGCACGCCGGGAAAGGCGCGCCGCGCCATCTGCGAGTAAACCACCGCCGCGTGATTGGGCCGCTTGCCCGGCACGCCGCCCGCGCTGTAAACGTCGTCCTTCCGCTTGTGTCGCGCGGCGGTGTAGTTGGACAGCATCGAGTCGAGGTTGCCTGCCGTGACGCCGACGAAAAGTTTCGGCGCGCACATGACCTGGATGGATTCGATCTTCGTCCAGTCCGGCTGCGCGATGATGCCCACGCGGCAACCCTCCGCCTCCAGCACGCGCCCGATCATCGCCGCGCCGAACGACGGATGATCCACATACGCGTCACCGGTGATGAGGAGCACGTCGAGTTCGTCCCAGCCGCGCGCGTCCATCTCGGCGCGCGACATGGGCAGGAACGCGGTGGCGTCCGGTGTTGGTTGCTTCTGAGCACAGGCCATATCAGACGCGGACGGTGCGCCACAAAGGGCGTTTAAGCAAATGCAACTCCGTTGCGGCTCAACGACCACCAAGCCGTTGCTCCGTGAAGTGGTAAAAAATCGCCTTGCGGGAAGTCTCGCTCTCGAAAGTGGTGGCGTGCGGGACCAACAAGGTGCTGTTCTCCGCGCTTGCTCGCCATCACTTCGCGTCCGTCTGGATCTCAATCCACAGGTCGCCGATCTGGAGTTTGTTGCCACCAGCGAGGGTGTGCGTTGATTTCGAGAGTTTGTTCTCCATCTGCACGCGGCCCTCGCGGAAGGTCACGATGGCCGTGATGGGCGGGAAGCCCTTGTGCTTGGGCAGGTAGAGATGCGCCTCCGGCGAACTGCCCAGGATGACCGGTTCCGCGCCGAGATTGATGACCGTGCGCTCGTTCTCGTGCCAGTGGACGATGAGCGCCGCCTCGCGCGCCAGCCGTTCGACCAGTGCGACGACAAGGCCGATGGTGAGGCCCAGAATCGCCGCGCCCACAAGGCGGCCGGAAACCTCGCCGGACTTGGCGAGCGCGAAGAGAAACGCCGCCGCGCCCAAGCCCCCGCCGATAAGACCCGCGAAGCCCGCGCGGAACTTCGGCAGGTTCGGGATGAAGAACGCGAGACCGAAACCCAGCAGCGCGCCCAGCAGCGACCAGCCCACGACCTGCCCGGCCTTGATGATGAGCGGCAAAACTTTTTCCGCTTCGGTCTCGGTCAGTCGAGCGGCAAAGCTGTTCGCGCCCAGTGCGAAGAGGTGCTGGCTCACTGCGCCGGAGATGAGTCCGGCCAGCACGCCGCCGCCGAGCACAAGCGCGGCGGATTTCACGCTGAACAGCGCGCGGTGCAGCAAAAAATTTTGCCCTGCCACGATGAGTGCGGCCATGCCGACCGCGAGCAGCGCGGTCCACAGGCCGATGACGAGCGTGGTCTTGAGCGAGGGCGCCTGGCGCTGGTTGAGCTTCGCGAGGTCGGGCAGCGGGGCCTTCTTCATCTCGAAGGTGTGCACTAGATTCGTCTGCCCGTGACGGATGACACCGCGAAATTCCTGCGCCTTGCCGCCCTGCTTGATGGCGATGGTGAAGGGTGTCTCATTGACGGGCGCGTGCAGCGAGTAGTGATGAACGAAGACCTGATAGCGGCCCTCCGGCGCGCCGTTGGTGGGCCAGTAAATATTTTCCACCGGCTGCGCGGAATAGGGGATCCTCGCGTTCATGTCCACATCGAGCACGCCTTGGGACGCCGCCAGCTTGTGCCCGTAGAAAATCCGTTCGCCGTTCGGATCCACACAGTGCAAGTCGAGGTCGTTGAAGTTGTCCCACATCAGCGAAATCTGCACATCGCCGGTCTTGGCCTCCTCGCGCTTCAAACGTTTTTGCAGCTCGTTGCTGAAGACAAGCACGGGCGCGGCGGGCTGGCCTTTTGCCTCCTCGCCGGCCTTCGCCACGGGCGGCTTGATGATTTGGAGCAGTGGCTCGCCAGCGGCCCAACCCAGCACGCAGCCCAGCGCGCCGAGCAGGCCGAAGAGCACCGGCTTCGGAATCAGATGAACGAGCTTCCGCATGAGACGCGCGAGTTAAACATGAGGGCGCGAGGTTGAACAGTCCCGCCGCGATTGACCGGCTGGCGGCGGCCGTTCATCGTCCACGCCACGCATGAAACTCTGTCGCTTCACTGACGGTCGCGAAGCCCGCGCCGGCTTCTACCTCGACTCCACGCTCGTCCCGCTCGCGGACGCCGCTCGCCTCCATCGCGATCACACGCGGCGCACGCTGGCCTTGCCGGAGGGCGATGACCTGCTCGCGTTGCTGCCGGGCGGGAGCCACTTCGCAGCCGCGCGCGAGCTGGGCGGCTGGTTGGCGGCAAATCGCAGCGTGGCGGACGGCGTGGCGCTGGCTGTGGACAAATTGCAACTGCTCACGCCCATCGCGCGTCCGCCGAAAATCATTTTGCTCGCCGGCAATTACAACGAACACATCAAGGAAGGCGGCGGCCGCGAAACCGAGCGCGCGAAGACCTTTCCCTATCTCTTCCAGAAGCCGCCGACCACCACGCTGAACCACCCCGGCGCGGCCATCGTCATCCCGAAAGTTTCGCCCAACCACATTGACTGGGAGTGCGAGCTGGGCGTGGTGATGGCGAAGCGATGCAAGGCCGTGAAGGAAGCCGACGCGCTCGGCCACGTGGCCGGCTACACGGTGGTGAACGACATCTCCGACCGGAAGTTCCGTCCGAACCCAAGCCGCGAGAAGCGCGAGAAGGACACGTTCTTCGACTGGCAGCACGGCAAGTGGCACGACGCGTTTTGCCCCGTCGGCCCATGCGTGACTTCTGCCAGCGCGCTGTCCGACCCGCAGAAACTCGGCCTCACGCTCAAGGTCAACGGCAAGACCTGGCAAAACGCCAGCACCGCGCAGATGATTTTTCCCGTCGCGGCCATCATCGAATTCGTCTCGGCCATCGTGACCCTGGAGCCGGGCGACATCATCTCGACCGGCACGCCCTCGGGCGTGGGCAACACCACCGGCACCTACCTCAAGCCCGGCGACCACATGGAAGCCACCATCGAAGGCATTGGCGTGCTGCGTAACCACATGGTCGCGGAATAATTCCCTCCGGCTCGACACCTATCCCGCTGCCGCCTACCTTTGGCGCGCCGATGCCCGCTGCCGCCCATCAGCTCCTGCGTGAACTCATCGCGCTGCCCAGCGTGAACCCCGCGTTCCTCTCGGGCCGCGATGACCTCACCGGCGAACGGCGCGTCGCGGACTTCCTCGCCTTCACCGCCGACCGCGCCGGACTGGAATTGAAGTGGCAGGAGGTTTTTCCCGGTCGCTCGAATTTGCTCATCCACCTTACGCCCGCCGGTGGAAAAGTCCGTCGCCGCATCCTGCTCACGCCGCACATGGACACCGTGGGCGTGGACGGCGAATCGCGCTTCAAGCCGGTGGTGAAGCAAGGCCGCCTGCACGGACGCGGCGCTTGCGACACCAAGGGCAGCATCGCCACCTACCTCGCCGCGTTGCTGGAACTCGTCGCGAGCGGCCCGCGCCCGCGCGAGACGGAGATCATCCTCACTGCTCTCGTGGACGAGGAGAACAACCAGAGCGGCAGCCGGGCGCTAATGAAGCTCAGACTTAAAGCCGACCTCGCCATCGTGGGTGAACCGACGCGGCTCAAGGTCGTCACCGCGCACAAGGGCGACCTCTGGCTCCGCATCACCACGCACGGTAAATCCGCACACGGCGCGACGCCGCACCTCGGCAGGAACGCCGTCCACGCAATGGCCCGCGTCGTCGAGGAGCTTGAGACGAACTACGCCGCTACGCTCAAGCGCCACACGCACCCGCTGCTCGGCCACGCCACGGTCAACGTCGGCACGATCGCAGGCGGCAAGCAGCCGAACATCGTGCCTGATTGCTGCGACATCCTCATTGACCGCCGCACTCTGCCCGGCGAGTCGGACGCGGGCGTGTTCACCGAACTGCGCGCGCTCCTCCGGCGGCTCGGCGTGGACGCCGAGCTGACCGACACCAAGAACGCGCCCTGTCCCGCGCTGGAGACTGACCCAGACCTCCCGCTCGTCCGCCAGCTCATGCGCTGTGCCGGCCAGCGGCGTCCGCAGGGCGTGGATTACTTTTCGGACGCGGCGGTGCTGGCCAGCGGCGGCATCCCCAGCGTGCTGCTCGGCCCCGGCGACATCGCGCAGGCCCACACGGCGGACGAGTGGATTGAGCTGGCCCAGCTCGAACGCGCCACGCGCCTGCTGGTCAAATTCCTCCGCGAGCAGCCATGAACCACTTCGTAGTCGCAACCTTCAGGTTGCGAATCCCACCGGAGCGCGTGCCGGCGGTTTGTAACCGCCGCTCTGCGACTTTCGAACACGCGCGGACGGCGATTGCAAATCGCCGGCACGGACGCGCCGCGCAAATCTCATTAGCACCCGGCTTCAGCCGGGTGTCCGGGGACGAGGGCGAACGGAACCGTTTCAACGGTTTCGCGGGCGGAAGTCGGGCCGACGAGGCAAAGCCGTTGAAACGGCTCTGCCCGTGTTCGCCGTCGCACACCCGGCTGAAGCCGGGTGCTAATGAGAAGGGCCTTCGACGCGAGCACGCTGCATGAGCGCTCCCTTCGTCACCGTCATCATCCCGACGCGGCCGGGAGATGAAGCTCCGTTGGCCCTCGCCGCCGCGCGGGCGCTCGACCATCCGCGTGACCGATTGGAAATCATCATCGCGCGGGGCAAGCAACCATCCGTCCAGCGCAACACCGCGCTGCGCGCCGCGAAGGGCGAGTGGATTTACTTCCTCGACGACGACTCGTTCCCGCCGCCGGACAACTTGACCCGCGCGCTGCCGCATTTGACCAACCCCGAGGTCGTCATGCTCGGCGGGCCGAATGTGTGCCCGCCGGATGCGCCGCTGCGGGAGCAGGCGTTCGCCGCCGTGATGGGGAGCTGGCTGGCGTTCGGGCCAAGCCGGGCGCGCTACACGCCGGTCGGCGAAGCCCGGGCGAGCGGGGAGAAGGAGCTGATTCTCTGCAACCTCATGGGCCGGCGCGATGCGCTGCTGGCGGCGGACGGCTTCGACGAGGCATTGTATCCCAACGAGGAGAACGCGCTGATGGACGAGTTGCAGCGGCGCGGGGGCAAGCTGGTTTATGACCCGGCCTTCATCGTCCACCGCCGCCCGCGGCGCACGCTCGGCGCGTTCTGCAAGATGCTGATGAACTACGGACGCGGCCGGGCCGAACAATTCCGCCTGCATCCCACGCTTGGTTCCGCGCCGAACTTTGTGCCGCCACTGTTCTTGCTTTATCTCCTGCTCACACCGTTCCTCCCACCGCTGCTGCTGTGGCCGCTCGCGTTCTACGCCATCGCAGCGATTGTGCAGACGCTGGTGTCGAGTTCGCATTGCCTGTTCAATGCCGCGCGCGTCGCGCCGCTGATTGTGGTGTCGCACGTCTGCTACGGGCTGGGCTTTTGGAAAGGACTGTTCACCCGCCCGCAGCG
The DNA here is from genome assembly GCA_964478755.1 of uncultured Klebsiella sp. Lineage (GTDB taxonomy): Bacteria > Verrucomicrobiota > Verrucomicrobiia > Limisphaerales > SXTU01 > SXTU01. Next base: position 26,582 of record CAYZJP010000040.1, read on the forward strand.
CAAGCCGCCGGAGCAGGTGCCGGTGACGCTGGAAACCATCCTCCCCGCATGAGTGCCGACTCGGGCCGACATTTCTTCAAGCAAGCGGGCTGGCTCGTTGCGGCGAACCTCGGCTGCGGCGTGCTCATGATGGCGGTGCATCCGTTGGTGAACAAACCGGACTTGATGACTCCGGCAGAATACGGCGTTTTCGCCACACTGTTGAAAGTCTTCCTGTTGCTGGGCGTGCCGGCGGCAGGATTGCAGGCGGTGTTCGCGCTGCAAACAGCGACGGCAAAGGAGCCGGCGACGCAGGCGGAATCAGCCGCGACCGTGCGCGCGGTGCTGCGCGGGACGTTCGCGCTGTGGCTCTTGGTGCTGGCGGCTGGTCTTGTGTTCAGCGACGTGATTTGCGCGACGCTGAAAATCAGCAACCCCGCCGCGTTGTGGGCGACGCTGGGGCTGGGGCTGACCTCGCTGTGGCTGCCGGTCCTGCGCGGCGGTCTGCAAGGGCGGCAGGACTTCGCGGGCTTGGGCTGGACGCTGATGATTGACGGTCTTGGGCGCTTCAGCGCGGTGGTGCTGCTGGTGGTTCTGCTCCACGGACAGGCAGCGAGTGCAATGGCGTCGTCACTGTTCAGCCAGCTTGCCGCCGTGGCACTGGCGTGGCACGTGACGCGCAAACTGCGGGTGGTGGCAGGCGGGACGTTCGCCTGGCGGTCGTGGCTGGCGCGTGTGCAGCCGCTGACGTTGGGCATGGGCGCGGTGGTGTTTATCTCGACAGCGGACGCGGTGTTCGTGCAGAGCCAGTTTCCCAAGGAAATCACGGCGCTGTATCTGGCGGGCAGTGTGGTGGGCTACGGGCTGGGGCAGTTCACGCTGCCCATCGCCGCAGTGATGTTTCCGAAGGTTGCGGGCGGCACTGGCGGCGGTCAGGACACGGCCTTGCGGCACACGCTGCTGGGCACGGCGGCGCTGGGCGGCGCGGTGGCGACAGTGTGTTCGCTGTTTCCGACGCTGCCATTGCGCATCATGTATTTCCGTGACCCCGAGCGTTTTCTCCAGGCCGGGCCGCTGGTGCCGTGGTTTGTGTGGAGCATCCTGTTCCTTGTGCTCGCGAATGTGCTCATCCAGAACCTGCTGGCCCGCGAACGGTTCACCATCGTGCCGTGGTTGGTGCTCATCGCGGCGGGCTTCGCGGGCGGGCTGTGGTGGGTGCAGCCGAAGCTCGCAAGCATGGAGCCGATGGCGGCGTTCCGGCTGGTGGTGCAGGTGCTCGGCATATCTTGCGTCGCGCTGCTGGGGACGGCGGTTTGGTTCACTTGGGGAAGGGTTGAAGTTCCAAAATCCAAAGTCTGAACCGCACACCGACTTTTAGACCTTGGACGCCTGGCCTTTGGCCTATTCTTTCTTCCGCACAACCGGCGCGCGGAGGACGCTGTAAAGCCAGTTGCCCACCCAGCGCAGCGGTTGCAGGCGTTCGTAAAGCGGCGAGTAAACGAGCCGCAGCCGCACGGTGGAGAAGAACATGATGGCGGAGGAGCGGAAGAGCGAACTCGTCACCTTGCTGCCGAGCTTGTCGGTCCACTCGGTCGGGAGCTCGAGCACCTTGAAGCCTGCGTGCGTGAGCGAATAGAGCAAGTTCACGTCGAACGCAAGATCGGCGATGCGGAGATGGTGGTGGATGGCCTCGATGGCGGTGCGATGCGCAATCTTCGCGGGGCATTGCGTGTCGGCGATGTCCATCCAGAAGAGGCCTTGCACGATGGCGTGGAAGCATCGGCTGGTGAACCTCCGGAAAAGCGGCTGCGCCTGGTGCAGCACCGCGCCGTCCAGCCATCGCGAGCCAATGACACAGTCCGCCCACTCCGTGTGGCCGATGAGCCGGTGGAAGGCGGACGGCGGTGTCGCGCCGTCGGCGTCCACGTAGCCGATGAGGTCCACCTTGGGCGCGTGGCGGAGGCCCTCGATGAGCGCGCCGCCCTTGCCGATGGGCGCGGGAAAATTCTCGACCTGCACTTCGGGAAAATCCCGTGCGACGCGCTGCACGACGGCGAGGGTGTTGTCGCGGCAGCCGTTGAGGACGACCAGGATTTCAAAGCGCCCCGCGTAGTGCGCGCGGAAATGCGCGGCATACTCGCGGAGGGTCGGCTCGATGCGTTCCTCCTCGTTGTAGGCCGGAATCAACAGCAGCACGCTGGGCGCGGGGCTGGTCACGGCGGGTTGGAATAGCAGGGCCGGCGCACGGTGCGAAGCGCAAAAACGCAACCGGCGGCTGCTTGCGCAACCACCGGTTTCGTTTTCGGAGAGCGAGAAGCGGGCGGGAACGCCCGGCTCGCATCAGGGGGATGGTTGTGGACTGTCCGTCGCCGCAAGGAAGGCGGCGACTGATGGGCATGCCGCGCATCGCAGGGCGATTGGTAGCATGTTGAACATGGCTTCCTCAAAGCAATGCGAGTGCCGGAATCAGATTTCGCACTGAAATCGTGGGAAAAATACGGGATAGACCCGAGCCGGAGCGTGTCAAGCCGGCCACTTCGCACACCCAGGAGAATGGTTTCTTACCACGTCTGCGAAGCCTGTGCTGGGCCGGCCGCCGACTCGCAATCTTGCAAGCCGTGCCGACTAGGCCTAACAAACGGGCGTGCCGGAACCGAAGCCAACTCCAGTCACGCGAGAAGCGACGACGGAACCAGCCGCGTCCGAGAGTGGAACGAGCGATGGCGAATACTGGAAGTGGTGTCCGCGCTGTGGGCACGAGTTGGAGAACCAGAAGTGCAAGTTCCGCTGCCCGCGCTGCCACTACTTCATGAGCTGCTCGGATTTTGACTGAACTCCGTTCAGTTGAACGGATTCAACACGGAGTGCTTCCCTGCTCGATAGCTGCGTGCGATGGCGCGGGTGATGAAATCCTTGGCGAGTTGCACGGCGCTGGAGAGATCATGGCCGAGGGCGCAGTTGGCGGCGATGGCGGCCGAGTAAGTGCAGCCCGTGCCGTGCGTCGAGACGCCCCGCACGAATGGAGCGGAGAGGAGCAACTCAGTTTTGCCGTCGAAGAAAACATCCACAGCCTCACTCAGCCCGCGCAGATGACCGCCCTTTACCAACGCGGCGCAGTGGAAGCGATGGTGAATTGCTCGCGCGGCGGCACGCAGTTCTTTTACTGACTTCAGCTTGGTGCCCACGAGGATTTCCGCCTCGTCCAGGTTCGGCGTGACGAGCGTGGCGAGCGGGAGCAGTTCCTCCTGCATCGTGCGCAGGGCGGCGGGCTTGAGCAGACGCGCACCGCTCGTGGCGACCATCACGGGGTCAACGATGAGCGGCGGTTTCGGGTTGTGCAGCTTGCCGAAAAAGTCCGCTATTTCGTGGATGTTGGCAGTGTCGAACAGCATCCCGGTCTTCACGACGGCGGGGCGCAGTTCGGCGAAGATTGCTTCGATCTGTGCGCGGACGATGGCCGGCTTCGCGGCTTGGATGGCGGAAACGACCTTGGGGTTCTGCGCAGTCAGGCACGTGACGGCGCTCGTGCCGTGGACGCCGAGCGCGGCGAAGGTCTTGAGGTCCGCCTGGATGCCCGCGCCGCCGCCGCTGTCGGAGCCGGCGATGGTGAGGGCGACGGGGAGGGAAGTCATGGGAGCGGGATTAAGATTAGGATTACGAGCAAGAGTCAGAACAAAAGCGGCGCCTCTTAATCTTAATCCTGCTCCTCCCTGCTCACTTGTATTTCTCGGCGAGCACTTCCACGCCCGCTTCTCTCTTCACCTTCTCCAGATAAGCCGGCAACTGCTTGTCCGCCTCCTCCTGCTGGAGGTTTTCGCGGATGCGGTCCTTCACCTTGTCGAACTCGACCTTTTTCGCCGGGTTTCGTTCCAGCACCTTGATGATGTGGAAGCCAAATTTGGTCGTGACCACGTCACTGATCTGGCCGGGGCGCATCCCGAACGCGGCCGCCTCGAACTCCGTCGCCATCTGGCCGCGCGGGAAAACGTATTCACCGCCGCGTTCTTTCGAGCCGGGATCCTGGGAAAATTCCTTCGCGAGCTTGGAGAAATCCTCGCCGGCGCGTGCGCGTTTCAGCAAAGCCTCGATCAAGTCGCGCTGCGCCTTCTGCTTGTCGGGCGGCAACTCCGCGTTGGTGGGAATGTCGCGGGTCGCGAGAAGAATGTGCGCGGCCCGCACGGTCTCTGGCTGCTCGAACCGCTTCGGGTTCTCGTCGTAATATTTCTGCACCTGCTGCGGCGTGACGGGAATCTGGTCGCGCACCTCGCGAGTCACCACCTCCTCGACGATGGCCCGCTCGGTGAACTGCGTCGTGAATGCCTCGGGGGTCATGCCCAGCGCGGCGATCTGCCGCTTGAAACCCTCCTCCGAGCCGGCCTGCTGGCGAAATTCTCCGAGCATCTTGTCCGCCGTGGCCTTGCCCTTCGTCTTGTCAGCCTCGGTGGCCTTGCGCGAAAGCACCTGCACGACGATGAGCCGGTCCAGCAGTTTTTTCTCCGTCTCCAGACGCTTGTCCTCGGGCGGCGGCGGCTGGCCACGCGAGGCGGCGGCGGTGCGGAAATTCATGAACGCCTCGTCGAGTTGACGGTCGTTGATTTCAAATCCCTTTCCCTTCGCCAGCACGGTGGGCGGGAAGAGGCTGTCGGCGCTGACGACTGGTTTGGGCAGCGGCGGCGCGACGGGGGACTTGGCGTCCTTCGGGTCAGCGGCGAGAGCCGTCGCGACGACAAACAATAGCGGAACGAAGGTTTTCATTGGAGCGACGCGATTCAAAGCTTCACCACGCGGACATTACTGAAGACGGCGTCCCGGCGCAGTTCTTCGAGCAGTTCCACCGGCGGCTCGCTGTCCACATGGAAGACGGAGAGCGCGTGGCCGCCGGCGTGATCGCGGCTCAGGCTGAGATTCGCGATGTTGACACTGTGCTTGCTCAACAGCGTGCCGACGTAACCGACGATGCCCGGCCGGTCCTGGTTGTTGAACATGAGGAATGTCCCGTGCAGCGGGATCTCGAGCGGATTGCTGAACAGCCGCACGATGCGCGGATTGTTCGGCGAACCGAAGAAGGTGCCGCCCGCCGAGCCGACCTTCTCCTCGCCCTTGAAGAGCTGGACGTGCAGCCACTCGTTGAACGTGACCGGCTCGCCCGACCGCTTCTCCTCGACCGCGATGCCCAGCGTGCCGGCGATGCCGCGCACGTTGATCGGATTCAAGTCCTTCACCGCCGCGCGCGCGAGGAAGCCCATGAGCACGGCGCGCGTGATGGGGTCAATGTTCGGCAGCTCCTGCGCCTTGCCGCCGTAGGTGATGTGCGCGCGGTCAATCTGCTGCGGCACGACCTGCGCGAGCAGCTTGCCCAGCGCCTCGCCCAAGGCCATGTAGGGCTTCACCTGCTCGAAGGTCCGCGCATCGAGGAACGGCAGGTTCACCGCGTTGCGCACTTCGCCGGTAAGCAGGTAGGACGTGATGACCTCGGCGACTTCGATGCCGCACTTTTCCTGTGCCTCCTCCGAACTCGCGCCGAGATGAGGCGTGAGGATGAGCGAAGGATGCTTGCGGAACGCATGGTCGGCCGCGAGCGGTTCGGCGCAGAAGACGTCCAGCGCGGCGGCGGCGACTTTCTTCGAGTCGAGCGCGGCGAGCAGGTCGTGCTCCACGATGATTTCGCCACGCGCGCAGTTCACGACGCGCACACCGGGCTTCATCTTGGCGAACGCGGCGCTGTTCAACATCCCGCGTGTCTGCTCCGTGACCGGCAGGTGGACGGTGATGAAGTCCGCGTTCTGGTAAATCGCGTCCACGTCCGAGGCCAGCTCGAAGCCGAGCGACTTCGCGCGGCCCTCAGTGAGAAACGGGTCGTAAGCCAGCACGCGCATCCCGAAGGCCAAGGCGCGCTTGCCGACCTCGGTGCCGATGCGGCCCGCGCCGAGCACGCCGAGCGTCTTGCCGTGCAGCTCGACGCCCATGAAAAGTTTCCGGTCCCATTTGCCCGCGACCATCGAACCGTGCGCTTGGGGAACCTTGCGCGCGAGGTTGAGGATCATCGCAAAGCTCAACTCCGCCGTCGTCAGCGTGTTGCCGGCGGGAGTGTTCATCACCACCACGCCGCGCTGCGTGGCGGCCTCCACGTCCACGTTGTCCACCCCCACGCCGGCGCGGCCCACGACGCGGAGTTTGGCGGCGGCTTCGAGAACCTTCTTCGTCACCTTCGTCTCCGAACGCACAACCATCGCCTCCACATCGGCAACGACGGGCAGCAGTTCCGCCTCGGACAGGCGCTTGTCCAGCACCGTGACCTGGAACTCGGGCCGTTGCCGGAACAGCTCGATGCCCTTCGGCGAAATTGGATCGCAAATCAGAACCTTCATAAACGAGGGGCGGACATTATGAGAGTGCCGGAGGCCGGTCAAATCTTCATCCGGCTGAAACTTCGTGCCTGAGTCGCTGCGACGCGTCATGCTCGCCCGCATGAGCGTGCCGCGTCAGATTCGCAACATCGCGCTGGCAGGCTTCATGGGCGTGGGCAAGTCGTCCGTGGGCCGGCTGGTCGCCGCTGAGATGCAATTTGAGTTCGTGGACACCGACGAGGTGATCGAGCGCCGCACGGGCGTGAAGGTCAGTGAAATTTTCGCGCAGCACGGCGAGGCGGCGTTCCGCCAGTTCGAGATGGAGCTGGTCGCCGAGATGACCGAGTGGAACGGCAAGGTGATCTCCACCGGCGGCGGCCTGGTGGTCAACCCGGACAATCTCGCCAGCCTCAAGACGCACGCGCTCGTTGTCTGCCTCTGGGCCACGCCGGAGACGATTTACCAGCGCACGAAGCACCAGACGCACCGCCCGCTGTTGCAAGCGCCCGACCCGCTGGTGAAAATCCGCGAGCTGCTCGCCACCCGCGAGGCCGCCTACAGGCAGGCCGACGTGCTCGTGAACACCGAGCAGCGCTCCATCAAGGAAATCGCCGCGCACGTGTTGCATAATTTCCGCGCGGCGCAGCACGACCCGCCCCGGTTGTGAAAGACGCCGTCCGCCAGCGCGCCCGCGAGCTGGGCTTCGATGACTGCCGGTTCACCACGGCCAGCGCGCCCGACCACCGCGACGATTTCCAGCGCTGGCTCGCCGCCGGACAGCACGGCGAGATGGATTACCTCGCGCGCAACGCGTCCAAGCGCGTGGAGCCGGAACTGGTGCTCGCGGGAGCGCGATCGGTGATTTGCCTGGCGGTGAGTTACGCGGGAAGGGGAGAAGCATTCAGCGGGAGACAAGCCTCCCCGCCGCTGAAACCGGAAAATGCGAAACTGAAAACTGGCGCTGTCGCCCGCTACGCGCACTTCTCCGACTACCACGAGGTGCTCGCCGCGCCGCTGAAGCAGCTCACGGAGTTTGTCAACCAGCTCGGCGGCCCTGACACGCGCTCGCTCTGGTATGTGGACACCGGGCCGCTGCTGGAGCGCGACCTTGCGCAACGAGCCGGCCTCGGCTTCGCCGGCAAGCACACGAACCTCATCAGCCGCCGGCTCGGCAACTGGTTCCTCCTCGCCGAGATCGTCACGACGCTGGAGTTGGATGCCGACCCGCCGGAGAAGAACCGTTGCGGCTCCTGCACGCGCTGCATTACGGCCTGTCCCACGCAGGCCATCACCGCGCCCTTCCAGCTTGATGCCCGCCGCTGCATTTCCTACCTGACCATCGAGTTGAAAGGCTCCATTCCGGTCGAGCTGCGTCCGGCCGTCGGCAACCGCATCTACGGCTGCGACGACTGCCTCGCGGTCTGCCCGTGGAACAAGTTTGCCCAGGAAGGACAGCTCATGCGTGCACACGCGCGGGCCGATCTCGCGCAACCCGACTTGGTGGAGTTGCTCGCACTGGACGACGCGGGCTTCAAACGGCGCTTCGCCGGCACGCCGATGCTGCGCACCAAGCGTCGCGGGTTGCTGCGCAACGTCTGCGTCGCGTTGGGGAATGTGGGAGATGCCACTGCGCTCCCGGCCTTGGAGAAGGCTGCGTTGGACTCGGAACCGCTCATCGCCGAACACGCGCGCTGGGCCGTGGTCCAGATTGAAGCGCGCCAGCAGACGACCGGTTGAGCTTACTTCCGCGCAAAGATGCGGTTCGCTTCTTCCAAAGTCTCCTTGGACCCGATGTCATACCAGATGCCCGGCACGGTCCAGGTAAAGACCGGCGTGCGCGGATAGAGCCACTGGATGAGCCGGCCCGGCTGGTCGGGGTTGTTGCCCTCGGCGAGGTATTGCGCCACGAGCGGGAGCGTGGCGCGCGGGTAGTAGTAGAGCGCGATGCCGATGAGCGTGCTGGCCGGCTGCGCGGGCTTCTCCTTGAAATCGCTGATGACGCCATCGTGGTTCACGGCCACCACGCCGTATTTCTTCGCGGCCTCGATGCTGCCCACGTCATACACACCAAGGACCGGCGCGTTTTTAACCCGGCAAAATTCACCAAACGCACCGAGCTTTTCGCTGAACAAATTGTCGCCAGCCACAACGATGAGGTCGTCCTCCACGCGCTCGCGTTGGAGCACGAGGTTCAGGTCGCCGATGGCCCCGAGCTTGTTCGAGTCGTCGGTCGAGCCATCGTTGATGATCGTGAAGGCAAAGGGCGCGCGCCTGCCGTAGTCGTCCGCCCATTTCTGGAAATGCCCGGCGAACTTCGCGTTCGTCACGACATAGACCCGGTCAATCCCCGCGATGGGCGCCAAGTTGTCCATCACGTAATCAATCATCGGCTTGCCGGCCACGGACAAAAGGGGCTTGGGCAGCGTGAGCGTCAGCGGATAAAGGCGCGTTGCATAACCGGCACCGAGAATGAGGACTTTCATCGCGCAGCGTTGTAGGCGGAAGCGTCCGCAGTGTCAAAAGCAAGCCACGCGCCGCAACGAAGTTCGCGACGACCTTGTGACGCGCAAACCCGGTGTGTCGAGGTCCGCTTGACCGAATGGGCGCAAGCGACTAACACTGCCCACGAATCGGGGAGCCAACCGGCCGCAGATGCGGCAAAGGCTGAGAGGGCGGCGCGGGAGCGCCGCCGACCCAATGAACCTGCTCCGGGTAATGCCGGCGAAGGGAGGCTCGATTAGCGAGCCTTTCCCTCCCCTGAATTTCTCGCAGCACGACCGTGAAATGTTCAACTTTGAACTTTGAACCTTAAACTTTGAACTCCACCCACCCATGATCGCCGATCTCAAAACGTCCTTCGAACCGCACAGCAGCGAACAACTGCCGGCCAGCAAAAAAATCTACGTCGAGGGCACGCTGCACAGGGACGTGCGCGTGCCCATGCGCGAGATCGAACTCACGCCGACCAAGTCTTACACGGGGCGCGTCGAGGCGAATGAACCGGTGCGCGTTTACGATTGCTCCGGGCCATGGGGCGACCCGGATTTCGCCGGCACTGTGGAGGAAGGTTTGCCAGCCCTGCGAGCGGAGTGGATTCGCGCTCGTAGCGATGTCGAGGAGTATGAAGGCAGGCCCGTTCAGCCGATTGATGACGGTTATTTGTCTGAACAGCATCGAGGCCTTTCACGCGCGAAGCGGCAGGATGAAACGGCGTTTCGGTTGGAAGGTTTGACTGCGCCGCGTCGCAAACCGCTGCGCGCGAAGAAAGGAAAAGTCGTCACCCAACTCGCTTACGCCCGCGCCGGCATCATCACACCGGAGATGGAGTTCATTGCGATTCGAGAAAACATGCGCGCCGCGAAGATTTCCGAAAAGGCGGAGGACATCGTGCGAAATGATTTGGACAAACAGCACGCCGGCAGCGCGCAATTGGCGGGGAGCGCACGCGTCTCGCGTGCAGTTGAAGGCGTCTCGCCTTCAACCTCGTTCACACCATCTGTCTTCCGCCGCTTCCCTCAGCGCATCCCCGCGCAAATCACCCCCGAATTCGTCCGCAGCGAAGTCGCCGCCGGTCGCGCCATCATTCCGTCGAACATCAATCACCCCGAACTCGAGCCGATGATCATTGGCCGCAACTTCCTCGTGAAGATCAATGCCAACATCGGCAACAGCGCCGTCGCGTCGAGCATCGAGGAGGAAGTCGAGAAGATGCGCTGGGCCACCAAGTGGGGCGCGGACACCGTCATGGACCTCTCCACCGGCAAGAACATCCACGCCACGCGCGAATGGATTCTGCGCAACTCGCCCGTGCCCATCGGCACAGTGCCGATTTATCAGGCGCTCGAAAAAGTCGGCGGCAAGGCCGAGGACCTCACGTGGGAGATTTTCCGCGACACCCTCATCGAACAAGCCGAGCAAGGCGTGGATTACTTCACCATTCACGCCGGCGTGTTGCTGCGCTTCGTGCCACTCACGGCGAATCGCATGACGGGCATTGTTTCGCGCGGCGGTTCAATCATGGCGAAATGGTGTCTCTCGCATCACCAGGAAAATTTCCTCTACACCCACTGGGACGACATCTGCGACATCATGGCCGCGTATGACGTTTCGTTCAGCATCGGCGACGGCCTGCGTCCCGGCTCGATTGCCGACGCCAACGACCAGGCGCAATTCGGCGAACTCGAAGTGCAGGGCGAACTCACCAAACGCGCGTGGGCCAAAGGCGTGCAAGTGATGAACGAAGGCCCGGGCCACGTGCCCATGCACATGATCGAGGAAAACATGGCCAAGCAACTCGAATGGTGCAGCGAAGCGCCGTTCTACACGCTCGGGCCGCTCACCACCGACATCGCGCCCGGCTACGACCACATCACCAGCGGCATCGGCGCGGCGATGATCGGCTGGTATGGCTGCGCGATGCTCTGTTACGTCACGCCCAAGGAACACCTCGGCCTGCCGAACAAGAAAGACGTGAAAGACGGCGTCATCGCCTACAAGATCGCCGCGCACGCCGCCGATTTGGCGAAAGGCCATCCCGGCGCGCAAT
>CAYZJP010000041.1:0-408 GCA_964478755.1 uncultured Klebsiella sp.
TTTGTCCAGCCGGACGATCCACGCCAGCGAGCAGAGGAGCAGGATGCGCGTGATGAGCGCGAGCGAGAGGCCGACGCGGCGGGCCTTCGGCTGCTGTTCAGCAGGCAGTTTGCCGCTGAGAATGGAGATGAAGACGAGGTTGTCGATGCCCAGGACAATTTCCAGCAGCGTGAGCGTCAGCAGGCTGATCCAGATTTGCGGCTCAGAGATCCATTCCATAATGCGGCGCAGCGTAGGGGGCGGAGGGAGCTTTGCAAACTGGAACGAACTTTTGGCCACGGATGAAACACGGATTGAACACGGACGAGACGATCGGGCGAGTGGCCCGTCGGTGTTCAATCCGTATTTAACCCGTGGCCCAAAGTGGATCTGACTACACCCGGTTCACCGCTATGTTCCCCAGCTCCG
>CAYZJP010000041.1:418-37374 GCA_964478755.1 uncultured Klebsiella sp.
GCCGTCGCAACCCGGTTGCGGGGGGGCTCGCCGGGCCGAAGCGGCTGAAAGATCGGTTGGAGGCCGACCGTCGAGGCGCAGAACGAAACGGCGGGGCGTCTGGACGGCGGAACGCAGAAACTGCCGTTCTGGGCGAAAATTCGGCGCGAGTTCGCGGCTGAAGGCATTTCGCCGCCGCCGCTCTCGGTCGTCGACGAGTCCGGCGAGTTTACCGAAGCGGCCCGACGATGCCTGGAGCGGATCGCGAAGCCCAAAATGGTTCTGGCAACACGCGGTTCCCCGCGATGATCTCCAACTCCCGCTCGCCGCCGGGCAGCTTCACCCGCACCCGCTGGCCGACGCGCGCGTTGAGCAGGGCCTTCGCGATGGGCGAGAGCCAGCTCACCCAGCCCCGGTCGAAGTCCACCTCGTCCACGCCCACGACGCGGTAGCGCGTCTCGGCGCGGTCTGACTCGCGCACCGTGACGACCGAGCCGAAGCGCACGCGGTCGTCGGGCGCGGCAGGCGGTTGGACGACGGACGCGGAGCCTAGCCGGTCGTCAAGCAGCCGCGCGCGCTGTTCGAGCGCGGCGAGTTTCTGCGCCTTGTCCGGATCGCCTTTGGTGGCGACGAGCTGCTCACGGGCGATTTGTAATTGGGAAAGTTCCTCGCGCAGACGCTGCTCGCCGTCGGGCGTGATGAGGTTCTTCGCGCCCGATGGCAACGACGACGGACGACGCAACATCGGCGTCTCAGGCGCGTCGTCTTCGCGGGTGAAGGCTTTGCTCATGGTAAACTGCGGCAGGGCCGCGTTGTGCGCGGCCTCGTTTTCAACCGGGCTGACGCAGGCCGCGCGCAACGCGACCATACCATCGAAGGGTTGCAGCTACGCCGCCGCCGGGATCATCCCGCTCTGGCGCGCGTAGTTGAAGAGGCCGCCGGCGTCCACGACCGGGCGCACGTCGCCAAGGGGCTTGAAGGAATGCACCTGGCCCGTCGCGTGGATTTTCACCGTCAACGCGTCGAGGTCCACTGTCACCACGTCGCCGGTCTTGAGCGCTTCGCAGAGCCGCTCGGTGAGTTCGCAGGGATACAGCTCGCCGGTGGCGACGCTGTTGCGGAAGAAGATGCGCGCGAAGCTCTCGGCCAGCACGACGTGGCATCCCGCGGAGCCGAGCGCGATGGGCGCGTGCTCGCGCGAACTGCCGCAGCCAAAGTTTTTTCCGCCGACGATGATGGGGAACTCGCTGTCGAGCTGGCCGGCCTTCACGAAGCGCGACGGATAAAGCGCGTCCGGCAGGCCGATGAGCGCGTAGCTGCCGAGCTGCTCGTATTCCGCCGGGATGGTGGGCACGAGGGTGAGATACTGCGCGGGAATGATCTGGTCGGTGTCAATGTTGTCGCGCACGACATAGACCGGGCCGGTGAACTGGCTTTTCATCGGGCGGGAATGTGGGGAGGAAGCGGGGGAGTTTCAACCGGAAACTGGGTCGCGGCATGGATTGGCTCGCGGTGAACAACGCCCGCGCGGGCGGCGTCTCTCTCCCGCGCTGCTCACATGACATCCACGAACATCACGACTCCGACGCATCCGGTAAAAGGCATCCCCCATGCATTCACGCTCATCGAACTGCTTGTCGTGATTGCCATCATCGCGATTCTTGCCGGGCTGCTCCTGCCCTCACTGGCGCGGGCGAAGTTCAAGGCGAAGGTGACACAATGCACTTCCAACTACCGGCAGTGGGGCGTGGCGGTTTTCTCCTACGCCGCTGATTCGGACAGCCGTTTTCCCACTTGGGCGATGCCCGGCACCGGTGCCAACACTTGGGATGTGCCGCTCGAACTCGTCCCCGCGATGACCGCCCAAGGCATGACGGTCCCGATGTGGTTTTGTCCGGTGAAGCCAAGAGCGATAGATCCCATCAACGTCTGGTCTCAGGCCAACCTCGGCCATCCCATACAAACTACTGCCGACCTCAACGCATATTACCAGCGGACGTATGTCACTTTTGCCATTCTGGAAGGCCACAACTGGTGGGTGCCCCGGATGAATGGCGGCCGCAAGTCTCCACAGAATATTGATCCCAACCGGATCAGCGATTTCTGGCCGGAGCGGGTGGACGATGCGTTCGCTTCGCGCCTGCCGATTCTCACTGACCGCTGCGCCGCCTTGCTGAACACCACCACTGATGGTCATCCGTGGAACAACAAGGTGGACTCGATCAACCTGCTCTTTGGCGACGGTCATGTGGAACTGAACGGCCAGTCGAAGATTCAGCTCCAACAAGTGCAATTCGCCAACGGGAACAACTACTACTGACCCTTCGCGAGTTCGCATTTGCTGGCGCGTTCGTCACCGCCCTCGTTAAGCTCCGCGCCCATGGCGACACATCGCATCGGCATCATCGGTGGCAGCGGGCTTTACCACATCGAGGGCTTCACCAGCCAAAAATGGGTGAGGGTCAATACTCCGTTCGGCAATCCCTCGGATGAACTTCTCACCGGCTCCCTCGCGGGCCGTGAAGTGGTGTTCCTCCCGCGCCACGCGCGCGGGCACCGCATCACGCCGAGCGAACTGAACCACCGCGCCAATCTCTGGGCGATGAAGTCCCTCGGTGTCCACTGGGTCGTCAGCGTCAGCGCCGTCGGCTCGTTGCAGGCGAAATACAAGCCGTGCGACATCGTGCTGCCCGACCAGTTCCTCGACCGCACCAAGCGCGACTTCGAGCACACGTTTTTCGGACGTGGCATCGTCGCGCACGTCGCGTTCGCGGACCCGATCTGCGAGGAGTTGCGCCAACTGCTGCTCAAGTCCGCCAAGGCGCAGAAGGCGCGTGTCCACGACGGCGGCACCTACGTGAACATGGAAGGCCCGGCCTTCAGCACGCGCGCCGAGTCCACGACGAATCACAAACTCGGCTACGACGTGATCGGCATGACGAATCTTGGCGAGGCCAAGTGCGCCCGCGAGGCCGAGATCGCCTACGCCACGATGGCGATGATCACCGACTACGATTGCTGGAAGGTGGACGAGGCGCACGTGACCGTCGAGATGGTCATCGAGAACCTCAAGCGCAACGCCGAGACGGCCAAGCACATCATCCGGCACGTCCTCCCGCTCATCCCGGCGGAGCCGAACTGGCCGTGCCATTCCGCGCTGCGCAACGCCATCATGACCGACCCGACGCTCTGGCCCGCGAAAACTAAAAAGGAACTAGCGCCGTTGCTGAAGAAATACCTCTGACCCGGCAGGGGAAGATATTTTAGAAGGAGGGCAGGAAGGCAGGAAAAAAGCTGACTGCCTGAGGCCATGTCTGCGACCAGAACCAACTCGCTTTCAGGCCGGGTCAAGTGTGCGTCGGCAGGCGTCCATCCGGCATCCCGGCGAGGAACTCGAACAACGCGCACTGCGGCTGGCGGCTGCGCGGTTAAGGTATCCACCTATCCCCGGACGATGGAGCTTGGCGCTAGTGTCGATCCATGAGACCGTCTTCGACAGGCAGCACAGCATTCAACGACTCAGTCGAATTGCCGCCCATGAATATTCTCATCGTTGACGATCACGACACCGCTCGCAGCCTGCTGCAACGAGTGCTGGCGGGCGAAGGTCATCAGAGCATGGTCGCCAACGACGGCGTGGAGGCGCTCGAACTCCTCGAACGTGGGCCGGTGGACGCCATCATCGCCGACATCCTCATGCCGCATATGGACGGCTACCAGTTCTGCCAGCGGGTGCGCCGGCACGAGCGGTTGAAGGAAACGCCTTTCATTTTCCTCACCGCCGCCCACATCTCGGCGGTGGATGAAAAACTCGCGTCTGATTTGGGAGGAGACGCGTTTTTGCGCAAGCCGGTCGCGGATAATGAACTCATGGCGGCGTTGCGCCGGGTGACGGCGCAACCACGTCCGCCGCGTCCGCCCGCGAAAATCCAACTCTCGGAGGCGGAGTGGGCGCGCCAATACAGCGACCGGCTGATCGTGAAGCTGGAGGAGAAGAACACGGAACTGAGGGCGCAGGCGGTGGCGCTTCACGGGGCGGAGATGCTGTATCACTCGCTGGTTGAGAATCTGCCGCAAAATGTTTTCTGCAAGGACGCGGAGGGTCGGTTCACGTTTGTGAACCGGCGCTTCTGCGAGACGACCGGCCGCGTGCCCGAGGAGGTGATCGGGCGGACGGACTTCGATCTGTTTCCCGACCCGCTCGCCGCCAAGTATCGGGCGGACGACCAGCGGGTCATGGCGACGCGCCAGCCTTACACGGTCGTCGAGGAGCACGTGACGCCCGGTCAGGCGCGGATGTTCGTGGAGGTGATCAAGTCGCCGTTGTTGGACTTGGATGGAAACGCCATCGGGGTGCAGGGCATCTTCTGGGACGTGACGGAACGCGAGACGGCGGCGGAAACGTTGCGCGAGTCGCAGGCCGGGCTGTCCACGATCTTTCGCGCCAGTCCGGCGGCCATCAGCATCAGCACCGTCGCGGCCGGCCGGCTCATCGAGGTGAACGACCGCTACTGCGAATTCTTCGGCTACGCGCGGGAGGAACTCATCGGCCGGAACATTCCCGACCTGAACTTGTGGGCCGACCCGGCGGATCGGGCGGCGGCGGTGAAGCGGCTGACCACGGAAGGTTCCATCCACGATGTCGAGGCCCGCTACCGTCGCCGGGACGGCGGTGTGCGCGACGTGCTGGTGTCCATGGAGCTGATCGCGCTGGCCGGTGAAACCGAGCCGGTGCTGATCTCGATGTTCACCGACATCACCGCGCGCAAACAGGCCGAGGCGGCGCTGCGCGCGAGTGAGGAGAAATTCCAAAACCTCTTCGGGGCGTCGCCCGACGGCATCATCGTGGCCACTGACAAGGGGGTCATTCAGGCCGTCAACCGGCAGGCCGAGCACCTGTTTGGCTACGCGCGTGAGGAATTGATTGGACAGCCCATCGAGTGCCTGATGCCCAGCCGATTCTTCGCCGCGCATCACGCCGAGCTGCGTGAACAATACCAAAAGGACCCGCACACCCGGCCCATGGGCAATGGCCGCGACCTGTGGGCGCGGCGCAAGGACGGGAGCGAGTTTCCGGTGGACATCAGCCTCAGCCCGGTCACCACAGCGCATGGGGCGCCGCTCATCATCAGCACGATCCGTGACATCACCGCGCGCAAACAGGCGGAGGCGGCGCTGGCCGGCGAGCACGAGCTGTTGCGCACGGTCATTGACAACCTGCCCGGCTACATCTTCGCCAAGGACACGGCGGGCCGTTACCTCGTCAGCAACCGTGCCCATGCGGAGTGGCTGGCCGCGCCGGACGAGACGAAGCTGCTCGGCAAAACCGCGTTCAACTTTTTTCCGGAGGAGACGGCCCGCGCGTTCGCCGCGGACGACGAAGTCGTGATGCGCACCGGCCAGGCGGTCCTGGACCGCGAGGAAGCCGGCGAGGCGGGCGGGCAGCGCCGCTGGTATCAGTTGACCAAGATTCCGCTGCGCGACCAGCAGGGCCAAATCGTTGGACTCGTCGGCATCAAGCGCGACATCACCGCGCGAAAGGAGCTGGAGGCGCAGTTCCTGCGCAGCCAGCGGATGGACGCCATCGGCACGCTGGCCGGCGGCGTGGCTCACGATCTGAACAACGCGCTGGCCCCCATCCTCATGGCCACGGAGTTTTTGCGCTCCAAATGCACCGACGCCGACACGGCGGAACTGCTGGACACGGTGTCCGCCTCCGCCCGGCGCGGCGCGGGCATGGTCCGCCAGCTCCTCAGCTTCGCCCGCGGCACGGAGGGCGAGCACTGCCCGGTCCAGCTCACGCTGCTCATCAAGGAAATGGCCGGCCTCGTCCGGCAGACCTTCCCCAAGACCATCGAGGCGCGCACCGATTATCCGCCGGACCTCTGGGCGATCACCGGCAACGCCACCCAACTGCACCAGGTCTTGCTCAACCTCTGCGTCAATGCGCGCGACGCCATGCCCGACGGGGGCACCCTCACTCTGGCCGGCAGCAACGTGCAGCTCGACGACACCTGTAGCGCGCTCTCACCGGAAGCGAAGCCCGGCTCCTACGTGGTCCTGACCGTGACCGACACCGGCGCCGGCATGACGCCATCGGTCAAGGCGCGCCTGTTCGAGGCCTTCTTTACCACCAAGCCGCCCGGCAAGGGCACCGGCCTGGGCCTCTCCACCATCAGCGGCATCGTCAATGGACACGGCGGCTTCATCACCGTGCAAACCGCAGTGGGCCGGGGCACGGAGTTCAAGGTTTTCCTCCCAGCCCAGCCCGTTGCCGAATCCGCGCCTGCCGCCGCCGACTCCGTCCTGCCCCGGGGACATGGCGAGGGAATCCTCGTGGTGGACGATGAACCTTGCGTGCTGGACATCGCCACTCGTCTGCTCACGCGCTTCGGCTACAAGGTCGTGACCGCGAAGGATGGCGTGGATGCGGTCGCCGCTCTCATCCGGCAGCCCGACGCCTTTCAGCTCGTCATCACGGACATGGACATGCCCACCATGAACGGGCCGGCCACCATCGGTGCCCTCCGGCATCTCGCCCCCAATCTGAAGGTCATCGTCGCCAGCGGCCTGGGTGCCCAACACCATGCGGAAGCCTTGGCGACCCTCAGCGTGCAGGCCTTCCTCCCGAAGCCCTTCAGCGCCGACGTCATTCTTGGCGCTGTGCATGACGTGCTCCAGCGCCCGGGCGGACCCGGGACCACCCCCGTTCAAGTCTGAGCCTGAAGAGCCACGGACGCCGCACTCCGATGTCTCCACCGGCCGCCGTGCGCCTCGAATGCCTGCGGTTCTGACTGTCCGGTCTTGGATGAAGGGTTCGATGCCTATGACGCAAGGCTATTCCGTCGCGTGGGGGGAGTTCGGGCTGGAGCCGCCGGAGTTTGCCGAGCGGGGGCCGGAAACGGCACCTTGGAGTGGGTGGCTTCCCAGAGAGTGCAGGTTACTGCTTGAGGAGGCGCTCCCGCGCATCCGGGAGCAGCGGCGCGGTGGCAATCCACGCGCGCGCGGCGGCGGGGTCCACTTGCAGCCACTGCGTTGCGATGTTCTCGGCCATGCCCGCGTGGTTGACCGGCGTCATCTTGCCCAGCAGCGCGGCGGCGGCGGCGGGATTGTCGCTGATCAGCGCCGGCACCAGCCCGTCGTAGGCAAGTGTCTGCTCGGCGGCGGGAAGTTGCTGCACCCATTTCAAGGCGGCGTCGGGGTCGTTCTCGGCCCAGTTGGAGGCGAGACTTGGCAACAGTGATTGCTTCGTGTCGCCGGCGGGTAGTTTCATGACGAAGGCAGCCGCGGCCTCGGGAGCATCTCCGGCCCACACGGTCACCGCGGCACTCATCGCCAACTGTCGTGTCTCGTCGCCCGGCAAGGACTGCGCCCACTTGATCGCTGCCGCTGGATCGGCGGTGGCCCACTGGTTCGCCACGGCGGTGAGGAGCGAGGTCTGCGTCTCGCCAGCCGGGAGCGAAGCGGCGAAGTCAGCGGCGGCGCGCGGGCTGGACTGCGCCCATTCGTTGCTGAGGTTGACGAGCGCGTTGTCGCGTGCGCGTCCGGCGGGAAGCTGCTTCACCCAGGCCAGCGCGCCGTCGAGGTCCACGCTGGCCCAGCGCGAGGCGACGTTGGCGAGCGCCTGATTCTGCGCGCTGCCGGCGGGGAGCGTGAGCGCGAGTTCGATGGCGGCCTTCGGGTCGGTGGCGGCAAGTTCGCCGGCAATGTTCTGCACCATGTCGCGCTTGCTCTTGCCGTCGGGCTGCTGCGCGAGCCACGCGGCGGCGGCGGGCGCGTCGCTGTTCGCCCAGGTGCTGGCGATCAGTTGCATGACGCCGTCGCGCTGCCGACCGGGCGGAAGCTGGGCGAAGGCCTGCGCGGCGGCGGTGGCGGGGTCGGTCGCGGCCCAGCGCTGGAAGATGGCTTCGGGCAGGCCGGAGTTCGGCAAGGTGAGGCCGGACTTGGTGAGCGCGGCGAGCGCGGCGGCGGGGTTTTGATCGGCGAGCTTGGCGAGGACAACTTGCAACGCCTCGTTGCGTTGCGCACCGGGTGGGAGCGTCTGCGCGAAGGCGAGCGCGGCGGTGTTGTCGGCGCCGGCCCAGACTTCGAGCACGGCGGCGGTCGCGGATTTCCGCTCGGCGGGCCGGGTGAGCTGCTGGGCGAAACGCAGCGCGGCGGCGGAATCCACACCGGCCCAGCGCGTGAACAGCGCGCTCAGGAAGGGCTCGCGCTCGTCGCGGTGGCCGAGCTGCTCAACGAGCTGGATGACTTTCGGCACGTCGGTGGGCGCGAGGCGTTGGGCGAGTTCGAGCAGTTTCTCGGCGCGCAGTTCGGTGTAGCCCGTGCGCAACGCCGCGGCGAAGGCGGCGGTGAATTCCTCGGCCGTCAACGGCGCGGCGGGCGGCTCGATCTCGGGCGATGACGGATGGGCACGGGACGCGGTCGGCCGGGCCAGGGCCGGAAGCTGGCCGACGGGCGCTCGCCGCGCAACCGCGACGGGCGCGGGACTTCGCGGTGGCGGCTGGAACGCGCGGTCCCCGAGCACACCGAGACCCGCGCCGAGCAGCACGAGCAGCGCGGCGGAGGCGAGTCCTCGGGGTTTTGAGTTGGGTGCGTTTTCCACGGGTGGCGAACGGCGGAACCTTCCGCTCGCCGGCGGCTCGGCGCAAATCCAAATGTTGCCGGCGCGGCGCGGTTCACCGCTTGACGGTTTTTCGCGCCGCCCTAGACTGGCACCTCCTTTCGGCTGGCCGGAAGGCCCGTTCCCAACTGACATCGGACAACGCACAACTGACACCCCATGACCAAGATCGTTGAAATCCAGGCCCGCGAAATTCTCGACTCCCGCGGCAACCCCACCGTCGAGGTGGACCTCACGCTCTCCTCTGGCTCCATCGGCCGCGCCGCAGTGCCTTCTGGCGCGAGCACCGGCGAGCATGAAGCGCTCGAACTGCGCGACGGCGACAAGAAGCGCTACAGCGGCAAGGGCGTGAGCAAGGCCGTCCGCAACGTCACTGACAAGATCGCCCCCGCCCTGCTCGGCCTCGACGCCACTGACCAGCTCTCCGTGGACGCCGCCATGCTCGCGCTCGACGGCACCGGCTTCAAGAAGTCCAAGCTCGGCGCGAACGCCATTCTCGCCGTCTCGCTCGCGAACGCGAAGGCCGCCTCCGCCGCGCTCGGACAGCCGCTCTTCAAATACCTTGGCGGCCCGAACGCGAAAGTTCTCCCGGTGCCGATGGCCAACGTCATCAACGGCGGCGCACACTCGGATGCGCCGATTGATTTCCAGGAGTTCATGATCATGCCGCACGGCTTCGACACCTTCAGCGAAGGTTTGCAGGCCATCACCGAGATTTTCCACGCCCTCAAGAGCGTGCTGAAGAAGAAGGGCCTCTCCACCGCCGTTGGCGACGAGGGCGGCTTCGCCCCGAAGCTTCGCGGGGTGGAAGACGCGCTGGACGCCATCCTACAGGCCACGAAAGACGCCGGCTACAAGGCCGGCAAGGAGGTCTTTCTGGCGCTCGACGTGGCCGCCAGCGAGTTCTACGAAAAAAACACCCGGCGCTACGTTTTCAAAAAAAGCTCCGGCCGCCGGTTCTCCGGAGTTCGGCTGGTCAAATATTACGAGAAACTGGTCACCAACTACCCCATTGTCAGCATCGAGGACGGTTGCGCGGAAGGTGACTGGGCCACTTGGAAGCTGCTGACGGACGAGCTCGGCTCCAAGGTGCAGCTCGTGGGCGATGATTTGTTTGTGACGAACGTCCAGTTCCTCCGCAAGGGCATTGAAACTGGCACCGCCAACGCGATCCTCGTGAAGGTAAATCAAATCGGCTCGCTCACGGAGACGCTCGACGCCGTGGAGCTCGCGCACAAGAACGCCTATCGCGCCGTCCTCTCACACCGCTCCGGCGAGACCGAGGACGCCACCATCGCCGACATCGCTGTGGCGACCAACTGCGGCCAGATCAAGACCGGCAGCCTTTCGCGCACCGACCGCACCGCGAAATACAACCAGCTCCTGCGCATCGAGCAATTGCTCGGCAAGCACGCGGTTTATGCTGGCCGCAGCGCGCTGCCCAAGGGCCGCTAACCGATGACTCTGCAAACAAGAATCACCGGGCGACGGCATGGTCGCCCCGTTTTGTTTCGCCCTCAGGAAAAAACCTTAATTCTGTCCTTTCACTCGGCGGGAAACGGTGTATACATACCACGGTTGCCTCAGTCAGGGGCAGTCACGAAATAGTAAAACACACAAATAAATCGTCGCGGAGACGCGACATAATCGGAGCAACGCAATACATATGAAAACACAGTCCATCCGCAAAGGCGGCTTCACGCTCGTGGAAATCATGATCGTGGTGGCCATCATCGGTCTGCTCGCGGCCATCGCCATCCCGAACTTCGTGAAGGCGCGCGCCACGGCGCAGAAGAACGCGTGCATCGCCAATCTCAAGCAGATTGACGGCGCGGTGCAGCAGTGGGCCTTGGAAAACAAGAAGGCCGCGACCGACACGTATGCCCTCACGGACACGACCGTGCTGGCCTACCTCAAAGGCTCGGCCCTCCCGGCGTGCCCCGGCGGTGGCGCCTACACGGCCGGCACCACGGTGTCCAGCTCCCCGACGTGCAGCTTGTCGGCCAGCGGTCACACCTTGTAAGTGGTATCTTCCCCGCTGCGTGACAGCCTTGCAAAGCTGACGCTGCGGAACCAATCACGCCACGGGGCGGTCTCACGGCCGCCCCGTTTCGCTTTCCTGAGCCGTCGCAAATCCGTGTTCAACCGCATCCCCACGTGGTTCACTCGTGGCCGGCATGAGCATCGCGCTGGAGCAGCACCAGATTGAGATCGAGGCCAACCTGCGGGCGTGGCAGGGCAAGCCGCTGCTGCGGGAGATTTACGCCGGCTTCTACGAGCGCATCCTCGCGCAGGTGGACACATCACTGCCGGGACGCATCGTCGAGATCGGCTCCGGCGTCGGCAACCTGAAGTCGCGGCTCCCGCAGTCCATCAGCACGGACCTTTTCCCGAATCCGTGGCTTGATGTGGTATGCGACGGATACGAGCTGCCATTCGCGGACGCGAGCCTGTCGCACCTGATTCTCTTCGATGTCTTTCACCACCTTCGCGCACCGGCAGCGTTCTTCCGCGAGGCGAAGCGCGCGCTTCAGCCACGTGGGCGCGTGATCGTGTTCGACCCCTTCATCAGCCTCGCAAGCTGGCCTGTGTATGGGCTGCTGCACCACGAACCGGTCGCCATCAACGCGCCGATCAACTACGCCACCGAGCTGCCGCGACCGCGCGATTACTACGCAGCACAAGGGAACGCCACGCGGCTGTTCTTCCGCAACGAGCGGCCGGGCTGGCCGACGGGGTGGAAAGTGTTTCACCGCGAAGCGTTCTCCGCGTTTCACTACGTGCTGTGCGGCGGCTTCAGCAAACCCGCGATGTATCCGGCGGGAATGCTCGGCGCGCTGCGCAAGGTGGATGAAGTGCTCTCGTGCTGCCCGCGCCTCTTTGCGGCACGGTGTCTCGTGGGCCTGACGCCGGAGTGAATCCGCTCAGTTCCCGGCCTTCACGAGCTTCCAGATTTTTCCAGTGTTCACGCCGAGCGCGCCGGTCTGGTTGGTGAGCACGTAGAGTTCGCCATCCTTGTCCTCGCCGAACGCCCAGACGAACGCGCCGATGTGCTGGCCGGGGTGCGATTCGGGTTCAAGCGTGTCGTGCGTCCACTTGTTGCCCGCGCCGCGCGTGGCGATGAAAAGCACGCCCTGCGGCAGGCCCATGTTCCGCGACCAGTCCGCGAAGATGTATTTGCCGGCGAGCTGCGGCAGCGCCTTGCCGCGATAGACGTAGCCGCCCGTGACGCTCCTGCCCTGACCGTCCTGCGGGAAGCCGGAAAGATTCCGGTAGGCGAGGATGGGATCCACGAACTTGGCGTTGCCGGGATCGAAATAAGGTTGGTCCAGCGGGGAGAGTTCCTTCTTCGGGTTGAACCACTCGGTTCCCTCGCGGAGATTCCAGCCGTGGTTGCCGCCCTTGACGATGATGTTCACTTCCTCCCAGCGGCTCTGGCCGACCTCGGCCTCGAACAGCTCGTGCTTGCCGCCACGGTCGAAGGTCATACCCCACGGATTGCGGATGCCCCACGCAAAAATCTCCGGGCGGCCACCGCCTTTGGCGAACGGATTGTCCGAGGGAATCGCGTAGTTGTGGCCGTCACTGGACTTGTCCACGTCAATGCGGAGAATTTTTCCGAGCAAAACATTCACGTCCTGGCCGTTGCCGTGCGGGCCGCGTGCCTTGTCAGTGTCCTCCTTGTTGATGTCGTTCTTGTGACCGCCGTCGCCGCAGCCGATGTAGAGGAAACCGTCTGGGCCGAACGCGATGCGCCCGCCGTTGTGATTGAAGTAAGGCTCGTCAACCTGGAGCAGCACGCGCTCGGTCGCGAGGTCCGCCGTGTCATCCTTCGCAGTGAACTCGGAGATGTTCATCGTGTGGTCCCAGGCCTCCGGCACGCCGGCGCGTTTCTCCGCGCTGTAGCAGACGTAGAACTTGTGGTTCGCGGCGAACTTCGGGTGCAGCGCGAGGCCGAGCACGCCGCGCTCGTCGAACGCGCCGGGTTTGATTTTCAGTTTGCTGGTGAAATCGGCGAAAAGTTTCCGCTGGCCGTCCGGCGTCATCAGGTGAACGGGCCCGACCTGCTCCGCGACGAGCACGCGCTTGGCGTCGAAGCCGGTGAGGACGGTCGGCGCGGTGAGATTCGTGGCGATGAGTTTCAGCGCGACGCCGCTCTTGCCCTCGGCAGCGTGAGCGGCAAGGGAAGCGAGCGTGAAGGCGGCGGCGCAAATCCAGTGGGGGGAGCGGCGAAGTGGTTGCATGGGCGGGAGTGTAGGCGACGGCGCGCCGGTGACAAGCCGCAGTTGAAACTGTGGCGGCGGTTTGTGACCGCTGTTGCCGGCTCGAACAGTCGCGGCCATCGGCGGTCGCAGACCGCCGCCACAGCCAATGCAGAGCGCTTGCCTCGGCTCCCTCGCTCCGGCGAAGCTGCGTGGGTTGAACGACTTCTTCCAGCGCCACGAAACCGCCTTGCGCCACGCCCTCGCCATCGTCGCGGGGCTGCTGCTGGCGGCGGCGTTTCCAAAGCTTGGCATCGCGGGGCTGGCGTGGATCGCGCCGGGTCTGCTGCTTTTCAGCGCGGTGGGGCAGCCCGCGAAGGTCGCGTTCCGACTCGGCTGGCTCGGCGGATTCGCCTTCAATCTCGCGGCGCTGCACTGGCTGCTGTTCATCCCGGTCACGGGCTTTCCGATTCTGGGCTGGCTGGCGTTGAGCGCGTATGCCGCGCTGTATCCGGCGCTGTGGGTGTGGCTGTGCTGGCGGCTGGCACCCGCGCCGGCGGCGGCGAGCTTTTGGCAACGCGCTGCGTGGGCGTTGAAGTGCGCGGTGCTCTGGGTCGCGTTGGAAACCATTCTCGGTTCTTTCATCACGGGCTTCCCGTGGCTGGCGTTGGGTGTGTCGCAGCACAAGCTGGTGCTGCTGATTCAAGCGTCGTCCCTGACGGGCGTCTCGGGTATTTCGTTTCTGCTCGTCTGGTTTTCCGTGGCGTTCGTTGACGACGTCCTGAGTTTGGCGTGCGAGCGGGCAGGTTTGTGGAAGCGCCGGCTCACCTGCCTGCTGCCATTGTTCGTCGCGGCAGTGGTTGCTGGCTGGGGGCTGGCCAAATTCATGCGCGTGTTTGAACGAGGCCTTTGGAACGACCACCGTCAACTGACTCTCGCCCTCGTCCAGCCCAGCATTCCGCAGACGATGATTTGGGATCCGGCGGAGAAGACGAATCGTTTTGCCAAGCTCGTGCAGCTCTCCGAACTCGCGCTCGCCACCAGTCCTGACGTGCTCGTCTGGCCCGAGGCCGCGCTGCCGGACATGAGTGAGGAAAATTTCCGCGCCGTTACAAATCTCGTCGCCACACACAAGGTTTTCATGGTTTTCGGCGCTGACGACGCCGAGCTGAAGCCTAGCGCACCGGGCGACTCCAGCCGTTCGTCTGACTACGCGTTCTATAACGCGGCCTTCCTGCTCTCGCCCGAGGGCAAGGTGGTTTCCACATACCGCAAGCGAAAACTCGTCCTCTTCGGCGAATACATTCCGCTGCTCGACTGGCTGCCGTTCCTGAAGTGGTTCACGCCCATCGAGAGCGGCTTCGCTGCGGGCAAAGAGCCGGTGAGTTTCACGTTGCCCGTGTCACGTCCAGCCGGGGATTCACGACCTCCGTTGCGCGTCGGAATGCTCATCTGCTTCGAGGATGCCATCGCGTCCGCCGCGCGTGAGAGTGCGACAGACGCGGACTTCCTGCTGAACCTCACGAACGACGGCTGGTTCGGCGAAAGCTCGCAGCAGTTCCAACACGCCGCGCACAGCGTCTTCCGCGCTGCGGAAAACGGTCTGCCCGTGATCCGTTGCACGAACAACGGCCTGACTTGCTATGTGGACGAGGCCGGCTTCGTCCACGATCTCGGCGTGGGCGACGTGGCCGACGTGTATGGCCCCGGCATCCGCGTGGTGAAGCTGTCCGTGCCTGACGGCGGTGCGCGGCAGCCGACGTTTTACCAGCGGCATGGTGATTGGTTTAGCTGGAGTTGTGTCGCGGCGAGCGCGGCGATGCTGCTGCTACAGATGCGCCGGCGGGGATAACCATTGCCAATCCGCGTTCGCTCTGGCATTCAATCACCGTGCGACTGAGTTCAGCCAAGTTCCTTCTGGCCCTGCTGGCCGCAAGTTTCGTCGCGCCCAACTGTCCCGCGCCCGACAGCGTCACGCTGCGGATTCTCACCGACACGGGTTCGCGTGTGGCGCTGGAAGATCCGCTGACCTTCAACGCAGGCACGATCTACCAGGGACTTTCCGCGCTTGGCCACACCGACAAGACGCCGCGCGCCGAGCGCACGGCCATAGACAACCGCGCCTTTCCCGCCACGCTCGAATCCATGACGGTAGCCACCTGGCCGCTCGCGCCGGGACTCACGACGAAGGGGCCGGTCGCCAAGCCGGATCGGGATCTCATGTTGAACCGCTTGCATCCCAGTCTGGATGCCCAAGGCCAGCTCGACTTGCTGCGGCAACGCAAGTTCTTCCCGATGATTCAGGATCCGGACATCGTGAAGCCGAATTTCCAGCGCGTGGATCGCCAGCGGCCGCAGAACGTGCCCCCGGACGTGATCCGTCCCGGCACGCGCCCGCCGTCGCTGCTCATTGACGGCTACGCGTGGCTGCGCCCGGACAAACCGCGCATTGAAGCTCCCCACGTGATCAATCCCGACTACGATTATTCCGGCCCTCCGTTCCTTTTCAACGTGTCTCCTGAGTTGCTGAAAAGTCCGCTCTTTGCCAACGACCCGGCCAGCATGAGGCTCTTCGTGAAAACCAACGAGGCCGGCAAACGAGACTCCACCGCCGCCGCCGCCGCCCAGGCGAAGCCGGTGCGCCGGCTGCGCTCCGCGTCTTATTGGGATGCCGTCGAGGCTCCGAACAATCCGCGCGCCGACTACGACAGCGCCTCGGACTACGAGGCGAAGGCGCGCAACACGACCAAGGCGCTCTTCGATCTGCGCGACCCGTCCAACCCGACCTACCCGAACGACCTCAAGCCGTCCTACGACTCACGGGCCTACTTCAATCCGCAAGGCCGCCGCATGCTCCGCGAGCCAAACGGCCCCTGACCCTTCACTGTCAGGTTTCGGCGGTTGGAGCGGTTCCCCACGTTCACCAGCATGAAATCCATCTGCGTCTATTGCTCCTCCAGCAATGCCGTTGATCCGCACTACGTCGCCGCAGCGGTGGAGCTCGGCACGTTGCTCGGTCAGCGCGGACTCACGCTCGTCTATGGCGGCGCGAGCGTTGGCCTGATGGGCCAGCTCGCGGTGGCGGTGCATCGCGCGGGTGGACGGGTGCTCGGAGTGATTCCGCAATCTCTGCGTGATCGCGAAATTGCCTACGAGTCGGCGGATGAGCTCATCGTGACGCGCGACCTCCGCGAGCGGAAGGCCATCATGGAAGCGCGCGCCGACGCGTTCGTCGCGCTGCCCGGCGGTTTTGGCACGCTGGAGGAAGTGCTCGAAGTCCTCACGCTCAAGCAGCTCCGCGCGCACCAGAAGCCGGTCGTCTTTCTCAACACCGCCGGCTTTTACGACCGCCTCCTCGCCGTCTTCGAGCAGCTCTACGAGCAGCGCTTCACGAAGGCTGACTATCGGCACTGCTATGGCGTCGCCGCCGCGCCCGCTGATGTTTTGCATCACCTCGACAATCCACGCCCCACGCCGGAAGTGACGAAGTGGTTTTAGTCACCTGGCAATTTCCAGCGGCCCAGCAGCCGCAGGTCATCCACGAGAAATTCGCGCGGCCCCTCGCCGCTGAACTCAATGCTGAACCAGTCCGTGTTCACCATCGGAAAATTTGGAAACGAGCTGAACGACAAGTCCACCTTCCGCCACTTGTCGTCCAGCGTGGCCTCGATGGTTGAGGTGGCAACAATCGCATTCGTCGTGCCCGCGTTGGTGTGCAGCGTGAAGCGTGCGCGTCCGCTGCCGCCCGGCGCGCGGAGCCACACGCGCAGCCCGGTCGCGAGCTGAAGCGAGTAATGCCAGCCGCGCACGCGCGGCGTGCCAATCGTCACGGAACGTCGGCCGGCCGGCAGTGTCACGGACAACGCCGCGTTGCCATCGTGCGCGTTCGGCGAGGTCTTGAGTGGTGGAACATCCGCAGGCGCGGACATGAATTCCCAGCCAGCAATCCCGTCTTCGAAGCCCTCGAGGAACGGCCAGAAGATGCGCGAAGGTTTTTCCATCCCCGCCAAGCGTGGCGAGACGACGCGCATGGGCGAGAGCTGCGTCGGCGTCCTGGTGCCGTCGCTGACGAAATAAACCAACGGCACGTCGAGATCGTCCACCGGCAGCGTGGCTTCCCAGGCCGCGCCGCGCTGTGTCATCGCCAGCGTGCGCCAGTCGCGCGCGGGCCAGTGGCCGGGCGCATCGGCGCTGAAGTGGAGCGTCACACGCGGTTGAGCGAGTGGCGCGGAGGGCTGCCAGCGGACTTTGATTTGTTCCGCGAGCTGCTCGGCGCGGAGCGAAGTGAAACCATCTTGCCGCAGCGCATTGGTCGCAGTGCCGCGCGGGTAGGGCACCGCGTCGGAAAGCCACGTATCCGCTGACGGCCTGGGCTGCGCCCACGCGGCTGTGGCAAGCGTCAGTGCGAAGAGCGCGAGCGGGGCAGGGGACTTCACGGTCATTTGCCGGACTTGCCTCCGCCACCACCGCCGCCTCCCTTGCCTCCCCCAGCGGTGAGAATCGCGCCGGTGATGACACCGACGGCGAAGAACGCGAAATACATTTCCGCCGCGGGCAGCGTGACCGTTTTGGGCAGCACCGGCGGCAGCGAGAAGTCCACCGTGCCCCGGTTTTCCCGGCCCATGAGCACCAGGAAGAAAAGCACGAGGAGGAGGAAAACGATTTTTAGGAGCAGCTTGGCATTCATATTCAGTCCGGGCGCGACGATAGCAATGGAGCGGCGCGTTGTCAGCAGGCAGTTGGCGGAGCGCGCTTGCGATTTGGAGGTGTGACCTTAACTTCGCCCTCCATGAGCATCGCGACCAAGACGGGCGACAACGGCACGACCGGCCTGATGTATAATCGCCGCGTGTCCAAGTGCCACCCGCGCGTGGAGGCCTACGGCACGGTGGACGAGCTGAACGCCGCGCTCGGCCTCGCGCGCGCATCGGCGGCGCACGAGTTCGTGAGCAGCCACCTGCTCGTCATCCAGCAAGACCTCGTGACGTTGATGGGCGAGCTGGCGACCGGGGCGGATGACTTGCCGCGCTATGCGAAGGACGGTTTCACCCTCGTCTCCGCCGAGCTGACCGCGAAGCTGGACAAGCTGGTGGCGGAGATCGAGGCGCAGAGCATCGCGTTCAAGGGCTGGGCAACACCTGGGGCGACGCTCAACAGCGCGGCGCTCGACGTGGCGCGCACGGTCTGCCGCCGCGCCGAGCGCCGCGTGTGCGCGCTGCACGAGGCGGGGCAACTTCACAACCCTGAAATCATCATCTACCTCAACCGCCTTGCGGATTTGCTCTGGCTTTTCGCGCGCTGGGTGGAGACGAAGGCGGGAGCGCCGGTGGATTAAGCCGCCGCCTTGCAGGCCGCCTACGACGACATCCGCAACAACGTGGGCGTTGAGATAGACCTGCCGAAATGATGGGGTAAGGAAGCCGCCCGCCAGTAGGTCACCGCTTCCAGCCTGACTACGCAATGCCGGACAACCGTTAACAGTTCACTGCTGGGTGCTATTCCCCGCCGTGCGCTTGCGGCACGAGGCTCTCAGCAAAATCGCCGCGACCAAACCCATCAGGACGATGGCAATGATGCTGGCCCAGCGCCTTGGCGAGGGGGAATCACCGCTTGTTGGAGTCGTGATGGCGAGGGATGCGTTTTGCCCATCATCGCTAGAACCCCCAGCCCCAGCGCTATGCGCAGACGCATTCTTCCGCTGCTCAGTGCTTCCAGAAAAAGCTTTGGCTCGTTGCACGGGGGCGGAAGGCATGGTGTTAGTGCTAGGCGGGGGTCTGAGCGGAGGCATGACGATACCACTCCGGTTGGGGTAGAAGGGTATTGGTTCCGCCACTCCAGCGTTTGTTGTTGCAGGCTGATTCCCGGATGGCGCGGCTATACGAATGAGGGCATTGCCGCTGATTGCCTGCCATCTTCCATCGGGGCCTGAAACTTTCTTCTTTGCGGTTACATAATAGGAATGACCGGATTGGAGCTGGAAGATGGGCGCGAGATCGAAAGACTCCATTCGCGCCATCCCGACTGGGCACGCTTCGTCTCGCCCTCCGCCCCTCGCTCCAGTGGTTTGAGCCTGCGTCGCTGGAGTGACCAACACGGAATCGCCGTTGGCGTCAATGACAGTCAACTCTATGTCCGTCCGGAGCGCCCCCATGTAAGTATGGGCTACACTCCGGTCTTCACCTGAGACATTCTTGCTGACAAGCCAGATAGTAATCGGCTCTCCAAGCGCAAAAGTCTCTTTCGTAGCCACGACGCACAAACTGAACCCACCGGATTCAAGCCCCCAATATTCATTGCCGACGGGCCAAGCGCCATGCTGCCCAAGTTTGGAGGTTGACAACCAAGGAAGCGCTAATCTCACTGTGATGGCAGCTGCCGGAGTAAGACAGCCAGCAGCCAACAGCCCTGCTAGGAGCCAAAAGTGGAGACGTCTTCCCACTCTAAGAAGACCTTCTGTGCCCTCGCACCGATTTTCCTGTAGCATCATGGCCTAATCGGTTCCCAGGTGGAATCCTGCGCTATTTTGTTCCAGCTTGGCCAACCAGTGGCGCGGACGGCAGCAGGCACATTGCTGGTTGGCGCTAGCGGAAAAGTCCACCCATCGGTGCCATTCACTGCGCGCGCGTTCCAAGTCCAATCAACCTGCTTGAATGGCACCCACACGTCGTTTCGCTCAGGCTTATACATGAGGAACATGGTAAAACTGTCGTCTGCCGAAACCTCAGTGTAGTATGCCCCTAAAGATTCTCCCTGTTGGGCTTCATCGTCCCACCCGGTTATCACTGGCGAGTCTGTGACTTTGTTGTCTGTGCTAAGCGGATACTCGCCATCGAGCCCAGAGGCAGTTAATTTCCAGTTGCTTCCACTCTGCTTTTTAAGTTTGCTCACACTGGAGTTCACGATTTGGACCCATTGAAAGTTTCCTGGTGAGAATACCGAATGGTTGTGTGTGAACTTAACTCCGGGATTGTCGCCGCGCACCCCGAAATGCAGACTCTCCCCTGTAAAATTTGGATAGTTGTTATCCAGGGCAATGTTCCCAGCTTCGGTCGTGACCGAGATAGGCGGGTCCACGACGATGAAGGTGCAGGTGCGGTTCATCTCCTGTCCGCCGATTTTGACCTTGAGCGTGACCACGTTGGTGCCGGGCTTCCACCAAGCGAAGGTGAGGGTCTGATTCGTCTTGGGGAAATCAAACACGGGACCGCCATTGGTGGCCGTGACCACAAAGTTCGAGACGGTGGAACCGCCGACGCCCCATTCGTAGGAGTCTGCCCCGTCTGGCTTCGCCGTGAACACCATTTTCTTGCCCACCACCGTAGTGTTGGTTTGGTCGTTGATGTGGTTGGGCATGGCAACGGTCGTGTAGGTATTGGGGTAAGGCGTGTTGGCAAAGTAAGCCGTTTCAGCCACGTGAATTTCGGCTCTGAGAATCGCGGCACCAGCGGACGCCGTCCAGTTATCGTGAGCTGTGATGTCGGGCGTCGCGCCGTTCGTGGTGTTGTCCGCGAACTTGGCCCAGGCAACCCCGTTGGTGACCCCGCCGCCGGGCATGTGATGTCCGCGTCCGGGATGGCCAGGCCGGTGTCGGCGTCGGTGGCGGAGACGGTGAACATCACAACGACATCATTGGTGGAGCCAGACTCGCCGGCAATGACCAAGTCGAGTTTAAAATCCGCCCCGGTGAGGTTCGCGTTCGTGATGGTTCCTTTGGCCATTTGATTTGCGATGGGCTGGAGCGAGTAACCGTCCCAAGTATTCGGCAAAGTCGAAGTTGTCCCGTTTGTGAAAACTCGAACCCAGTTGGTGAGCGTCAGGCCGCCGATGGTGCCGTCGGCTAAAAGCGCCCATTGGTTTGTCCCGTATGTGATGCTCCCGTCAGTTGTGCCCGGCATAACAACTTCCCAAGCCCGTTTATCCAGCGTCACAGTTAGCGTGGCGTTCGAGCCAAAGATGTAGTTGTAGGTGAACGTGCCAACGTAATCTTGGATGCCAGCCCCGCCGCCGGCACTAAACTTTTTGAAGCGTAGGCCTTCAAAGGGAGGATCGCTCTGAGCAGACGCGGGGTGCAGGCCGACGGCGACAAAAGACAGGAGAAGCAAGATGCGGAGTGTTTTCATGGAGTTGATGTTGGTTTGGTTCAAGGCCGTGCTGTGATGGTGAGTTCGTTGCCCGGTTCGCCCACTTCCTCGTCGCCGGAGCCGACGTAGAGGGCGCGGAAGGTGCGCTGCTCGGGCTGGCCGGGCACCAGCAGCGGGCGGGTGTCCACGTAAGGGGCCTCGGTGTCGCGGGCGAGATAGGTGTAGGTCGTCTCCGCGCCGCGCTTGCTGTAAATGTTCACGCCCTTGGATTTGCCCTTGGGGAAATCCAGTTCCACGCGGCCATTGGCCTTGGCTTCGCCCTTGAGGGTTGGCTCGGTCAGGATGGTGGTGCTGTCCACACCTTCGATGCCGAGGCGTTTGCCCTTGGCCTCCGTGTAGCTGGTGGAGAGCTTGAACTTCTTGGCGAGGGCGCGGTCGGCGGCCTGGGCGATCTTGATGACGGCGTCCTCCTCGCCGGTGGCCTGTTTGGCGGCGGCAGCCTTGGCTTCGGTGTTGGTGCGCTTGGCGTGCAACTCGGTGTTGCGGGTGCCCACGGCGGTGATCTCGTCGGTGGTGGCCCCGAGTTCGGTCCCCAGCTCGGTGACGCCGGATTTGAAGGTGTCGTGCCAGCCGAGGTAGCCGGGTTTGTCCTTGGGCATGAAGTCGTCTTTGGCCATAGGTGTATTTAGTTGATGATTAAATTGTTAGGGAGATAGGAGATGGGAGATGGGGGATGGGGAAAACGGTGCGCCGGGCGGGTTCCGGGGCACATCTGGAAGGTTCCGGCGTGCGCCGGAACGAGCCAGATGTGCGCCGGATTGGTTCCGGCGAGGCCCGGAAGGCGTCCGAGGCGCGGCGAGAAGCTTCAGCGGTGCCGCTGGGATTTCCCGGCGTGTGCCGGGAAGGAGCCGGGGTGCGTCGGAAGCCGGGCGGGGTGTCCCGGAACGGGTAGGGCGCGTCACTCCGTGCGCGCCGTTCTGGGTGCAGGGACGTTTCGGCGGGCAGAGGACTGCCCGCCCTACCAGCGCAGGTAGGTGACGACGTGAGGAGTCTCTGACTGAATCCGGGAGGCTGGCTGCCGCAGGCTGGGGAGGAGTGAGACTCGTTACCTCGTCTCCTACGCTGGGAGTGGGCGGGCGGCGACTGCAAGTCGCCGGCACGGGGCCGCGTGCTAATGGAGTGCCGAGTGCCGAGTGCCGAGTGCCGAGTGGCTAAAGGTTGTCCTCAATTCCTTCATCGCTTGATGGGCGCGATTCACACAGAGCGATGGCCCGAAGTCAACTGTTTTGTTAAGAATGATTTTGCACGGCACACGCGCTAGGATTTGCCCATGCCATCCGTCACCATCGCCGGCCCGGCCGGTTCGCTGGAAGGGCGCTTCCATCGCGCCGCACAGCCGGACGCGCCCGTCGCGCTCGTGCTGCATCCGAATCCAAAATTCGGCGGCACGATGAACACGCTGGTGGTGTATTCGCTGTTCACCACGTTTCAGGACGCGGGCTTCAGCGTGCTGCGCTTCAACTTCCGCGGCGTGGGCCGCAGCGCGGGGGAGTTCACCAGCGGCCCCGGCGAACTCGCGGATGCACAGGCGGCGTGGGCTTGGTTGCGTGCGGAGTGTCCGCAGGCGAAGGCGAAGTGGGTCGCGGGCTTTTCCTTCGGCGCGTGGATTGCGTTGCAGTTGCTCGCGCGCGAAGGCGGCGATTACAAATCGCCGGCACGCGGGAGCGGCGATGGCTTCGTGGCGGTCGCGCCGCCGGCGAATAATTTGGATTTCAGTTTCATCAGCGAGTGGCGGACGCCGGGTTTGATCGTGCATGGCACGGCGGACCAGCTCGTGCCGGAAGCGGTGGTGAAGGAACTGGCGGCGAGGCCGTGCATTCCGGGCGTGTCGGTGGCTTACGCGCCCATCACTGGCGCCGGACACTTCTTTGACACCGGGCAGGAGGAGTTCGTGCGGGTGGTCCGCGAGCACATCACGCGCGGCGCGTGAAAACGCAAAACAACTCGTCGCCGACACGCTTGGTCGAGGTGAGCTTGAGTTGAAAAGCGTCGTTGAGCCGCGCGAAGCCGAGTCCGTCCGCGATGGTGGGCGCGTGTTTCCCGCCGATGACGCGCGGGCAAATCGTGAGGTGGAGTTCATCCACCAGTCCGGCGCGAAAGAGAGCGTCATTTAGTTCACCGCCGCCTTCGCAGAGCAGGCGCTTCACATTCCATTTGCGATGCAGCCATCGCAGCGCGGCGGGGAAATCCACTTCGGTTTCGCCTATGACCTTCACTTCGTCAGCGGCGGCGCGAAGTTTTTTCAACGCGGCTGCCGGAGCGCGTTCGCTGGTGAGCACGAGGATGGGCGAGAAGCGCTTTCGGAAGATGGAGGCGTTTGGATTCAGGGTGCCAGAGCCGGACACAATGACGCGCAGATGAAATTCCGCGAGGCCGCGTTGCAGGCGGAGTTTGCGGAAGCGTTCCGCGCCGAGACCGAGCGTGTAGTTGTTCAAGTCCACCGTGCGCGCACCACACATCACGGCGTCGGCAGTGGCGCGGAGTTCGTAGAGATGCTGGTGATCACGCGCGCTGCTGAAGGTGGAGACGGCGCGATTGGCAGTGGCAATCTTGCCGTCGGCAGACATCGCCATGTTCACGAGGACGAAGGGGCGTTGTTCGCTTGCCGTTTTACGTTTCGCTTTCACAGGATCAGCATCGCGTCGCCGTAGCTGAAGAAGCGGTAGCGCTCACGCACGGCCTCGGCGTAGGCGGCGAGGATGAGTTCGCGCCCGCGCAACTCGCCGGGCGAGGTGAAAGCGCTCACAAGCATGAGCAACGTGGATTGCGGCAAGTGAAAGTTGGTGAGCAAGGCGTCCACGACGCGGAATTGGAACGGTGGATGGATGAAGATGCGCGTGCGGCTGCGCAAAGTTGAGAGTTGAGTGTTGAGAGTTGAGAGCGCGGCGGCGCTTTCGAGCACGCGCACCGTCGTGGTGCCTACGGCGATGATGCGGCGGCCCTCGCGTTTCGCGGCGTTCACTGCGTCGGCGGTGTCGGCGGGCAATTCGAAGCGTTCCTCGTGCATGACGTGTTCAGCGAGATCATCTGCCTTCACGGGCGCGAACGTGCCGAGGCCGACGTGCAGGGTGACGAAGTGAATTTGCACAGCACGCGCGCGGAGTTCGTCGAGCAGTTGCGGCGTGAAATGCAGTCCCGCTGTCGGCGCGGCAACGGAACCGGCGGGTTGCGCGAAGACGGTTTGATAGCGCGCCTCGTCGTCGGTTCCTACGGCGCGCTCAATGTAGGGCGGCAGCGGAATCTCGCCGTGCGTTTCGAGTTCGTCGAAAATGTTTGAAGTGCCGGTGAAGCGCACGCAGCAGTGGCCTTCGGCATTTTTCTCCGACACGACGGCGCGCACGGGTGACGCGCTGCCCGCATTCGTCAGCAGTTGAATTTCCGTTCCCGCACGGACGCGTTTGCCGGGGCGCAGGATCGTCCACCACTTGTTCAGCGCAACTTTCTCCACGAGCAGCAACTCGACTTGTCCGCCGCTTGCAGGTTTGTGGCCACGCAACCGCGCGCGGATAACGCGGGAGTTGTTCAACACGAGAACATCACCCGCGCGGAAATAGTCGAGCACGTCCCGAAACTGGCGATGTTCGACGCGTTGATCCTTCCGGTTCAGAACCAGCAGGCGTGAGCCGTCGCGCGCGGGGGCGGGCGATTGTGCGACAAGTTCCGGGGGCAGCGAGAAGTCGAAATCAGCCGTTCGCACGTGAAAGTGGGGCGGGAGTGGGGGAGATTTGTGACGGACGAAACAGGCGGAACCGAGGCGCGCAAATCAATAGGCATGGCATATTCGCAACCAGTATTCGTTAAAGTAACGCTGAAAAACTAACATTTTCATACTTTCTGCACCAGTGCCGAAGAGTTGAAACCATGCCACCATCACTTTCCATCAGTTTTTTATTCGTCGTAACTAGTTTAAAATCAACTAGTAGAGACAAATCGAAAACAATCTGTGTGTTACCTGTTGACCGTTGTGGGTCAAAGAGGATAAAAATGGGTCGCTGTGGGACGATGTGGATTTCGGTTGGTCTAGCGGTTCCACAGTTCGGTTTATGTCTTCAACCACTGGCATTGCTCGCATCACCTTCAAGGGTGAATACGACTTTGGCGTGGACGACAAGCGGCGGGTGCAAATCCCGGCGAAGTGGCGTCCGGCCGAGGAGACGGCGTTGTCGGTCCATGTCTGGAAGGCTGACGGCCAGCGGCATCCGTGTCTGCTCGTGCTGCCGCCCGCGACGGCGCGAAAGCTGGAGGAGAAAATGGAGGCCATGTCCTTCAGCGACCCGAAGGCGGAGACGCTCCGTCGCCTGCTGGGCGCGGATTGCGACGACCTGGCACTGGACTCGGCGGGACGCATCTGTCTGCCGGAGAAGCTGGCGTCGAAAGCGAACATTGGCAAGAAGGTGATTTTGGTCGGCCTGTTCGACCGCTTCCAGATTTGGAACCCGGATTTTTACGCGGACACCCAGACCGCCGACGAAGTGGCGCGGCCGGATGCCATCAAGCTGATTTAGTCATGGGCCTGCTCAAACTTCTCAACACCGGCAAGAGCCTTGTGGGCCTGACCAACAAGCTGGTCACGAAGGTTCCGCTGGGCGAGGTCGTGCCGAACTTCAACACGCGGCCCGGTGCGATGAGCCGGGCGGTCTCGGCGGTGCGCGGACGCAAGCGCGACCCGTTCACGGGGGAGAGCAAGCCGGCGATGCGAGCGGGCGGGCCCAAAATCCGCAGCACGGTCGCGCCCGATCCGACCCTGCCGAAGAATCCTTTTGCGAAGCCCGCGATCAAGCGACGCAAGCCCAAGACCGACGAGTCGCTCGAAGTGCAGGCGGAGACGGCGATGGTGCCTGTGCCCGCCCCGAATTTTGTGCCGCCCTCCGCCGGGAAGAGCTGGGCGTCGCGGCTCCGTTCCGTGCGCGACACCGTGAAGCGTCCGGTCGCGCGCAAACTAAAAGTGCCGGCTCGGCTGGCGAAGGTTTTTGGTGAGCGGGCAGCGGCGGTGCGACGGCGGGTGCCGCGCGGTCCGCTCGCGGCGCGGCAACCACTGGCGACGGCGTAACCTGGCGCATGAACCGTGACAAGCTTCATCCACAATCCGGTGATGGTGGAGGAAGTGTTGACCGCGCTCGGGCCGAAGTCCGGCGGGACGTTCGCCGACGGCACGTTGGGTTCGGGTGGGCACGCGGCGGCGATGCTGCGGGCCAGCGCACCGACTGGATGGCTCTTTGGCTGCGATCGCGATGGCGACGCCCTTGAGGCGACGCGCGTGCGGCTGGCGGCGGAGTTTGCCGGCCGGTTCGAACTGCGGCGCGGGAATTTTGCAGAGCTGGCGGACTGGGTGCCGGTGGGAAGTTGCGACGGTGTGCTGTTGGATCTGGGCGTGAGTTCGCCGCAACTGGATCGCGCGGAACGCGGGTTCAGTTTTCAGCAGGATGGCCCGCTGGACATGCGGATGGACACGCGGCAGGCGCTGACGGCGGCGGAACTGGTCAACTCCGCGAGCGCCGAAGAATTGGCGAAGATTTTTTGGGAATACGGTGACGAGCCGGATTCGCGGCGGATGGCGCGGGCCATCGAGCGCGACCGGCAGGTGCGGCAGTTTGAGACGACGCGGCAGTTGGCGGAGTTGATGGAACGAATCTCTCCGCGACACGGGCGCAAGGCGCATCCGGCCACGCGCGTTTTCCAGGCGCTGCGCATCGCGGTGAACGACGAGATCGGCTCGCTGCGGCGCGGGCTGACGGGCGCGGTGCGGCTGCTGAAGTCCGGCGGGCGGCTCGCGGTGATCACGTTTCACTCGCTCGAGGACCGCGTGGTGAAGGCCTTCGGACGCGAGCAGGCGCGGGACTACGTGGCGCCCGGCGAAGTGGATGTGCCGGAGTTGCGGCAGCCGCGAGCGCGGGTGCTGCGAGTGGTGACGCGGAAGGCAATTTGCGCCGGCGACGCGGAAGTCGCGGCGAACCCGAGGGCGCGCAGCGCGCAGCTCCGGGTGTTCGAAAAAGTTTAACGGCAGCGGTTATGGCGAAGAATCGAAAGAACAGCACGGGCGGCGGCGTCCGGTTCGGGCCGGTGGTGAAAGTCTTCTTCATCTGCCTGCTCATCGGCTCGCTCGGCGTGACCTTCGTCTGGCAGAAGCGGCAAATTTACTCGCTTGGCGTGCAGACGGAGAAGCTCGAGAAGAAACTCGCCGCGCTCAAGCGCGAGAACGAAATGCGCCGCCAGCAGATGGCGATGCTGCAATCGCTGCCCTATCTCGACGCGCGTGTGAAGGAGCTCAAGCTCGGCCTCGTTGTGCCCACGCCCGACCAGATTCTCACGCTCGTCGAAGGCCAGGTCACGCGCGCCGCGCCGCGCAATGCTCCTCCTCCGACCTTCACGCCGGTCGCTTTCCGGCCTGACAAAACCTATTTCGCCTACGCCACGAAACCTTTGCCCCCGGTCACCCGCAAACGCTGAAACAAAACCACACCATGAACACCACCATCCGCCACGACGACGACGAGTCAGAGTTTGAGATGAGCTTCGCTGCCTGATGCCCGCGCGAGTGACAATGCAGGATGTCACGCTCCAGCCGTTCCAAAACCGACGGCTGGTGCTGATGGCATTTTTGTTGCTCGTCGCCTTCTGCGGTCTTGGCTACCGGCTCGTGGACTTGCAGGTCTTGCAGCACGAGGCGCTCAAAGCGAAGGCCCTTGCCCAAGTCAAACAGACCCGTCTCCTCGAACCCCGCCGCGGCGACATCCGCGACGCGCGCGGCAATCTCCTCGCCACCAGCCGCCCGGTGAAGACCGTCTTCGCCGACCCTGTTCTCATCGGCGACCGCCAGGCCGAAGTGGCCCGCGCGCTCGCCACGATTTTCCAAGTCCCCGAGGCCGAATTGCACAAGCGCCTCCTCCCGCAGATCACCGTTCACACCAATCCCGTGGCGTCACTCGATGGCGAGTTGCTCACCAACAGCAACATCGTCGTCGTGGACGGATACGTGCTCGCTCCACGCGGCGTATTGCACACAAATCGCTTCACCGCGTTGCACAACGGCGTCGTCACGACCAACTACAACACCGTCGCCACCAACTCGCCGCTGGTTCTCTCCAACAGCTACGTCGTCATCACCAACCAGCTCGTCGTCGCCACCAATCGTCACGTCGTGCTCGCACACAAGGTGCCGCTCGAGCAGTGGGCGCAAATCACGGCTGCGATGTCGAAGCTCACTTTCGGCGTGGACGAGAAAAAACTTCCGCGCAAGGAACGCGCCTTTTACCACGAGCTGCGCGCCAAGGCCATCAACTGTGATCCCGTTGACGACCAGATTCGCATTTATCCGAACCAGTCTCTCGCCGCGCATGTGCTTGGCTTCATGGGGCCGGTTCAGCGCACGAACACGGCGACCGGCGTCGTCCGCACGGAGGCGGCTGGTCTTGATGGCCTCGAGCGAGCGCTCAATGCGAAGCTGAACGGTGTCGGCGGCTGGCGCGAATTGGAAATGGGCGGCAAAGGCGGCGAGCTGGTGATGAACCGGCAGCGTGAGGTCGAGGCGCAGGACGGCCTCAACGCCGTGCTCACGCTCGACGCCGCGATGCAGCACATTCTCGAAACCGAGCTGGCGGAAATCTTTGCGAAATACAACCCCGTCAGCGTCTCCGGCATCGTGCTGCGCCCGCGCACCGGCGAAATCCTCGCGATGGGTTCGCGCCCGACCTACGACCCGAACCAGCCGGGCAAGTCCCCCATCGCCGCGCTCAAGAACCGCATGACGATGGACAGCTACGAGCCTGGCTCGACCTTCAAAATCGTCTCCATCGGCGCGGCCTTGAACGAAGGTTTGGCCCAACTCGGCGAGCCGATTGATTGCGAGCGCGGCACTTGGAATTACAAGGGCAGACCGCTCCACGACCACGAGCGTTACGGCGTCCTCTCGGTCGAGGA
This sequence comes from uncultured Klebsiella sp., assembly GCA_964478755.1. Lineage (GTDB taxonomy): Bacteria > Verrucomicrobiota > Verrucomicrobiia > Limisphaerales > SXTU01 > SXTU01. The sequence continues at coordinate 29,281 of CAYZJP010000041.1, forward strand.
AGTGATGATGAAGTCGTCGAACATCGGCTCGGCGAAAATCGGTGTGCGCCTCGGCGACCAGGGGTTGTTCAATTATCTCACCGCCTTCGGCTTCGGCGAGCGCACGGGCGTCATGCTGCCGGGCGAGTCGCGCGGCCAGTTGATTCCCGTCAAAAAGTGGGACGGCATCACCGGCTCGCGCGTGTCCATCGGCCACTCCGCCGCCGCGACCCCCTTGCAGATGGCGATGGCGATGGCCGCGATTGCGAACGGTGGCAAGCTCATGCGCCCGCTGCTCGTGGACCGCCTCGAAGACGGCGAAGGCCACGCGGTGGTGAAGAACCATCCGCAAATGGTCCGCCAGGTCTTCAAACCAGAAGTCGCGAAGCAGGTGGTCGAGGCGCTCAAGCGCGTCGTCTCCACCGATGGCACGGCGGAGAAGGCGCGCCTCGGTTACTACACCGCAGCCGGCAAAACCGGCACCGCACAGAAAATCGTCAACGGCGATTACAGCCACGACAAATACTTTTCCTCGTTCATCGGTTTCTTCCCGGCGGACAACCCGGAGCTGCTCATTTACGTGTGCGTGGACGAGCCGGAGAAGTCGAAAGGTTTTTACGGCGGACAAGTCGCCGCGCCGGCTTTCAAGAACATCGCGCTGCGCTCGGCGAACTACTTGAACATCCGCCCAGAAACTGCCGTGGGCGAACCTGTCACCGGCCTCGCCCAGGCGCCGCAAACTGTGAGCCGCACCAACTGAAACCGACGCCGTGACCACTTCAGAACAAATGACGACGACCGTGACGCTCTCCAACCAGAGTGCGCTTCGCCGCCCGCCTGCGCGCTCGCTCGTCCTCGCGCAAAGCTGGGTTCCCTTCTCCGTCTCCCCGCGCAATCACGCCGCGGTGCGCAGGAGCACGCTGAAGGCCGCCGAGGCACTCACGCGTTTGTCGAGCGAACTTGCCACCCGCCGTGGCGGGGAGAAACCACCAACCGCCTGACCCCATGCTGCTGAAAGAACTTCTCGAGGGCCTGCCGATGCTGCGTTCGGAAGGTCCGCTTGAGCGACTGGTGGCGGGAGTAACCGCTGATTCCCGCCGCCTTTCGCCGGGCATGGTCTTCGTCGCTGTGCCGGGGGAAAACCATGACGGCCACGACTTCATCAGCACCGCGATTGATCGCGGCGCCGCCGCCGTCATCTGCGAGCGAAACGGCTTTTCCTCCGGTCGCGCGACGAAGGTGAAAGTCACCGACGCCCGCGTCGCGCTGGCGGTTGCTGCGGCAAATTTCCACGGCCATCCCAGCCGCAAGCTCAAGGTCATTGGCGTCACGGGCACGAACGGCAAGACCACCGTGAGCTTCATGGTGAAGCACATTCTCGAAGCGGCGGGCATCCACGCCGGCCTGCTCGGAACCATCCGCTACGAGATTGGCGACCGCGTGCTGCCCGCGATGCGCACCACGCCGGAGTCGTCCGAGATTCAGGCGTTCATGGCGCAGATGATCCGCGCCGGCTGCGAGGCGTGCGTGATGGAAGTCAGCTCGCACGCGCTCGCGCAGAAGCGTGTCCACGGAGTTGGGTTCGACCTCGGCATCTTCACGAACCTCACGCAGGACCACCTCGACTTCCACGGCGACATGGAGAGCTACTACGAGGCGAAGAAACAGCTCTTCACCTCGATCCAAGCCGGCACAAAGCCTGGCGCGGCCATCCTGAACATTGACGACTCGTTCGGCTCCCGGCTCGCACGCGAGACCAGCGCCGAGGTGCAGCTCACCTACGGCCTCGCCGAGGCGGCGAAGCTGCGCGCGACGGAATTCCAGCTCGGCCACGATGAAACCAGCTTCACCGCCGAGACACCCGCAGGCCGCTTCGCCGTGACGATGCCGCTTATCGGTCGCCACAACATTTACAACGCCCTCGCCGCCATCGGCGCGAGTCTCGCGCTGCGCGTGCCCATCGCGAAGATTCAAACTGCGCTGCGCACCATGCCGCCGGTGCCCGGCCGCTTGGAACGCGTCGCCGCTGGCCAGCCCTTCAGCGTGTTCGTGGATTACGCACACACGGACGACGCGCTCCAGCACGTCCTCCGCACCGTGCGTGAAATTACGCCGGGCCGCGTCCTTCTCGCCTTCGGCTGCGGCGGCGCGCGGGACACCGAGAAGCGTGCGAAGATGGGCAACGTCGCCGCGCTGCTCGCCGATCATACGATCATCACCAGCGACAATCCGCGCCGCGAATCACCCGCGTCCATCGCCGCGCAGATTGAGGCCGGCTTCCGCACGATCCGCACCGACCAGTTCGCTGTGGAGTTGGATCGCGCGTTGGCGATCCGCCAGTTGCTTCGTCTCGCGCAACCCGGTGACACCGTGCTCATCGCCGGCAAGGGACACGAAGCTTACCAGGAATTTGAGGACACGGTCGTTCCATTTGATGATCGCGTGCATGCGCAGGAAGCCTTGGAAGAGCTCGGCTGGAACGCACCGCACTTGGCAAAAGCCGCTTAAGCATGGCCCGCAACGCAACAGAAGAAATGGCCTGGAAGCCGCGCCGGCTCCGCAAGGAGGACGTGCAGGCCCGCGTGGCGCACTTGCAGAAGAACCTGCCGCACGTCGTGCGCGAGGTCTTCGCCGGCGATGAAAGCCGCGTGGAGCCGGTGTCGTCCGCACCGGCGCATCCGAAGAAGAAGTCCAAATTTGCCGTGCTGCTCTGGGAGCCGCGCGAGTCGTGATGTCGGTCAATCAGCACACACCATGAACACCACCGAGACCAACCAGCAGTCGTCCCGCCCGCTCCGCAACGTGGACCTGTGCCGCCGTGTCAGCGCGCTGCGTTCGCAGCCCGCCGCGCCCGCGCAGCCCATCTTCCCGGATGCCGACGCCGTGCCCGTCGCGCTCAACGCGGACGCCGGTCTGCGCCAGCTTTTCCGCCGCCCGGTGACCGTGCCGTGGCTGGCCAACTCCGAGGCGTATCGCTCGCTCGCCGAATAATCGTAATGGACCCGCGCCCGCTCAAATTCGTCGCTGATGCGACTGCTGGAGAAATTCTCCACGGCAGTCTGGACACGCTGGTCCGGCGCGTCTGCACGGACTCGCGGCAAGTGCAACCGGACGATTTGTTCATCGCCATCGCGGGCGAGAAATTTGACGGGCACAAATTCATCGCCGAGGTCGCGGCGAAAGGCGTCGCGGCCGTGATGGTTGAGAAATCCCGTGCCGGCGACTTGCAGTCGCCGCCTTCGGCTTCCGGCACGCAACTCGGCGACTGCAAGTCGCCGGCACGGGTTGCGGTTGCAAACACACGGGTGGCTTACGCCCAACTCGCCGCGCGCTACCGGCGGGACTTCGACATTCCTGTCATCGCCGTTGGCGGTTCGAACGGGAAGACGACGACGAAAGAACTCATCGCCGCCGTGTTGCGCGAGCGTGGGCCGGCGCTGTGGAGTGAGGCGAGCTTCAACAACGACATCGGCGTGCCGCACACGCTGCTGCGTTTGGAGAAGCAGCACGCCACTGGGGTGCTCGAAGTCGGCACCAACCACCCCGGTGAACTCGCGCCGCTCGTGAAGCTCATCCAGCCGCGCTTCGGCGTCATCACCAGCATCGGCCGTGAACACCTGGAATTTTTTGGCGACGTGAGCGGCGTGGCGCAGGAAGAAGGCGCGCTTGCCGAGTTGCTGCCGGCGGATGGAATTCTTTTTGTGAACGGTGATTGCCCGGAGATGGACTCCATCGCGGCACGCACGAAGGCGCGCGTGCTGCGTGTGGGCTTTGGCCCGCGCAACGACTGGCGCGCGAGTGACGTGCGGTTCGATGAGCGCGGCGTCACATTTCAGGTTCGCAGTCCGCACGACGCCTTCTCCGGCGCGTATCGCATCGGGCTGCTGGGCCGGCACCAAGTTTTGAACGCTCTGCTCGCCGGGGCTGTGGGAACCGAGGTCGGTCTGACCAGCGAGCAAGTCAGGCGCGCTTTGGCGGGATGCACCCCGCCAAAGATGCGCCTGCAACTTTGGGAGGCGAACGGCGTGCGCGTGCTCGACGACGCTTACAACGCAAACGCGGACTCGATGATCGCCGCGCTTCAGACGCTGCACGATCTGCCGTGCGTGGGCCGACGCGTGGCGGTGCTGGGCGACATGGCGGAACTCGGCTCGCACAGCGTCGCGGCGCACGTCGAGGTCGGGCGGCGGGCGGCGGAGCTGGGTGTGAACCGGCTCTTCGCGGTGGGCAAGATGGCGGGCCATCTCGCGGGTGCGGCGCGGGCCGCTGGCTTGAGCGCGGTCACGGAGATCGCGGAGGTCGCGGGCGCCGGCGAAACGGTGCGCCGCGAGTTGCTGCCCGGCGACGTGGTGCTGCTGAAGGCTTCGCGCTCGACGCGTCTGGAGCGGGTCGCTGATGCGCTTCGTAGTCGCAGCCTTCAGGTTGCGAACACGGAAACACAGGCCGAAGCCTGCGGTTGCAAACCGGAAATGAACTGACGAGCGATGAATGCGAAGATAGACCGACAACAACAGCGCACGGCGAAGAAGCTGGTGCGGGAGTTGAAAGAAAACATGCGGACGCCTGGCTTTCTCGTGCGGCTCTGCCGTTGGGAAAAAATGCGCCACCGGCACGGACTTTTCACGCTGCAACACCGGCATGACTAGCGGATGATTCTGTATTTCACCCAATGGCTCCAAGAGCAAGCAACCGGAACCGCCTGGGCCGATCCATTGTCGGCCCTGCGGGTGTTCCGCTACATCACGGTGCGCAGCGCGGGGGCGGCCATCTCGGCGCTTGTGTTGAGCCTGTGGCTGGGGCCACGGGTCATCGAGTGGCTCAAGGAACTCAAGTTTGGCCAGGAGTATCTCGACAAGGCACAGGAGGCCGGCACGACGGCGACGCAGGTCTTCACGAAGAAGGGCGTGCCGGGCATGGGCGGCATCCTCATCGTGCTGGTGGTGGATTTGACCGCGCTGATCTGGGCGCAGTGGAACGAGTTCATCGTGCTGACGCTGGTGTCACTGCTCGTGCTCGCGGCGCTCGGCTTTTACGACGATTACAAAAAACTCACGGAGCAGAAGAGCGCGGGCGCGACGGAGAACTTGAAGCTCGCGGTGCAGTTTGGACTGGCGAGTTTTATCGCGTGGACACTCTGGCTGCTGCCGGAGACGCACAAGCTCATCACCGAGATTCAAGTGCCGTTCTTCAAGCGCGCGGTGCTGACGGACGCGGCGTGGCTGGGCGGACTCATCACGGTCTGCGCCATCGTCGGCAGCAGCAACGCGGTGAACATCACGGACGGTTTGGACGGGCTGGCCATCGGCTGCACGCTCATCGTGACGACGGTGTTTCTCATCTTCACTTACATCGCGGGCAACTCGGTCATCTCCGGCTATCTGCTGGTGCCCTATGTGCCGGGCGCGGGCGAACTTACGGTGTTCTGCGCGGCGATGATTGGCGCGAGTCTGGGTTTCCTCTGGTTCAACTGTCATCCAGCAGAGGTTTTCATGGGCGACACGGGCTCGCTCGCGCTGGGCGGCGTGCTGGGCATCATGGCGGTGTTGATTCACCAGCCGTTTGTGCTCGTCATTGCGGGCGGAGTGTTCGTGCTGGAGATTGTCTCCGTGATGATTCAGCGCGGCTGGTTCAAATACACGAGAGCCAAGTATGGCGAAGGCCGGCGCGTGTTCCGCATGGCTCCCTTGCACCATCACTTTCAAAAACTCGGCTGGTATGAGTCACAAGTCGTCACGCGGTTTTACATCCTGTGCATCTTGTGCGCGGTGCTCGCGTTGGCGACGTTGAAGTTGCGGTGAGATTTTGCCGCGAAAGAACGCAGAGAACACAAAGTGGAATGAGAATCGGGCAGACAGAGAGAATGCAGGGCGAGATGACACCGCAGAGACGGGACATCCGCAGAGAAGGCATTGGCAAAGTCGCTCTGCGTCCGTCCCGCCTCTGCGGTGCAAGCAACTCTTCCTTTGTGCTCTTTGTGCCCTTTCGCGGCTAACGAAAATGTTCCGGCTCCAAGACAAAGACGTGTTGGTCGTCGGCCTCGGCCTGAGCGGGGCGGCGGCGGCGCGCCTGCTCGTCTCACGCGGTGCGCGCGTGACGGCGATGGACAACTCCGACACGCCCGCGCTGCGGCGCGAGGCGGAGGAGTTGCGCGACCTCGGCGTGCGCGTGGAACTCGACCTGCGGCTCCCGCCCGCCGGGCAGTTTGATTTCGCGGTGGCCAGCCCCGGCGTGCCGATGGATTCGCTGTTGGTCAAGGAGCTGCGCCATCGCGAAATCCCCGTCATCGGTGAGCTGGAACTCGGCTGGCAACAAGCCGTCTGCCTCAACGTCTCTGTCACCGGCACGAACGGCAAAACGACTACGACGGAACTCATCGAGCACGTGCTCACGCATTGCCACAAGCGCACGCTCGCGGCCGGGAACATCGGCAAGCCGCTTTGCTTGATTGCCGACGAGACGAAGCAGCTCGACCACCTCACGCTCGAAGTCAGTTCGTTTCAGTTGGAGACGATCCGCTTCTTCCGTCCTGCGGTCGCCGTGCTGCTGAACATCACGCCCGATCATCTCGACCGCCATCACACGATGGCTGACTACGCGCGTGCGAAAGCCCGCATCTTCGAGAACCAGCAGCCGTTCGACTGGGCCATCGTGCAGACCGAGGCGCTGGCGATGCTGCGCACGCTCGGCGTGAAGGTGTCATCCAAGCTCATCACGTTCAGCGCGCAGAACCGCCGTGCGGACATTCATCTCGACCGCTCGCTCATCATCAGCGGCATGGAAGGTTGGGTCGGTCCGCTGATTGATTTGGACAAGACGAATCTTCGCGGCCCGCACAACGCGGAGAACGTCATGGCCGCGCTCGCGGTGGGTCGCGTGCTGCGTTTGCCGCTGGAGCAAATGGTCGAGGCGATTGTGAGTTTCAAGCCCGGCGCGCACCGCTGCGAGCTTGTCGCGGAAGTCAACGGCGTGAAATTTGTCAACGACTCGAAGGCCACGAATCTCGATGCGGTGTCGAAGGCCCTGCAGACAGTGCCCGCGTCGCAGCCCGGCGAGCCGAACGTGCTGCTCATCGCTGGCGGTCGCGACAAGGGTCTCGACTACCATGATCTCGGACCGCTTCTGGCGCAGCGCGTCAAGCACGCGTTTCTGCTCGGCGAGACGCGCGAAAAACTCCGCGCGGCGTGGAGTCTCTTTACCCCTTGCACCCTCGTGGATTCATTGTTAGAAGCGGTCAACGAAGCGGCCAGAAACGCGGCTCCTGGCGACGTGGTTTTGTTTTCTCCGGCTTGTTCGAGCTTTGACCTGTTCCGTGATTACCGCCACCGGGGTGAAGTGTTTCGACAAGCGGTCGAGCAATTGCGGCGCACAAGTAATGGCGGTGTGATTGCCGACAGCCCCACGAATGGGGGCGTGCTGAAAGCAGCTTGAGAATGATTTTGTCCGTGAACGTCCGAACGAAAAGAAATTTGCCGAACCAACAAACAATTTCGCCGGAGAATGGCCAGCTCCGGTGAGCCGAACAACGCAGCCAACATAGCATCACCGCAACAAAACATGAGCACTCCGAATCCGCTGAATCCGCAAGGCTCGCTCCTGGAGCAGAAAGCCAAACGGAAAACGAACCTCCCTGTCATCGTCGCCATCTTTGTTGGCGCTCACTTGGTGCTTGCCGCCGGCATTTTTATGGCCGGGTGCAAACCCGAGCCCAAGCCCGAGGCGAAGAAGCCCGCGCCCGAGCCGGTCTTGCCGCCCATCACGCCGCCCGCCGACCTCGGCTCCCCGGTCGCGCCTGCGCCGGGGACGTTGCCGCCCATCGGTGGCACGCCACCGCCCGGAGCGGGTGTGCCGGGCCTTGCCCCGCTGCCGACCACGCCGCCTGCGCCGACCGTGGCCACGCCGCCAGCCGTTCCGGCCGTGCCCGTCACGCCGCCGCCGTCGGAGCCGCCTGCACCGACAGGCGAAGCGAAGACGCACGTTGTCGCGAAGGGTGATTCCTTCTCCACGATGGCCAAGAAGTATGGCGTCGGCGTGAAGGCCATCGAGGCCGCGAACCCCGGCGTTGACTCAACGAAGTTGAAGATTGGCCAGAAGATCAACATCCCCGCCGCCGTGCCG
>CAYZJP010000042.1:0-37279 GCA_964478755.1 uncultured Klebsiella sp.
CCTTTCCTTGCCTGGTTGGGCGGCCGTTTCGACGGAGTTGAGCTTGAGGTCGTCTTCGGTTTTCACGCTCGGCATGATGAGGAAGGCGATGGGGGAGAAAACGCCGAACAACGGAATGGCGGCCAGACCCATGACCAGATTCTTCGGGCGGCGGCGGTAGATGGACACCTCATAACCGGCGTAAATCGTGGCCGCATAAACCATGAAGAGACTCAGCCAGCCGATGCCCGTGCCGAACATCCCGCCGATGAGGCCGGGATTCTCCGGCAATTCGGGCTTTGACTTGACCTCGCTCCATTTGGCGGGGGGGCGTTTGGAGACGGGGGATTCGGGCACGTTCACCTCGGCACCGCCGGCCGCATCGCCAGGGGCCGGCATGTCAATGAGCGTCTCGACGAACGGTCGGGCCTTGGGGTTCTTGGCGAACTCCTTCAAGGCCTCCTGTGTGAAATTCGTCCACGCCATGCGGGGCAGCACCTTGTCGGGACTCTTGATGACCACGCCCTTGTCGCTGTAGGAAAGCCCGTCGCCGGAGATCGTGGTGCCGTCCTTCAATTTGTAATCCGCCGCGAGCACCGCGCCGGCCAGGCCGGCCAGCGCGACCACGAGCGAACGATGAAGCAGTAGCCGTTGCATGGTGCGCGATGTTGACCCAAAGCCCGCGACGGGCAAACAGAAAAAATCACCATGCGACCGCGCCCCCACGCGCTGACACCTGTGAGTGGCGCGCCCCAAAAGCAAGATTGACCGTCCCCGCGTGCTTGCTACATTGCGCGCCCTTTGGCGGCGAAAAGTCAGGCCGCCTGCCGTATGCGACACACGATTTCAGTGCTGGTGGAAAACAAGTTCGGCGTGCTCACGCGCGTGGCCGGCCTTTTCTCGGGGCGCGGCTACAACATTGACTCGCTCAACGTCGCGCCCACGCAGGATGCCACCGTCTCGCGCATGACCATCGTCACGCGCGGCGACGACGCCACGCTCGAGCAGATCGTCAAGCAGCTCAACAAGCTCGTCGAGGTGCTCAAGGTCATTGATTTCCGCGACGGCGAATACATTGACCGCGAGCTGGTGCTGGTGAAGGTGAGCGTGGACTCGAAGACCCGCGCCGAGGTGATGCAGATCACCGACATCTTCCGCGCCAAGATCGTGGACGTGCAGCCCAAGAGCCTCACCATCGAGATCACCGGCAACGAGAGCAAGGTGGAGAAGTTCCTCACGCTGATGCAGACCTTCGGCGTGCTCGACCTCACGCGCACGGGCAAGGTGGCCTTGCCGCGAAAATAAACTGGATGGACGCCCCGGCTACACGTCAGGTTTTTGAAACAGGTGTCGGCTTCGGCACCGTGCTCGCGATCGTTACGTCTTGGACGCGCAACCGCTCGGTGAGGTGGGCGATGCTCCACGGGATTCTCAGTTGGTTCTACGTCATTTATTTCGCCATGACCCGCCGCCCCAACGAACGACTTTAGTCATTCCGTTCAACACAACACACACGATATGCCCGCTAAAGTTTACACCGACAAAGACGCCGATCTCGGCGTGCTCAAGAACAAAACCCTCGCCGTCCTCGGCTTCGGCTCGCAGGGCCACGCCCACGCGCTGAACCTCAAGGACAGCGGCCTCAACGTCATCATCGGCCTCTACGAGGGCAGCAAGTCCATTCCTGTCGCGAAAGAAAAGGGCTTTGAAGTCCTCACCACCGCCGAGGCCGTGAAGAAGGCGGACGTCATCATGGTCGCGCTGCCGGACACCAAGCAGGCGGCGGCTTACCTGAAGGACATCGCGCCGAATTTGAGCAAGGGCAAGACACTCCTCTTCAGCCACGGCTTCTCTATCCACTTCAAGACCGTCGTTCCGCCGAAAAACGTGAACGTCATCATGGTCGCGCCGAAAGGCCCTGGCCACATCGTCCGCCGCCAATACACCGAGGGCAAAGGCGTGCCGTCGCTCATCGCGGTTTATCAGGGCGGCAACGCGGCGAAGAAGATCGCGCTCGCCTGGGCCAAGGGCATCGGCGGCACGCGCGCCGGCGTGATCGAGACAAACTTCAAGGAAGAGACCGAGACCGATCTGTTCGGCGAGCAGACGGTGCTGTGCGGCGGTTGCACCGCGCTGGTGAAAGCCGGCTTCGAGGTGCTCGTCGAGGCGGGTTACTCGCCGGAGATGGCTTACTTCGAGTGCCTGCACGAGCTGAAGCTCATCGTGGATTTGATGAACGAAAAAGGCATCGCCGGCATGCGCTTCTCCATCAGCGAGACGGCCAAGTGGGGCGACGTGACCGTCGGGCCGAAGATCATTGACGCGTCCGTGAAGAAGCGGATGGAGAAGGCGTTGAAGGAAATCCAGTCGGGCAAGTTCGCGAAAGACTGGGTCAATGAATACAAGGGCGGCTACAAGAAATACAACACCCTGCTCGCCGCTGACGAGCAGCACCAGATCGAGAAGACCGGTGAGCGTCTCCGCAGCCTCATGCCGTGGATGCCCAAGCGCTCAATCAAGGGCGTGCAGGCCGCCTACTAACGCGGAACAACGAACTCGGACGCGAGATTTGAAACCGCCGCCGGCGAAAGCTGCCGGCGGTTTTCCGTTTTTTCAGCCCGCCGACAACACCGCCACATTGTGTTTTCGGAAGAGCACCGCGTAGAGCAGTTCCGCCGTCTCCTCGGGGATGCCCAGCGTCCCGCAGACGCGCTGGAGCAGGGCCTGTTCGCGGCTGCGCAGTGCGCCGTCGGACATGGCGAGCGCGACGAGGTTCGCGTAGAGACAGCAGCCTTGTTCCGGCGTCAGCAATTCCGGCAGCCGGGCCAGCAATCCGTCCACGCCCTCCGCGTCCAAGGTGCGCTGCGCGGCCTCGACCGGATCCGCGCCGGCGGCGAGCGAGCGGATCGTGGCCAGCTCCCGCTCATCAGGCTGACCGTCCGCCTGGCACATCGCGAGCAGCGCGGCGTAAAAGCCTTCCAGCGATTCGGCGGCGACCTGGCCATCCGCCGTCATGAAGACCGCAAGGTTGTGCTTGCAATAGAGCACCTGAAGAATCTGGTCGTAGTCGGCCTGCGCGATGCGCCACTCGGCGCGGAGGTTTTCCAGAAACTCCTGCTCCTCGGAAGTGAACTTGCCGTCAGCCATCACCAAGGCGACGGCGTTGGCGAGGACGCACCATTGCTGGTCGGGGTTCAGGTGGTCGCGCGCGGCGGTGACAGTTTCATCAGTGCCATTTTGCTCCCAATACCACAGCCCCTCCTGCAACGTCTGCGCGTCCGTGACGGCTTGGGCTAGGGCCTGTTAACACTAATGGACAAAAGGCGTTGGAAGAGGGAGAATGAACGGATGGAACTCACCGAGAGCCAATGTCAACGCATCGCCGACTGTCTGCCACGCCAGCGCGGCAACGTGAGCATCACCAACCTGCGGCTGCTCAACGCCCTGCTGTATGTCGCCGAGCACGGCTGCCAATGGCGGGGTTTGCCGGCGCATTTCGGCAACTGGCACACCCTCTACACGCGGATGAACCGCTGGAGCAAGGCGGGGGTGTTGGACCGGATCTTCACCCGGCTGCAACAGGAGCAAATCCTGAGGGTCGGGATCGAGTGTGTGGCCCTGGACAGCACCCCGGTCAAGGTGCATCCCGCCGGCACGGGGGCGTTAAAAAAAGCGGGCCGCAAGCCATCGGACGCTCGCGCGGCGGCTGCACCACCAAGATTCATCTGGTTGCCGCGGATGCTCGGCGCGCCCTGAGTCTGGCGTTGTCACCGGGACAAGCTGGCGACGCGCCCTGCGGACGCGACTTGTTGCGGGCCGGGGGCCAAGCTCCGCCCGGTTGTCCGCTGCTCATGGACCGGGCTTGCGAAGGGGATGAAACCCTGCAACTGGCGCGGGAATTGGGCTATGCTCCCGTGGTGCCGCCCGGTCCCAACCGATTAAGGCCTTGGGAGTATGACCGGGTGGCCTATCGCCGCCGCAACGAGATCGAGCGCCGGTTCCGCCGGCTCAAAGGCTACCGCCGAGTGTTCTCGCGTTTCGACAAGCTGGATGTGATGTTCGCGGGCTTCCGCCTCTTCGTGCTGATCGTCGAAGCCCTGCATTAGTGTTAACAGGCCCTTGCGAAACCTTGTCGCGGAAGCTCACCACGCCGTCAAACAACTTGACGAGTTGGGCGGTATCGGTGATTTTCGCTGCGTTCGACATAGCTTACATACGAATTTACATACGGATGGCGGCCAGTCAAACGAAAATCGCTGTAAATAGAGTTGGGTGAATTTGTTGGGGTCGTAGCTCAGTTGGTAGAGCGTCTCGTTCGCAATGAGAAGGTCGCAGGTTCGATCCCTGTCGGCTCCACCACCCACACTCAACCCAGCCATTATTCGGCAGAATTCCCGCTTCGACTTGCGTCCGTCTTTCGGCTACACGTTCCGACCGATGAAAGTCGTGGTGACGTGCGGGCCAGGCTACGAGCCGATTGACCAGGCGCGGCGCGTCACGAGTTTCTCCACGGGCCGGCTGGGCATCGCGTTGAGCAACGCCTTCACCACGCGTGGCTGGAAAGTCACCTGTCTCAAAGCAGAGCAGGCGACCTGTGCTGACCCGCTGCACGCGCAACGCATGCTGACCTTCTCCACCAACGACGACCTCGCGGCGAAGCTCTCATCCCTCGCGGGTGAAGGCGCCTGGAACGCCGTCTTCCACGCGGCGGCGCTGTGCGACTTCCGCGTCGAGCGCGTGCTCAACGAGCGCGGTGAGGCGCTCGACTCGCCGAAGTTTTCCTCGCGCGAAGGCCGGCTAAATCTCGTGCTCGCACCGGCGACGAAAGTCCTGCCGCAGTTGCGCGAATGGTTTCCGCAGGCGCGACTCGTCGGTTGGAAATACGAGCTGGCCGGCACGCGCGCGGAAACGTTCGCGAAGGCGCGGGGACAACTGGACGAATGCCGCACGGATGCGTGCGTGCTCAACGGCGCGGCTTACGGGAGCGGGTTCGCCTTCTGCACACCGACAAGCGCCCACACATGCGCTGACACCGACGCGCTGGCGGGATGGTTGGTGCGCTGGCTGGAAGCCAGCACTCAGGCGAAGTCGTAAACGACGACTTTCTTCCAGAGCGCCTTGCAGTGATCCACGAACTTCAGGTGCTCGGGATGCACCTGATAATCGTCCTGCGCCTGCTTGTTGGGGAAGACAAGGTTCAACGCGACCTGATATGTCTGATCCACGACCGGTCGGTGGCTGCCGACCATCTTGCCCATGTGGAAATGCAGCACGCCGGGGATCGGCGCGAGATATTTCTGTCCGCCCGCGATAAGCTCGTCGGCGGCCTTCGGGTTGGCGGAGTCGGTCCAAAAAATGACGACGTGCGAAAACATAGGCGCGCAGCGTAGGCGCGGCCTCGCGCGGCTGGCAAATGGTTTTCGCCTCGCAGTCGCAATCCGAATTGCAAAGTTCCTCCGCGCCGCCAAGCTGTCCGCAACTCCATGAACGCCCCGCCCACTCCACCCGCCGCTCCCGTGAACCAAGATGCGGAACACCTGCGGCTGCTCGCGATTTTTCACTACGTCGGCGGTGGCATGACGGCGCTGTTTGCCTGCTTCCCGTTCATCCATCTCGGCATTGGGGTGTTCATGCTGCTGAAGCCCGAAGCCTTCAAACCCCGCCCGCCGCCGGAGTTCGTCGCGTGGATTTTCATCGCCGCCGCGAGCTTGGTCATTCTTCTCGGCTGGACGCTCGCGGTGCTGTTCGTGCTGGCCGGACGCAATCTCTCTCGCCGTCGGCGCTATGTCTTCTGTCAGGTCGTCGCCGGCGTCGGCTGCGTTCTCATGCCGTTCGGCACGGTGCTGGGCGTGTTCACGCTTGTCGTGTTGTCGCGGCCGTCGGTGAAGAATCTGTTTCAGCAATAACTCGCATCGTCGTTCGGCCTAAAAAACTTTTCCCTCGTCGCCGGTTCCGCTTCAATCCCCGCCATGCAAAGCCGCCTCGCCCTCGTGCTGCACGCGCACCTGCCGTTTGTGCGCCACCCGGAGCACGACCGCTTCCTCGAGGAAAGCTGGCTGTTCGAGGCCGTCACCGAGACCTACCTCCCGCTCATCCAAGTGATGGAAGGCTGGCTCGCGCTCGGCATGGAGACGCGCCTCACGCTCACACTTTCGCCCACACTCTGCGCGATGCTGCTCGATCCGCTCCTGCAAGACCGCTACGTGCGGCATCTCGAAGGCTTGCTCGAACTGGCCGACAAGGAAATCCATCGCACGCACTGGGACCGCGAGTTCCGCGAGCTCGCTTGGATGTATCACCACCGGCTCACCAGCCTGCGCGCGACTTACTTCGCCTACGGGCGCAACCTCGTCGGCGCGTTCCGCAAGTTTCAGGAACAAGGCCGTCTCGAAATCATCACCACCGCCGCCACGCACGCGCTGCTGCCGCTGTTGAACCACGCGCCCTCCGTCCGCGCGCAAATCCTCACCGCGCGCGACCACTACCGGAGTTGCTTCGGCTGCGACCCGCGCGGCATCTGGCTGCCGGAATGCGCCTACGTCGAAGGCGTCGAGGCCGTGCTGCAGGAGGCGAACATCCGCTGGTTCATCATGGACACGCACGGCCTGCTGCACGCCCGGCCGCGTCCGCGCTACGGCGTCTTCGCGCCCGTGCTCACGCCGAATGGCATCGCCGCCTTCGCGCGCGACCTCGAATCCGCCCGCCAGGTCTGGAGCCGCAACGAGGGCTACCCCGGCGACCCGCGCTATCGCGACTTCTACCGCGACGTGGGCTTCGATCTCGACTTCGATTACGTCCGCCCCTACCTGCCCAGCCCGGAGCTGCGCGGCTTCACCGGCCTCAAGTATTGCCGCATCACCGGCCTCACGCCGGAGAAGGAAGTCTATGACCGTGCCCTCGCGCTGAAGGCCGCAGACGAGCACGCCGGCCATTTCCTCAACGCACGCCGCGAGCAAGCCCGCAAGCTGGGCGACATCATGGACCGCGCGCCGCTCATCGTCGCGCCCTACGACGCCGAGCTGTTCGGCCACTGGTGGTATGAAGGCCCGGACTTCCTCGACCTCTTCGTGCGCAAGGCCCACTACGACCAGCAGGATTTCAAGCTCGTCACCCCGAGCGACTACTTGAAGGAAAACTCCACATTGCAAATCGTCCGGCCCAGCCCGTCGAGCTGGGGCGAGGAAGGCTACTGGAAACTCTGGCTCAACGAGACCAACGACTGGATCCTCCCGCACCTCACCGTCGCGCAGGAGCGCATGACCGCGCTAGCCCGCGCACACCCGGAGGCCGTCGGCCTCACCCGCCGCGCACTCAACCAGGCCGCGCGCGAACTCCTCCTCGCGCAGTCCAGCGACTGGCCCTTCATCCTGCGCACCGGCACCAGCCCCGACTACGCGCGCAAGCGGGTGAAAGACCACCTCCTGCGTTTCATCGCGTTGCACGAGATGCTCACCACCACGCGCGTGGACGAGCCGTGGCTCACGCGCATCGAGTGGCTGGACAACCTCTTCCCCGACATGAACTACCGGTATTGGGTGTGAGGGCGGTTTGCAGGTTGAGCGTCAGAAGATGCAACCCGTCCTATTGTCGGGCTGAAAACCAGTGGCCCGGATTGATAATCGGAGCGCATATCTCCTGCTATCTCGTTTGCAAAAAGACGCTGAGTTGCTCACACAATTTGCACGAACAACTCTTTGCTCCATTGTCAGGAATTGATTGAGGCTTGGACTAGGCTGGCGTTCAAGTCGGATTTCCGCGCGCCGTCGGCGTAGAGGAACTAGCTGCCGGTGTCGTTTCGTGCAGACCTCACTTCGCCAGATGACACGCCGCGAAATGCCCCGCCGACACCTCGTGCAACGCCGGCACTTCCGTCTTGCACCGCACCTCGGCCACCGGACAGCGCGGATGGAACGGACAGCCGCCCGGCGGGTTGATGGGCGAAGGCACGTCGCCGGGCAGGACGATGCGCTGGCGCTTCGAGTCCGGGTCCACCACGGGCACGGCGGAGAGCAGCGCCTGTGTGTAGGGATGCTTCGGCGTGGAGATGAGTGCCTTCGATGCGGCGGTCTCGACGACCTTGCCCAGATACATCACCACGACGCGGTGGCTGATGTGCTCGACCACCGCGAGGTCGTGCGCGATGAAGAGGTAGGCCAACCCGTGCTCGCGCTGGAGATCCTGCAACAGGTTGATGATCTGCGCTTGCACGGACACGTCGAGCGCGCTGACCGGCTCATCGCACACGATCAACTTCGGCTCCACTGCGAGCGCGCGGGCGATGCCGATGCGCTGCCGCTGGCCGCCGCTGAACTCGTGCGGGTAACGCTGCGCGTGGGCGAGGTCGAGGCCCACGTCCTTGAGCAACTTCCCGATGCGCGCTTCGCGCGTCTGCTCGTCCGCAACGAGGTGGTGGATGTCCAGCGCTTCGCCGATGATCTGGCCGACCGTCATGCGCGGGTTCAGCGAGCCGACGGGATCCTGGAAAATCATCTGGAACCGCCGTCGGCGCTCACGCAGCGCCGCGCCTTCGAGCTTCGTGATGTCTTCGCCCTCGAAGGCGACGCTGCCCGCTGTCGGTTCCAGCAGCCGGATGATGGCGCGGCCCAAGGTCGTCTTGCCGCAGCCGCTCTCGCCAACGAGGCCGACGGTCTCGCCCGGCGCGACGGTGAGGCTCACGTCATCCACGGCCTTCACCCACGCGTTGACGCGGCTGAAGACCCCGTGCTTGACCGGGAAGTGGACTTTGAGATTGCGGACTTCGAGCAGGTTCACGCGCGCGAGCATAACCGGAAGGCCGCGAGAGTTCACGGGACAAATCACATCGAGGTCATTATCCCTGATGGGGTGCCTGCCTTGGGGCGGTCCTGCGGCATTTCTTCCTGAACATCCCCTTTCAGGCCGCTGTCTTACTCTGGCCGCGCGCCGGGATTGGCAGTCGCCCGCGCGTCGGATACACTCACACGATTCGTGACACGTTACGTTTTGCCATCTCCAAACGCGCCCGCGCTCGTCGCGCTGGCTTCCGCCGCTCTGTTTCTCTCCGGCTGCCAGAAGGAGGAGATCACCGTCTATCGCGTCCCGAAGGAAATGCCCGGCCAGGCGCCGGCCTCGCACGCTGAAGCTCCCGTCGCCCGCCCCGAAGTTCACTGGGACAAACTCCCCGCTGGCTGGCGCGAAGAACCCTCCTCCGGCTCGCGCGCCGCGACGTTTTCCATCGCCGGCTCTGATGGCAGGCGCGCCGAAGTCGCCGCCATCGGCTTCCCCGTCATGGGCGGGAGCGACCTTCAGTTCGTAAATCTCTGGCGCGAGCAACTCGGCCTTGCTCCGCTTGCGGAAGAACAGTTGCCCGCGCTCGTCCAGCCCGTCGTGATTGCCGGCGTGGAGGGCAAGCTCTTCGACATCACCGGTGCCACCAAGGGCGCGGGCGACTCCTCCACCAACCGCATCATCGTCGTCCTGCACAAGGCCGAGGGCACGTCGTGGTTCATCAAAATGACCGGCGATCCAGCGTTGGTGGAGCAGCAAAAGCCCGCGTTCATTGGCTTCCTCAAGGGCCTCAGCTTGCACATGGAATCGGACGCCGCGTCCGAGCGTCCGGTCGCGACGGCCTCAACCGCGCCCACTGCCGCGAGTGGCAAGCCAGCGTGGACCGCGCCCGCGCACTGGCAGGCGCTGGCTCCCGGCGCGATGCAGGCCGCGAAATACAAGGTCGGCGAAGGCAAGGCCGCCGCTGAAGTCACCGCTGTCTTCCTCGGCGGCCCTGGCGGCGCGTTGAAGGCGAATCTCGACCGTTGGCGTGGCCAGCTCGGTCTTGCGCCCGCCGCCGAAAGCGAAGTGGACCAACAAGCAAAATCCTTCGCCGCGCTTGGCTCCGGTGCGCGCATCGTGGAACTCAGCGGCACCGACACGAAGGAGGGCAATCCCGCCGACATGATTGTGCTCGTCGTCCCCTCCGGCAATGGCACCTGGTTTTACAAGCTGATGGGCGACAAGAGCGTCGTCACCAGGGAAAAGGACGCGCTCGTGGCGTTCGTCAAATCGGCCAGGAACTGACACAGCTTTCTTCCCATGTCCGACCGTCTCATCAAATTCCTCTCGTCGCTGAAGCTCACCGTCGCCCTGCTCGTGTTCGGGCTGCTGCTCATCTTCGTGGGCACGCTCGCGCAGGTCCACGAGGGCCTCTACAACGCGCAGGTCCGGTTCTTCAAGAGCTGGTTCGTCCTCGGCGTGACCGCTTTCAACGTGAAGCTGCCGTGGCTCGTCCTGCCAGGCGGCTACACCCTCGGCCTCGCGTTGCTCGCGAATCTCTCCGTCGCGCACTTCACGCGCTTCCAGTGGACCTGGCGCAAGTCCGGCATTTTCATGACGCACCTCGGCGTCATCCTGCTGCTGCTGGGCCAGCTCTTCACCGATGTCCTTTCCACCGAGAGCGCGATGCGCCTGGAGGAAGGCGAGACGAAGAACTACTCCGAGGACTTCCACGCGAACGAACTGGTCTTCATCAACACTTCGCTGGCAAACGAGAACGAAGTCGTCGCCATCCCGGAATCGCTCATCGCGGCGAAAGGTGAAATCAAGGCCGCGCAACTGCCCTTCACGGTAAAGGTGAAAGAGTATTGGCCGAACTCCGTGGTCGAGAGTGCGACGGAAGGAAGCCGGCCGCCCGTCGCCATTGTGCCCGACGTCACCGCCGGCTACGGCCGGAAGGCGTGGGTCTTCCCGCTGCCGGTGACACAGGACATGGAATCGCGGAACATCCCCAGCGCCACGGTGGAGGTGCTGGCCGGGGCCGAATCCAAGGGGACGTGGCTCGTGACCAGTCAAAGCTCCACCCCGCAGTCCTTCGAGCACGGCGGCAAAACGTGGGAACTCGCGCTGCGCCTCAAGCGGCATTACAAGCCCTACAGCCTCACCCTGCTGAACTTCACCCACGACCGCTATCCCGGCACGGACTTGCCGAAGGACTTCCGCAGCCGCGTCCGCATTGATAATCCGGCGAAAAACGAAAGCCGGGAGACAGAAATCTACATGAACAACCCGCTGCGCTACGCGGGCCTGACCTTCTACCAGCTTCAGATGGTGGACGAGCAAACCGCCCGCGAGATGATGGCGCGCGACTCAAGTCACAAAAAAGTGACTCCGTATTCCGTTTTCCAAGTCGTGAAGAACCCGAGCTGGCTCACGCCCTACTTCGCGTGCCTGATGGTCGGCCTCGGCTTGGTCGTCCAATTCATGATTCATTTGGTCGGCTTCGCCCGCAAGCGGATGACCCCGGCAGCCGCCGCCGTCGCGACCGACGCGAAAGCGAAGGCGAATCAGCCGCGAAAGAACGCAGAAGTCGCAAAGAAGTGAAGTGATGAAAGCAAACGTTCAACGTTCAACTTCCAACGCTCAACGTCCAACCGGGGCGTGCAGCATCACGCTGCCTTCGTTGAATGTTCAGCGTTGGAAGTTGGAAGTTGAACGTTTCCCCCTTTTCCCCGCTTTGTGTTCTTTGCGCCCTCTCGCGGCCAACCCATTTCTCCCATGAAAAAACACTGGCCCTGGCTCCTGTTCGCCGTCTTCGCCCTCGAAGTCGCCTTCTCCCTCAAGCCGCGCGCCGACAAGCCCGATGACTTCCAAATCCGCGAGTGGGCCAAGCTCCCCGCGCTCGTCAACGGCCGCGTGCAGCCCTTCGACTCCATCGCGCGCAACAGCCTGCTCGTCATCCGCGGCAACACGACGGTGCCGCTCGAAGGCAACGCCGCCGACGGCTCGTGGGGCAGGTGGGAGGACATCGCGGCCAAGGGCGGATTGAGCGAGCGCAAGTGGTATCAGTTCAGCAAACACCCCAAGAAACTTTCCCCCGGCGAGTGGCTTCTGGAAACTTTCAGCAAGGCCGAACTGGCTGACACTCGCTACATCTTCCTCGTTCACCACCCCGAACTGATCGGCCAGCTCAAGCTGCAGGACAAGGGCGTGGAGAACTCGGGCCTCCGCTACTACAGCTTCAACGACCTCAAGCCGCGCCTCGCCGAGCTGCGCAAGGAGTTCCTCCAAATCGGTGCGGTGAAGGCCGAGCTGCGCACGCCGTATCAGCGCTCCTTCGCCAGCCTGCACAACGCGCTCACGTCCTACCTCCGCCTCAAGAACAGCCTCGCTCCGCAGAATCTCGCCGAGGCGATGCAGTTGCTCGCCGACGAACGCAATCTCGACCGCATGGACCTCAGCATCCTCGGCGCGCGCGGCACGGACTTCTCCGGTGATCTCGTGAAGTTCGAGCGGATGATTCCCGCCGGCTTCCGCGCCCTCCGCGCGCAGCAGGCGGGACAGGAATACGACAAGGCGGTCTTCGAGCAGTTCCTCAGTCTCGCCGAGCCGTTCGTGTTGCAGGGGCAGGTCGCGTCGCTCTTCATCGTCCCGCCCACCGCGTCCGGGCAGTCCAAGAATGACTGGGCCAGCATGGGAGCCGCGTTGCGCGACAGCATCCGTGGAGGAGAAGTCCCCGCGTCGGTCCACGCGCACGCCGCGCTCGCCACCGCATACGCTCATGGAAAGCCCGCCGAGTTTAACGGCGCAATGAACGAGTATCGCGCCTCGCTCACCGGCAAGCTCGACACCGAGCTGAAGAAAGGCCGGCAGGAACACCTCTTCAACCAGTTCCTCCCGTTCTATCGCAGCATGATGATCTACGTCGTGGCGCTCATTCTCGCCTGCGCGTCGTGGCTGAACTGGTCCGAGAACCTCAACCGCGCCGCGTTCCGGCTCGTGACGCTCGGGCTCGTTGTCCACACGGCCGGCCTGATCTTCCGCATGTTCCTCGAAGGCCGGCCGCCGGTGACGAACCTGTATTCCTCCGCCATTTTCGTCGGCTGGGGCGCGGCGGTGCTGGGCGTCGTGCTCGAACGCATCTTCCGCAACGGCATCGGCAGCGTCGTCGCGTCGGCCATCGGCTTTATCACGCTCATCGTCGCGCACCACCTCGCGCTCACGTCCTCGACCGGCGACACGATGGAGATGATGCGCGCCGTGCTGGACACGAACTTCTGGCTCGCGACGCACGTGACGTGCATCACCATCGGCTACGCCTCGACCTTCCTCGCCGGTTTCCTCGCGATGATCTACGTGCTGCGTGGCGTGTTCACTCCGACGCTCGATGAAGTCACGGCGAAGACGCTGTCGCGCATGGTCTATGGCATCGTCTGCTTCGCCACACTGTTCAGCTTCGTCGGAACCATTCTTGGCGGCATCTGGGCGGACCAGAGCTGGGGCCGCTTCTGGGGCTGGGATCCGAAGGAGAACGGCGCGCTGCTCATCGTCGCGTGGAACGCCATCATCCTGCATTGCCGCTGGGGCGGCATGGTGCGCGAGCGCGGCCTGATGAAGCTCGCGCTCTTCGGCAACATCGTCACCGCGTGGAGCTGGTTCGGCACGAACATGCTCGGCGTGGGCCTGCACAGCTACGGTTTCATGGACGCGGCCTTCAAGTGGCTGATGATCTTCGACGCCAGCCAGCTCACGCTCATCGGCCTCGGCTGTTTGCCGGAACGCTATTGGAAGAGCGGCATCAAGACCGTGCCGGCGGCCGATTCGGCTTCGATGGGAACTGCGTCGGTGAAGCCGCAGGCGGCTTGAGCTGCAGCGCGGCTGGTTAACCGCCTTTACACGCCTGAGCTGATCGCCCGCTTCAGCACATTCTCCGTGATACGCTGCACGCGGGCGTCAGGACCGTGCGGGCGGCTCCAGTGCGACCACGGGAGGATGTGGCCAGGCGGCGAACTCAATCCCTGCGCCCAGAAGATCGTCGCCGCGTTGAAGACAAGGTTGCCTTTCGGGCCGGGAAAAATCGTCGCGGTCCAGTGCGCGGGCGTGGTGCCGCCGCGCCAAACGGTGCCCTCGGCGACGACTTCGAGGCCGGGAATCTTCGCGGGCGAACCGTGGTGTTCCCAGCCGACGAGGCCACGGATCGCGTCGCCCTTCTTCATGCCCGTGCCCTCGAAAATCCAGTGCTCCGGCTTCGTGCAGACCCAGTCGCCGCCTCCGTTGAACGGCACGATGCTGCGCGCGCCGATGATGTCGCTCTCGTTGCGCGAGTCGCGCTTCCACTCTTTCGTGAAGACGCGGATTTCCTCCTCGACCTCCTTGTCCGTCAGCCCGGCGTAGATGCCGGTGCGCGTGAGGATGCGCTTCGCCTTGCCGCTCGACGACGGCGAGAAGGGCGTGACGCCGAAGACCGAGTTGCCGGAGAGCCAGAGCGCGTTCGTGCCCGAGGCGATGGCGGATTTAACGGCGTCGTATTGCCGCGTGTCCCAATACTCGTCGTGGCCGACGCTGAGGAAAGTTTTGCAGCGCGTGATGTTCGCGGCATCGAGGCAGTCGCTGTTCGAGCAATAGGTCACGTCGTAGCCGTGTTGCTCCAGCCAGTAGGCAAGCGGGAATTCCCACAGCAGAAACTCGCCGGAGCCGATGGAGAGCGGATGCTCGAAGATTTGCGCATACTTGCCGTAAGGCCGGTCGAAGCTCGCCTGCACGCCGCGCGCGTGCGCGCCGCGCGGATCGGTGTAGAGCGAGTAGTCGTTGGGCCAGCGGTTGTAGGCCTGCCAGGTGTTGTCGCTGCACTGGAAGAGAAAGTCCGCCGGCCGGTCGTCGCGGACGATGAAGACGATGTAGCTTTGCCAGTAAGGCTCTGTCGCCCGGTCCGGCACCGTCGTGAGCCGCGCGAGATAAACACCGCTGGGCCAGTCCGTCGGAATCTTGACTGAAACGACCGGCTGCCACTTGCACTCGTGCAGCCGGTTCTCGCCGATGATCGGGTCAGGCTGCTTCGTGCAGGGGATCGGGCCTTCGGTCATCATCAAACGCGCGCCGCGTCCGCCGTAGTAGCCGGTGCGGAAGACCTCGAAGAGGAACTTCGAGTCCGGGTTCGTGCTGACCATGAAGTCCAGCGTCTCGCCCGCCTTCGCGCTCTGGCGCGAGCAGTAGCCCTCGATGGCGGGCGCGCGGAAGCCGAGGCTCTTGTCGAGCCGCACGCGTGTGAGTTGCCAGTCGAGACTGCCGGGCTTGGCATTTTCTTGGGCGATGAGTGAACTGCGAGGAGTGGAGGCGGCTTTGGATTTTTCCTGACCGTGCGCGTCGTTGGCGGCGAGTGCTGCTGCGCTGGCGGCGGTGGCTTGAAGAAACCGACGGCGGGCAAGTGGGGAAGTGCGCGGTTTCATGGGATGAATGTGGGAAGAATGATTCGCGGGCACGTCGGAAAATTCAACCGTCTCCTGCGGAGCGGGTGTTGGTCGTGCAGAACCGCGCAGAGCCGAAACAGCCAGTCCGCGCCTGCATCTTTTCCGATGCCAAGAAACGCCGCTGAACCGGCCAAGCGGCTAATTAGGACGCCACCGTGCGACCCAGTTGCTTGCGAAAGCGAAGTGTTCTCTGTAGGCTCTGACCGTATGAAAGTCTTCGTCTCCGCACTCCTAGCCGCCGCCTGCTTTTGCTCCATTGCCACCGCTGCGGAACTGACTTGGCTCACGGATTTGCCCAAGGCCAAGGCGCAGGCCAAGGCCGAGGGCAAGCTGGTGCTGCTGGATTTCACCGGCTCGGACTTTTGCCCGCCGTGCATCCGGCTGCAAAAGGAAGTTTTCCCGACGAAGGAGTTCAGCGACTACGCGAAGCGACACGTCGTGCTCGTGGAAGTGGACTTTCCGATCAAGAAGAAGCAGCCGCCGGAACTCAAGGCCGCGAATGAAGCGCTGGCGAAGGAGTTCAAGGTGGACGGCTATCCGACGCTCATCGTGCTCACGCCGGACGGGAAAAAGCTCGGTGAACTGGAGTTCGACGCGGACGCGAAGCAGATGGTCGCCGCGCTCAAGAAGTTCGCCGAGCAGGCGAAGAAGTCATGAGCCGCTGCGCCTGGGCACGGACGGAGCTGTCCATCCCGTATCACGACCGCGAGTGGGGCGTGCCGGTGCATGACGACCGCGTGCTGTTCGAGTTCCTCAACCTCGAGGGCGCGCAGGCGGGCTTGAGCTGGGAGACGATCCTCAAAAAGCGCGAGGGCTACCGCGCGGCGTTCGACCAATGGGATGCGGGGAAGATCGCTCGTTACAATGCCAAGAAAGCGACGGCGCTGTTGGCGGATTCCGGCATCGTGCGGAACCGGCTGAAGGTCGCGGCCGCCATCGCAAATGCGCGGGCGTTCCTCGCGGTGCGGGAGGAGTTCGGCAGCTTCGACAAGTTTCTGTGGTCGTTCGTCGGCGGGCAGCCGATGCAGAACGCGCGGCGCAGCTTGAAGGACATTCCCCCGCGCACGGCGGAGGCGGAGGCGATGAGCAAGGCGTTGCTCAAGCGCGGGTTCAAGTTCGTCGGCCCGACGATCTGCTACGCGCTGATGCAGGCCGTCGGGATGGTGAACGATCATTGCGTGGACTGCCCGCGCTGGCGCGAGCTGGGAAGCCGGCGATGAACGTGGACACGCTCTGGGCCTCGATGCTGTGGGGCGCTGTGGGAAGCGGCTACGCGATCTACGGGAAAAAGCAGAGCCGCATGGTGCCGATGGTCGGCGGGCTGGCGATGCTCGGCTCGACTTACTTTTGCGAAACCGCGCTGGTGATGTCGCTCGTGTGCATCGGACTCATCGCCGGCATCTGGTGGCTGACGAGGATTGGGTTCGGCGAGTAGGGACCGCTAGCCTTGATGGTAGCGGCGGTTGAAGTAGCGGGCGAGAAACGCTGCGGTCTTCACCCCGCCTTGCGCATATGCCAGCTCCACTTGGCTTCGCTACTTTCCGGGGCCGGTTTGCTCGGCGATGAACTGCGCGGGGGGCATGGGCTTGCGCGGATAACTCCGCGTTACGGTCTTCAGCGTGGGGATGTCGAGCAACACTGTCCAATCAGGCGCGTTATTGGCCGTTTCCAACGCCTCAAGCTGGCGACAGGTGCGCAGCACGCTGAGGTCGCGTGAAACAGAGTCGGCTCCACCCAGGACGAGCTGCCGCACGGGCAAGCCAGCCAGCGGAGTCAAGTCGGGCACGCGAAAGACACTCACCTCGAGTCTTCGCAACGGCATCCCCGCGAGGGCCGCGATGTTCGTGATCGTATCGCACCGCAAGCTGAGATATTCGATGCGCATCCCCTTGAGCGGCGTCAGGTCTTTCACTGCCACATTATCGAGATCGAGCGATCGCAGGGGTAGTCCTGCCAGCGGGGAAATGTCCTCAAGTTGCCCGCACCCGTGCAGCACCAAGTTGGTCAGCGGCATGCCGGCGAGCGGGCGCAAATCGCTCACCCGGCTGAAACGAATCGCGAGCTTGCTCAACGACATCCCCCTCAGCGCCTCGATGGAGTCGATATCAGCACGATCAAGATATAACTCTTCCAATGGCATACCAGTCAGCGGCGCGAGATTGCGAATGGTCTGACCTCCGTAAAGCATCAGTCGTTTCAATGGCATGCCTTTTAACACAGCCAAATTGTTTCCCGTAAGACTGTAAGTTCGGAGGGTCAACTTCTGGTCGCTTTGAATGGAGAGATCGCCGGCCTTCACTCCCGTCGCTGTCAGTCGTGCCCGCCACGTCTGCAACAACTGTAGCCCACCCGACTGATCAGCGGCGGATTGCGTGGTGAGGTAAAGCGCTTCATCGAGCCGTTGCTGTCGCCGCAAGGTGGTGAGGAGGTTCGTGAGCGAACGCGCTTCGAGGCCGGTGTTGTTCGTGGTGAATTTGAGTTGATCGCAGAGCGCGAGGTTTTCGCGGGCGAGCGCGTTCGTCGGCTCGAGGTGGAGTGTGTTGGTGTAGGCGGCTTTGGCCTCGGGCAGGCGCAGCAAGGTTTGCAGGAGGTTCGCCTGCAGCAGTTGGTAGTTCGGCTCGGTGGGAATCAGCTCGATGGCGTGGGCGATTTTTTCCAGGGCCACTTCCAGTTGCTGATCCTTCAAGCGCGCGAGGGCTTGTTCGTGAAACGTCGGCGCGGTGTCGCGCAGGCGGACGAGCGTCGCGGCGGTGCTGCGCTGGCTGGCGACGGCGGCGGCTTCATTCGTCGCAGCGCGGTGGTGGTTGAACATTGCGCGGCGTTCGCTGGCCATCACCTTTGCGAGGAAACCTGCGGTGAGCAGCACGGCGAGCGCGGTGCTCGCGGCGATGATTTTGTGCCGCAGGATGAAGAGCTGAAGCTGCTTGAAAACTCCCGCGTCCTCGGCGCTCGTCGCGAAACCGTTTTGATACGCCGCGAGGTCGGCCTGCAAGTAGGCGACACTCCGGTAGCGGCGTGCGGGATCCACTTGCAGCGCCTTCATCGCAACGGCGGACAAGGCTTCCGGCACACGTCCGCCGGGGCAGTGTGGCAGTGGGCCGGACGCACGTTCCTTCGGTGCCTTGATTCTGCCCGCAATGACGTTGGCCAGCACTTCCTTGACGTCCTTCCCATCCGCCTGCTTTTCCAACGTGAGGATCATGTAGAGCACGCCACCGAGGGCGAAGATGTCCGTGCGGGCATCGAGTTCATTGATCGCACCACGCGCCTGCTCGGGAGCCATGAAATGCGGCGTGCCCATCACGGAACCTTCAAGCGTCGCCGTGCCGGCGTCGCTCGCGACAAGCGGGACGAGCGTGACGTCCTCTGCCACGGGCGACGCGATGGGAGCGGGACAGCGGGCCGGGGCAGCGAGCGTCGAGGATTCTGCTGCGAGCAGCGCGGTGGAAGCAGTGCTGTCCGGCAGAATCTTCGCGAGGCCCCAGTCCATCACGAGCACCTCGCCGAACTCGCCGACCATGATGTTGTCCGGCTTCAAGTCCCGGTGAATCACGCCGCGCGCGTGCGCGAAGGCCATCGCGTCACAGACCTTCTGGAAGATGGTGAGCAGTTGTCCGAGTGGATACTTGGCCACAGCTTCCTTGTCGCCCGCCCGCAGCCCGTCCAGCACGGCGCGGAGGGTGACGCCCTTGACCAGTTTCATCGTGTAGAAGAGCCGGCCCTGCGCGTCCACGCCGAGGTCGTGGACGGGCACGATGTTCGGATGCGCGAGTTGGCCGAGCACGCGAGCCTCTTGCAAAAACCGACGCCGGCCTTCCTCGTTGCTGTTCCGCAGCATCACCTTCATGGCGACGGCGCGCTGGAACTTCTCGTCCTGCGTATCCAGCACCGCGCCCATCCCGCCGCGCGCAATCTCGCGGCCGGGACGGTAAGCAATCAAGTTGAGGGACGGACTCATGGGCTACGGCTTCTTTTCGGCGTCGTAGGCTTTCCAAAATTCCTCGGGCGTGAGCCAGCCTTTGGCCGTTGGGGAATTGAGGGTCAGGAAGGTGATGCCGCGCAGTTTCGGCAACTTCCGCACCGCCTCCATGCCGGCACAACCGCGCGGGAGAGTCACCCATTCGAGGTCACGGGAAGAAGCGAGCGGGCTGAGGTCAGGCTTGGCGGTGCCAACGATGTAGAGATGCCGAAGCGGCAGGCCGGCGAGTGGAGTAATGTCCCGCAGTTGCCTGGCAAAACCCGCATCGAGGTATTCGAGTGGCATTTCCTTTAGCGGCGCGAGGTTGGTGACGGAGGTGTAGGCGATGTCGAGCCAGCGGAGTTTCATGCCGCGCAGGGGGTCGAGACTGCGGACGGGCGAGCATAAATGAAGGTTCAATTTCACCAGCGGCATCCCCGCGAGCGGACGGAGGTCGCCCGCCCATCTGCATTGAGTGAGGTCCAGTTCGACGAGTGAGAGGCCCCTGAGCGGTTCGATGGAATCGAAAGCTGCCCCTGTCACGCTCAGTTGTTCCAGTGGCATCCCCGCAAGAGGATCGAGACTCTGAAGGGCTTGTGCGCCGCTGATTTTCAGGGACCTCAACGGCATACCTTTCAGCGCCGCAATGTCCCTTTTATCGTCGCGAAATTTTGTGATGTGTAGTCCAAAAGTCAGCCCTTCATTCACCTTCATCGTCGAGGGGTCGAGCTTCGCCTCCTTCAACCGCGCGGTCCACGTCTCCACCAACAGTCGCTGCTCCGCGCCGAGGTAGCTGTCCAGATACTGCGCCTCGTCGAGGCGCTCCTGGCTGCGCAGCGTGGCGAGGAGATTGGTGAGCGTGTTGCCGCGCCATTCGCCGCGGCGCACTTGCGCGGCAAGGTGCTCGCAGAAGGCGAGGTTGGTTTGCGCGAGCGCGTTCGTCGGCGCGAGGCGGAGCGCCGCGGCGTAGGCGGATTTCGCAGCGTCGAGGCGCATCAGGGTTTGCAGCAAGTTGGCCTGGAAGAGGCGGAACTCGACGTCGGCGGCCATGAGGTCCACGGCGAAACCGATTTTCTCGAGGGCGGCTTCGAGCTGACTCTCCTTGAGCAGCGCGAGGGCTTGTTCGTGAAACGTCGGCGCGGTGTCGCGCAGGCGGGCGAGGGCGGCCTCGTCCTTTTCGCGATTGGCGCGGGCCTTGGCCTCGTTTCGCAAAGCGTCCTGTTCACTCGCGCGGGCGCGGCGTTCGCTGGCCATCACGCGCGCGATGAAACCGCCGGTGAGCAGCAGCAGCGCGACGACGGCGGTGGCGAGGAGTTTGTGGCGGAGAATGAGAAGCTGAAGCTGCTTGAGCGCGCCCGCGTCCTCGGCGCTCGTCGCGAAGCCGCCC
Organism: uncultured Klebsiella sp.; assembly: GCA_964478755.1. Lineage (GTDB taxonomy): Bacteria > Verrucomicrobiota > Verrucomicrobiia > Limisphaerales > SXTU01 > SXTU01. The sequence goes on from CAYZJP010000042.1 coordinate 20,540, forward strand.
TGATACGCCGCGAGGTCGGCTTGCAAGTAGGCGACGCTCTGGTAACGGCACGCCGGGTCCACTTGGAGCGCCTTCATCGCGACGGCGGACAAGGCTTCCGGCACGCGCCCGCCGGGAAGATGAGCTGAGGCGAACTTGTCGTCCGAATCGAAGCCGTCGGTGCCGGACTCCCGACGGCTGAGAGCGGCGAGAGCGCTCGGCGGCGTGATGTTCCCATGGCGAACTTTGTCGAGCAGCACTTGGACGAAGGCCCCCTCGACCGGCGGACGCAGCGTGAGAATCGTGTAGAGAATGCCGCCCAACGAAAAAATGTCGGAACGCTCGTCGAGTTCGCTGATTTGCCCGGACGCCTGTTCAGGTGACATGTAGTGCGGCGTGCCCATCACGGAGCCTTCCAAGGTCGCCGAGCGGCTGTCGGTCATGGCCAGCGGAGTGGGCGGGGCGGCGGGACGAAACGCGACTTGGCCGGGAGAGTCCCGGTCACGGCCATCGTCGGAGTCCAACGTGGCGTCGCCCGTCAAAGCCGCTTCCCGGGGAGCGAGCGTGGCGATGTCGTCTGCGGCTGGCTGAAGTTCGGGGACGGTGCTCTCGGTCTGCGCGACCGCGCCCGCAGGTTCAGCAACCAACAGGGTGGTGGCCGTAGTGCCGTCGGGCAGAATCTTCGCCAAGCCCCAGTCCATCACGAGCACCTCGCCGAACTCGCCGACCATGATGTTGTCCGGCTTCAAGTCCCGGTGAATCACGCCGCGCGCGTGCGCGAAGGCCATCGCGTCACAGACCTTCTGGAAGATGGTGAGCAGTTGTCCGAGTGGATACTTGGCCACAGCTTCCTTGTCGCCCGCCCGCAGCCCGTCCAGCACGGCGCGGAGGGTGACGCCCTTGACCAGTTTCATCGTGTAGAAGAGCCGGCCCTGCGCGTCCACGCCGAGGTCGTGGACGGGCACGATGTTCGGATGCGCGAGCTGGCCGAGCACCCGGGCCTCTTGCAGAAACCGCCGCCGGCCTTCCTCGCTGCCGCCCCGGAGCATCACCTTCATGGCGACGGCGCGCTGGAACTTCTCATCCTGCGTGTCCAGCACCGCGCCCATCCCGCCACGCGCGATCTCGCGGCCGGGGTGGTAGGAGGGAGCACGGGTCATCCGATGCGCGCAAGGCTAGCGAATCGCGGTTCTGCGTCCAGCCAGTTCGCATCTGTGGCCTCGCTTGGAAAAATGTTACCCCCTGGATCTTTGCCGTGATCCAGTCCGCACCGAACAAGTGTCTATCCTTGGTGGTAGCGGCGGTTGAAGTCGCGGGCGAGGTAGCGTTCGACGGTCTTGAACTGCTCGAACCAGTGCGCGTATTCGGCGGTCTGCTCCTGACCGCGCGCCTTGAGATCGTCGAGGATGGCCTGGTAGCCGAACTGGTGGTCCTGCAGGAAGGTGAAGTAGAGCTTGTCGTCCCACTCGGAGACTTCGTCGGGCAACTCAAAAACACGCGGCAAATCCATGGTCTGCATCGTCACGCCTTCCGCTTGGGCCGCAGCAGCATGGCCTTTTTGTCCGTGCCTTCGACTTCGACGCTCTGCGTCTCGATGTCCGGGTCTTCGCGCAGGGCTTGATGCACGACGCGGCGGTCGTAGGCGTTCATCGGCTCCAGTTCGACGATGTCGCCCCACTTGCGGACCTTGTCGGCGGCTTCCTTGGCCTTCTTGATGAGAGCGTCGCTGGCGGCGGCGCGGTAACCGCCGACGTCCACGGTGATGCGCGGGGCGTCGGGGTTCAGGTTGAAGACGATGCGGTTGGCGAGGTATTGGAGGTCGCCAAGGGTCTGGCCGGCGCGGCCAATGAGACGGCCCGACTCCTCGGTCTTCACGTCGAGGAAGAGGCCGCCGTCGTCGAGTTTGCGCTCCTCGATGGTGGCGGTGAAGCCGAGGTGGGTGAGGAGCGTGGCGAGGATGGTTTTGGGTTCGGTGGACATGGCGGAAAATGAGGTTGTGCTGGCTACTTCTTCTTCGATTTTTCGGCCTCAGCCTTCGCGGGCGTCCCGTTGTTGGCGGCGGCCTGCTTGTCGGCGTGGAGCTTCGTGAGCTTTGTTTGCAGGATGGTTAGCAGATTCTGGACGGTCCAGTAAAGCGTCAGCGCGGCGCTGAAGCGGTAGAGGATGACCACGAACATCATGGGCATATATTTCATGATCTTCTGCTGCATCGGGTCCATGCCCGGCGAAGGTGGCGTGAGGCGCGCCTGATAGAACATCGTCACGGCCATGATGATGGGGAACGGGTTGATGGGGTAGCCCAACAGGAAGGCGATGGTGTCCTCCTGCGAAAGGTCGTGCGCCCAGAGGAATTCCTCGCCGCGCAGTTCCATGCAGCTCTGAAGCATCGTGTAGAAGCCGATGAAGACCGGGAATTGCACGAGCATCGGAAGGCAGCCGGCCATGGGATTGACCTTCTGCTCGCGCATGAACTCCATGGTCTTCTGCTGGCCCTTGGCGGGATCGTCCTTGTATTTGTCCTGGATCGCCTTCATCTGCGGTTGCAATTCGGACATGCGTTTCATCGAGCGCGTGGAGATGGCGGTGAGCGGCCAGAACAGTCCCTTGATGATGACGGTGATGGCGATGATGCACCACGCGTAGTTCAATCCAATCGCGTGCAGGCCGTTCATCGAGAGCAGCAGCGCCTTGGCGAAAAAGCCGAAGAACCCGCCGTAGTCCATGATGAGGTCCAGCTCGTTGCCCATCTGTTTCCCGAGGCGCGCGAGCAACTGATACTCCTTCGGCCCGATGTAGAGCGTGAACTCCCGGTGCACCGCGTTCGTGCCGCCGGGAAAAAGCGTCTGGCCCGGATACACGAACGCGCTCTGGAATCCAAACGGATTGGGCCGCGCGATGTCTCCCGCCGGCACATCCGCCGGGTCGTGCGCGGGCAACGAAATGCGACGCGTGACGAGCTGGTCGGCGGGTGTCTTCGGCACGGCGGCCATGGTGAAGAACTGGTTTTGCGCCGCCGCCCACGCGAGCTTGCCCTCGACCTTGTGCTCCGCGCGCTTCGTGCCGGGGATGCAGCCGAGCGTCGCGTTGTCAAAATACGGCCCGCTCACCGAGCTGCTCTTGCCGTTCTCGGCCCAGCTCACCTTCATCAGCTTGCCCTGGTCGAGCGGATTGATCGGCGTGGCGGTGCCGATCACCCACTCCTGCGGCGGCACGGCGATGCTCTCGCCCTTCGTGTTCTCCAGCCAGACATCCACGCGCATCAGGTAGTTCGTGCCCGGTGTGAACTCCTTCACGATGCGCAGGCCGGTGGGGAGAAGTTTCTCCGCGCGCACGCCGCGCTCCGTTTTCGCGATCACAAACAGGCCGTCGCCCTGGACCGCGTCGCCGCCCAGCAGTGTCATCGCCGCGACGGGAGCCTTCGTGTTCAACGTCACGACACGCGCGGGGTCGTTGACTTTGCGGTTGCCGACAATTTTTGGGAAACGCTTCAGCTCCGCGAGCTTCAGACCGCCGCCGTGCGTGGTGAACGTGTAGCGCACGTCCGGTGTTTCGAGTGTGAGCAGTTGCTCCTCGGCCTGCGGCGCGATCCACTGCGTCGAGCCGGGCGCGGCGGGCGCGGGCTGGACTGGCGCGACATTTGTGCCGGCCTGATTCGTCGCGTGCGTCACCGCGTTCGTGCCGCGCACCACGGGTCGCGGCGGCGGGGGTGGATACACAATCTCCACGATCTTGAACCAGCCGATAATCAGCAGGAAGGAGACAAGCAGGATGATGACGGATTTGCGGTCCATGAAGGAAAGCTAGTGGGCGGTGAGCGGCGGGGGGGTGTTCCGGCCCCCCGGCTCCGGGACCGGGGCGCAGCCGGAGCCGCCCCACGGCTGACAACGCGCGACGCGTTTCAGCGCGAGCCAGCCGCCGCGCATCGCTCCGTGTCGGCACACCGCCTCCATCGCATAGACCGAACAGGTCGGCTCGAAGCGGCACGCCGCGCCAAAGATCAGCGTGAGCGCGGGCGAGACGAACCAGCGGTAAAGCCGGAGCGCAAGGAGCAGGATGTGTTGGGCCAGGTTCACGGGTCAGCCACCGGGCGGCGTCGGTTCAAGTCTTGAGCAGGCCCGCGCTCCTCAGCGCGGTGAGATAATCACGTTCCACCTCGGCAAACGCCTTGCCCGCGATCGAATCGCGGGCCACGAGGACAATTTCGGAAGGCACACGCAACTCGTGCTGGTGGAGCCGGAACGCCTGACGCAGCAGCCGCTTGGCCCGGCTGCGCACCACCGCGTTGCCGATGCGTTTGGCGGCGACCACTCCGAACCGCGAACGTCCGGTGGCGGGAAGTTCCGCCCAGTTCATGAGCACGCAACCGCGCGCAAGGCGGCGGCCCTGCGCCTTGAGCCGCACGAAATCGCGCGTCTGCTTGAAGCGCTGGCCGGCTCCGAGTGTCAGCCGCGTGGACGGGCTGGCGGACATGGGATCACACCGGGGTGAGCTTCTTGCGACCCACGCGGCGGCGGTTGGCGAGGACCTTCCGGCCACCCTTGGTGGCCATGCGGGCGCGGAAGCCGTGCTGGCGCACGCGGCGGATTTTCGAGGGCTGATACTGGCGTTTCATAGGCTAAAGCTCGGTTTGAAAATGCTTCGAGCGCGGCTCACCGCGCGGTTTCCGCCTCAAGCGGAACGCGGAGGTTAGCGGAGGAAGGGGGGGTGTCAAGCGCCGCGCCGGTCAGTCCGGGGCCGAGGGCGCAGCTTGACACTGCCCCCGACCCCGCTGGCATTGCGGAGCGCCGATCTCTGAATCGGCGCGTTTCTGCGTGGCATTCAACACCTGCCGGTTCGGAGACCGGCGCTCCGGGGGCAGTGTCAAGAGCGCCCCGGGGCCGATTGAAATTGTCGAGCAGTGGTTCACTACCAATCACGGCTCCGCCAATCGCACGCGGTAAAAGCGGCGTGACAGCGTAAGCGGTGCGCCATCGAGCACGTCGAATGCGCCGTCTGGCGCGCTGTTTGTCACCACCGCCGCCCACTGCGTGAGGTTCGTCGAGACTTCGATGGCGTTGCGCGCTGCTTGTTCGGCCTGCACTTGGAGGCGCAGTTGCCCGTCGGACTGTCGCGCGGCGGAGAGCAGCGTTGGCACGATTATTCGCGCGTCGCCGCTGATCTGATAGTTGTCGAACACGAGGTAATTGTTCCCCGCGCTGCCTGGCGTGCGGATGGCCCAGACCGCGTCAATGTCTCCGAGGTTCAGCGTGGCGTTGGTCGTCGTGATGGGCAGCGGCGCGGTCAGCACCGTGCCGTCGAGCGCGGCCTGCCAGCGGTTGCGCGGGAAATTCAACGTGACGGCCAGCTCATGCACCGCGCCGCGCGTGAACTGAAAGCCGGTCGCGACAAAGCCCGCGCTGTCGTCCAGCACGTAGTTGATGCCGGTGGTCGAATTGTCGAAGTCCAGCGTGAAGAGCCGCGCGCCATTCGTGTTGTAAATGCTCCAACGGAAGTCGTCGCGCCGCCCGTTGCTGGAATCAATCACCAGCATCGTGACCGAGAAGGTGACGACGCTCAGGTTCGTCGGGACGGGCGCGAGATTCACGGGCCGCCAAACATTGAGGAACTCATCCGCACTGGCCGGTGCCACGAAGCCGATGTAGGCCGACTGGCCGGCGCCGGCGATGAAGTCGGTCACCAGGCCGTTGCCGCCGGTGCCGAAGTGAACCCAGTTGTTCTGGCCGCTCAGGGTGAAGTTCGTGCTGTAGCCTTCGAACGACTCGAAGCCGGTGCGGTAGATGAGCGTGGCGGCACGGACGGGGAGCAGTGAACAGAACAGCAGCGCCGCAAGCAGGATGCCGTGTCTCGCAAATTCCATTTGTGCCCGCTTGCCCATGTCGCCAGTATGAAAACCATGTTCAGCCGTTTGTTTCGACGCCAATCCACCCGCTCCCTGCCATCGGCATTTTTGCTGGCCGGGTCAGTTTTCCTCCACGCTGCGGAGCCAGCCGACTTGATTCTCCGCAACGCCAAGGTCGTCACCGTGGACGCGAAGTTCTCGCTCGCCGAGGCCATCGCCGTGCGCGGGGACAAAATCCTCGCCGTCGGCCGCAACGCCGACATCGGGAAGCTCGCTGGTCCAAACACTCGTGTCATGGACGCGAAAGGCCACACGGTCATTCCCGGCCTGATGGATTCGCACACGCATCCGTCCGGCGCGAGCATGTATGAGTTCGACCAGCCGGTGCCGGAGATGGAGTCCATCGCCGACGTGCTCGCTTACATCAAGTCGCGCGCCACCGTCGTGACCGAGGGTCAGTGGATTGTGCTGCAACAGGTCTTCATCACGCGGCTCAAGGAACAGCGTTACCCGACGCGCGCGGAACTGGATGCCGCCGCGCCGAAGCACCCGGTGGCCTTCCGCACCGGGCCGGACGCGTCAGTGAACACGCTCGCGCTCCGGCTCAACAAGATTGATCGCGACTACCAAATCCCCGACGGCGTGCCCGGCAAGATCGAGAAGGACGCGAACGGCGAGCCGACGGGAATCCTTCGCACGGCGGGCAACTACTTCAAGACCGGCAACACCGGCGCACGCAGCGCGACGGAGGCGGAGCGTGACGAGCGATTGCTCGCGCTGTTCAGGGATTACACTTCTGTGGGCCTCACGAGCATCTGCGACCGCAACGCCGGCCCCGGGGACATTGAGCGCTACCGAAAATTGCGCGACAAAGGCGCGTTGCCGTTGCGCGTGAGCTGCTCCCACGCCGTCGGCTCCCTCGGCAAGCTGGAGTCCATCACCGAGAGCATCCATGCCGTGGCGCGGCACCCGCTTCACACGAATGGCGACGACTGGCTGCGTGTGATCGGCATCAAGATGTTCCTCGACGGCGGGATGCTCACCGGCAGCGCTTACATGCGGCAGCCGTGGGGCGTAAGCGAGATTTACTCCATCACCGACCCGCAGTATCGCGGCGTGCTGTTCATTCCCAAGGAGCGGCTCAAGCCGATGGTGCGCGCGGCGGTGGAGAGCGGCTTGCAGTTCACCGCGCACTCGGTCGGCGACGGCGCGGTGCACACCTTGCTCGAATGCTACGATGAACTCGCGAAGGAGGGATTGCCCGTGCGCGAGACGCGCGGCTCAATCACGCACTGCAACTTCATGAGCAAGGAAGCCGTCGAGACTGCCGCGCGCCTCGGCGTGGTGGTGGACATCCAGCCCGCGTGGCTCTACCTCGACGCCCGCACGCTGACGAAGCAGTTCGGCTACGACCGGCTGCGCTACTTCCAGCCGTTGCGCAGCATCTTCGCCGCAGGCGGCGTGGCGGGCGGCGGCTCGGATCACATGCAGAAGATCGGCTCGCTGCGCAGCGTGAATCCTTACAATCCGTTCCTCGGCATGCAGACGGCCATCACGCGCCGCGCGAAGTGGCATGAGGGGCAGCTCCATCCCGAGGAGGCGCTCACGCGCGAGCAGGCGCTGCGCTTCTACACGATCAACAACGCGAAGATCCTCTTCAAGGAGGACACGACGGGCTCGCTCGAACCGGGCAAGCTGGCGGACTTCGCGGTGATTGACACGGACATCCTCACCTGCCCGGAAGAGAAGATCGCCGGCACGCAGGTGCTGCTCACGATGGTGGGCGGGAAAGCGGTGTGGGAGGTCAAATAACAGTTAGACCCATGCCGCTCATCATTGTGGGATACGACTCTGAAGGCAGGCGGGGCGGTGCCACGTTGCGCTGCCAGTCCCGTCCGGTGAGGTGCGCGTCCACGCCCACTCACCGTTCAGGCGGTTGACGCGGGACGATGATGACTTGGCCTTGCCCCGATTTGGTGGACAGGTGGTGGGTGAGTGCATCGAGGCGTGGGCTTTCTAGTTGAGTTGTGTTTCGAAGTCCACAGGTGACTGGTAGCCGAGGGCGCTGTGGAGCCGCTCCCGGTTGTAAAAGATTTCAATCCACTCGAAGACGGCGGCCCGTGCTTCCGCTCGCGTGGCGAAGCGGCAGCGGTGAACCAGTTCACGTTTCAAGCTGCTCCAGAAGCTTTCCATGGCTGCGTTGTCATAGCAGTTGCCCTTGCGGCTCATGCTCGGCTGCACGCCGAACGCCGCCAGCCGTTCCCGATAGGCGGCACTGGCATACTGCACGCCACGATCCGAATGATGCACCAGCCCGGCTGAGGGCTTGCGATGCTTGAGCGCCATGTCCAGCGCACCCAGCGGCAGGCTGGTGGCCAGCGTGTCCGCCATCGCCCAGCCCACGCACCGCCGGGTGTGCCGGTCCAGGACTCCGGCCACGTAGAGCCAGCCCTCGGCCGTGTCCACGTAGGTGATGTCAGCTATCCACACCGCGTCGCGCCGGGCGGGTGGCGGCGTGTCGCGCAGGCGGTTGGGGGCGATGGGTAGATCGTGCTGGCTGTCGGTCAGGGATGCGCGGAAGCGCCGTTTGGTCTGGCTGGCCATCCGGTGGCGGCGCATCAGCCGCGCCACCCGATGGCGCGAGCACTTCTGCCCGTGTCGCCCGAGCCATTGGCGGATGCGCGGACTGCCGTAGGTCTGGCGGCTTTCCGCATAGGCTTGTTCGATGAGTGGCCAGAGCGCCGCATCGGCTTGGGCGCGCGCTCCCGGCTCCCGCACCGCCCAGGCGTGATAGCCGCTGCGGGACACGCCCAGCGCGGCGCACAGATCGGTGAGAGAATGCTCTGCCGGCATGGCCTTGATCCTCACAAAACACTCTCGTTCGGTGCGGAGAGGATGCCCAAAGTTTTTTTTAGAATGTCCCGCTGTTCCTGCGCCCGGCGCAGTTCACGCTGGAGCCGACGGTTCTCGGCTTGGAGTGCGTCCAGTGTGGGCGCGACCACGCTGGACGGCCCTTGCTTGAAGCGCTGCCTCCACCCTTTGAGGCTCTGTTCGTTGATCCCCAGTTCCGCGGCGATCTGGCGGCCAGACTTCCCACTCACCAGCCAGTGCTCCACCGCTTGGCGTTTGAAGGCTTCGTCATACCGCTTGTATTTGGTCTCGGTCGTGTCGTTCATGTGCTTGCTGCCCAGCTCACACACTCACCCACCACCTGTCCACCAAATCGGGGCAAGGCCACAGGATGGCGAGCAGTGTGATGGTGGCTTTCATGCGGGTCTGACCGACGACGATAGCGGACGGCGGCTGCGGCGCAAGTTGGTTGCGATATGCCGCCGTGTCAGATCGGCCCAGGGGATTTTTCTCCCGTCGCGCAGCGACCGCGCTAGCATCGCCGCGCATGGCGAGCGAAGAACGCAACAGCGGAAGTGCACGGCGCAGGTGGCTGCCGGTTGCCGCGCTGGTGTTGCTCGTCGTCGCGGTCATGGGCGGCTGGCTCCTCTACGTCCATCGGCGCGAGCACAGCCAGGACGCGGTCATCCACGCCGCCGCCGCGCGCTACGGCGTGGACGGCGCGCTGGTGAAGGCCGTCGTGTGGCGTGAAGGCTGGTTCGACCCAAACGCGCGCGGCAAGGCGGGCGAGATCGGCCTCATGCAAATCCGCGAGCCGGCCGCCCGCGAATGGGCCGAGGCCGAGCGCATCGCGGGTTTTCAACACGAGCACATCCTCGACCCCGGCTCGAACACCCTCGCCGGCGCGTGGTATCTCGCCAAGCTCCTCCGCCGCTACCCGCAGACCGACGACCCCGTGCCCTACGCGCTCGCCGATTACAACGCCGGACGCGGCAACGTCCTGCGCTGGAACGGCGGCGCGGCGGCGACGAACAGCCAGCAGTTCCTCACGCAAATGACCTTCCCCGGCACGCGCCGCTACGTCGAGACCGTCACGCAACGCCGTGCGAAGTATCGCGATGAGTTCCCGACAGCCTCTCCGTGATCGGCCACCGCGTCCTGTGTGTTGGAGCGCGGCCTTCAGGCCGCAGAGACGTGCGATAGGTTGGGATTGTTCGGTTGCACGTGGCTCTCTGCGGCGTGAACGCCGCGCTCCTTCGCGCCAACACGAGCCGCCGCTTGCGTCACCGCCTTCATCTCCCTAGCCTCCGCACCCATGCAACTCACCGATCTCAAGTGGCCCGAAGTCGCCGCGCTCGACCGCGACACCCCCGTCATCCTCCCCGTCGCCGCGCTGGAACAGCACGGACGCCACATGCCCGTCTTCACCGACAGTTTGTTGTGTGGCGAGATCGTCCGCCGCATCGAAGCGCGCCTCGGCAAACGCGTCCTCATCGCCCCGCTGCAATGGCTCGGCCACTCCGATCATCACATGGATTTTCCCGGCACGATGTCCGCCGCGCCGCGCGTGTATCTGGACCTGCTCGCGAACCAGTTCGAGAACTTCATCGCGCACGGCTTCCGCCGCATCGTCATGCTCAACGGCCACGGCGGGAATGACGTGCCCGGCAAGCAGGTCGTCTTCGAGCTGCGCCAGAAACACCGCGCCCGCCGCGACCTGCTGCTGCTCTTCGCGACGTATTGGAACCTCGCGCTCAAGAATCCCGCCGAGGCGCACCCCGGCATCAAGCAGACCCGCATGGGCCACGCGTGTGAATGGGAGACCAGCATGGTCCTGCGCCTCGCGCCGCACCTCGTGGGCGACTTGAAGAAGGTGAAGCCCGTCCCCTTCGGCAACCCCTTCGAGCCAGCCTCGCGCGGCTGGATCATGGGCGACCGCAGCGTGCCCGGCCACATCGGCGACCCGCGCTTTGCGACGGCGGAGAAGGGCGAGGCCCTCTTCCAAGTCTTCACCGACGGCGCGGTGGCAATGCTCGAGCGCGTGCTCAAGTGGGATGGGAAGAGCTGGGAGGGGTGAGCGTTGGCGTGATCTCAAGCGGCTGCGGTGAGCCTGTAACGACACTCCGCCACGTGAAAGATGGGTGATGGAAGCGACGTCCCGCAGGCGCGGGGAGCGCATGATGGTTGCCGATAGTTGTGGCTATTTCGGCAGGAACGGTCATAGTCCGGCGACCCGTTCAGATAGCCTGTCACTTTCAAGGCCTGTAGATGCGCGTGAACTTGGTTCGGTGAGCATTTGCTTCACGAAGTATACCGCACAGCCTGTGGAAAGAGCCGGCGGATCGGACCGGTGAATCCTTGATCGCAAACAGGCCGCTTCCCCACCACTCACCTCAACCATTCCCGTTGTCCCAAACGTCGGATTGTATATCGCAGATCTCTCTATGAAAAAGCTCCTCCTCACACTGGTCGTCGCGGTGCTCGCCTGGCTTGGTGTCGGCACAGCGCAAGCGGACACCTCGATTTACGAGCCGTATTGCTTCACCAACCTCGCCGGTCTGGCCGGCTCCAGCGGCAGTGTCAATGGCACGGGCATTGCCGCGCAGTTCAACCAGCCGTGGGGCGTGGCGGTGGACAGCGCCGGCAACACCTATGTGGCGGACACGCTCAACCACACCATCCGCAAGATCACTGCCGCCGGGGTCGTGACGCTGCTGGCCGGTTCACCCGGCACCGCCGGTTTCATCAATGGCCCGGCGGGCACGGCGCAGTTCAGCCGCCCCACCGGCGTGGCGGTGAACGCCGCGGGCACGATCGTTTACGTGGCGGATTACAACAACCACTGCCTCCGCCAGATCTCCGGCGGCAACGTGAGCACGCTGGCCGGCTCCGGCACCGCCGGCACCGCCGATGGCACGGGCCTCGCGGCGGAGTTTCGCAATCCCTTCGGCGTGGCGTTGAACAACGCGGGCACGATGGCCTACGTGTCGGACCAGAACAACCAGACCATCCGCGCGATCACCGTTCCCGGTGGCGTCGTCACCACGCTGGCCGGCGCTGCCAATGCGGGCGGCTACGTGGATGGCGTGAACAGCGTCGCGCGCTTCAACACGCCCCGGGGCATCGCCGTGGATGCGGGCGGGAATGTCTATGTCGCCGACAGCGGCAACTTTCTGGTGCGCAAGATCACCGCCGGCGGTTTCGTGACCACGCTCGCCGGCGCGCTCTTCACAGCGGGCTTCAATGACGGTCTGGCGAGCGGCTCACGGTTCAGCACACTTGCCCCCATCAGTCCGTTTGGCGGGCCTACGGGCGTGGCGGTGGACAGCGCCGGAAATGTTTACGTCACCGACCAAGGCAACGACATCCTCCGCAAAATCACACCCGGCGGCACCGTGACCACGCTGGCCGGGGCGGTCGGAATCGCGGGCACCGCCGATGGCACGGGCCTCGCCGCGCGCTTCAACAATCCCGCCGGCGTGGCCGTGGACGTCACGGGCCGGCTCTATGTGGCGGACACCCTCAATCACATGATCCGCGTTCAGTGCCCGGCCCACTGCGAGTGCGTGGAGAAAATATATGTCTCCTACAACAACGGGACGATCCGGTCGTTTGACACCGCTGGCGTGGCCACCACTTTCGCCAATGGCTTGAACCTGCCCAAAGGCCTGGCCATTAGCGGTGGTTCCCTCTACGTGGCCAACTCGGGTGCCAATGCGATCGTGAAGTTCCCGCTGGGCGGTGGCGGTTCGAGTGCCTTTTCCAGCGCCGGCTTGAATGGCCCCTATGGCATCGTCTTCGACGGCGCGGGCAATTTATTGGTGGCCAATTATACCAGCAGCACGCTCCAGAAACTCAATGGCAGCACCGGTGTCCCCCTCGCGCCGTTTCCCGTCACGAGCGCGAACATGAACGGGCCGTTCGGCGTGGTCGTTGACGCCAGCGGCAACATCTATGCCGCCAGCCATAACAACAACACGATCCAGAAGTTCGACTCCGCCGGAAACTTCGTCAGCGATTTTGTCCCGGTTGGAGGCGGCCTGAGTGCTCCGCGCGGCCTGGCCATCAAGGCGGGCGTTCTCTACGTCGCCAACTACATCACCAGCACGGTCAAGACCTTTGACCTGACCACGGGCAACGCGCTCGCCGACTACGCGACCTCCGCTGACGGCCTGCTGAACCCTGTGGGCATCGCCTTCGACAGCGCGGGCAATCTCTTCGTGGCGAACGCCGGCAACACCACCGTGATGAAGTTCACGGCGGCCCATGTCGGCTCGACCTTCTCCAGCCTCTTCAACCAGTCGCCGGAGTTCATCGCCATCGGGTGTGATTCGGTGGGCTTGAACATCGCCCTGTATCCAGGGCTGACCATTGCCGGATCCGTCGGCTGTCAATACCGCATCGAATACACGACCTTTCTAAATCCGAATCCCAGCCTTACGGTCTGGACCCCGCTGACCACGCTCACGCTGATGAGCAGTCCCTTTCTGTATGTGGACACCAGTGCGCCAGCCACGGGCATGCGCTTTTATCGGGCGGTGCCGCTGTAAGCTCGGGAGGAAACGTAATCAGCGTCCAGCATTCACTTTTTCGCCGTTGGCCCGGAGCGCGCGTCCGGGCATCGGAGCCAACTGAACACTTCCCGCTTCGCTCCGTCCGTTCTCCGTGACTTCCGCCGCCCCGTCCCGCTCCGCGCATTGGAAGTGGCTTGTCTGCGGCCTGCTGCTCTTCGCCTCGGTGCTGCTCTACATGGACCGGCAGACGTTGCCGAACGTGGCGACGCGCATCACGACGGAGTTCAAGCTCAGGCAGGAGCAATACGGCGACGTGGAGATGTGGTTCGGTTACGCGTTCGCGGTCGGCGCGTTCCTGTGGGGCTGCGTGGCGGATCGGTGGAGCGTGCGCTGGCTCTACCCGGCCCTCGTGCTCGGCTGGTCGGCGATGGGCTTCTTCACCGGATTGGTGGAGAGCTACGGGGGATTGCTCATGTGCCGCACGCTGCTGGGCTTCTTCGAGTCGGGCCACTGGCCGTGCGCGCTGAAGACGACGCAGCGCCTGCTCGCGCGCGAGGAGCGCACGCTGGGCAACAGCGTGCTGCAAAGCGGCGCGAGCATCGGGGCCGTGGTGACGCCGCTGGTGATGACGTTCATGCTGGGCGGGCGCACGGAGCCGGGCGTGTGGCGGCAGCCGTTCCTCGTGATCGGGGCCATTGGCGTGCTGTGGGTGGTGGCGTGGTTCTTGATGTTGAAGGAAAGAGATTTCGGTGGAGAGAAGCCGGAAGTCGGGAGTCAGAAGTCGGAATCTAGTCAGAGCCCCCTCTCTCCGGCTCCTGCGCAGTGCGAGGAAAGTTTTCTCTCCGTCTTCACTGACCGGCGTTTCTGGGCGCTGGTGGTCGTGGTGGCTGCGATCAACGTCTGCTGGCAGATCGTCCGCGCGTGGCTGCCGAAGTTTCTCATCGAGGGCAAGGGCTATCTGGAGGTGGACGCGCTGCGCTTCAACTCGCTCTATTACATCTCCACGGATGTTGGCTGCCTCGCCGCCGGCGCGGCGGCGCTGTGGCTCGTGAAGCGAGGCTGGGAAGTCCACCGCTCGCGGCTGGCGGTCTTCGGCGTGTGTGCGCTGCTCACTTCGCTGACGGGCCTGGCGGCGGTGCTGCCGCGCGGTTGGGCGCTGCTCGGTGTCCTGCTCGTGGTGGCGGCGGCGTCACTGGGATTGTTCCCGTGCTACTACTCCTTCAGCCAGGAACTCAGCATGAAGCACCAGGGCAAAGTCACGGGCATCCTCGGCACCGTCGCGTGGGCCACGTCATCACCGTGCCAGAAATTCTTCGGCCGGCTGGCGGACCAGACCGGCTCGTTCAATGAGGGGATCGCGCTCGCGGGACTGACACCGCTGCTGGGCTACGTTGCGCTGGTGCTCGTGTGGCGCGAGCCGAAGCCAGCAGGCGAGGGAACGGTGATCGAGCCGACTGCGAAGTGAGGAGCGCGGCGAACCCTCGCGCTAAATCTGCTGCACGACTTTCTGGTAGCACTCCGGGCAGATGCCGTGGGTGAACTTGGCCTGCGAGTGCGTCGTGATGTAGGACTCGACCTCGTGCCAGTAGTTCCGGTCGTCGCGGATTTTTTTGCAGTAGCAGCAGATGGGGAGAAGCCCTTGAAGCTGCTTCACGTGTTCGAGCGCGGCTTCGAGGTCCGTGACGCGCGCGGCCAGTTCGGTCTGAAGATGCACGACGCGCGCGCCGACCTGGACGCGGGCTTTCAATTCCTCCTGATCGAAGGGCTTCGTGATGTAGTCGTCCGCGCCGGACTCGAGGCCTTGAACAATGTTCGCCTTCCCGCCGCGGATGGTGAGCAGGATCATGTAGAGCGGCGAGAGCTTGAGTTGGTGGCGTGCGCGGCAGCACAGCTCCACGCCGTCCATGCCGGGCATCTGCCAGTCAATGATCGCGAGGCGCGGGGGATTCTCGACCTGGAGCGCCTGGATGGCCTGCTCGCCGTTGGTGGTGCTGACCACCTCGTATTGCCAGCGGGTCAGCAGGTCTTCAAGGATCCGGCGGACCACTGGGTCATCTTCGACGATCAGGACTTTCATGCGCTTTGATTGAGGCGGCGCAGAGACTTCCAAGAAGGCCGGGGCGCGTCAAGCTGCGCGTGCGGCAAACGCCATTGCCTCGCGCGCCGCAGTCCTGCCAGACTTCGCGCATGAAATACCGCCGCTTCGGGAAGACTGAGTTGCAGATGCCCGTCTTCTCCTGCGGCGGGATGCGCTACCAGCACAAGTGGCAAGACGTGCCCCCGCACGAGGTCCCCAAGGACGGCCAGACCAATCTCGAAGCCACCATCCACCGCGCGCTCGCACTCGGCATCAACCACATCGAGACCGCGCGCGGCTATGGCTCCAGCGAAATGCAGCTCGGCTGGGTGCTGCCGCAAATCAAGCGCGAGAAGCTCATCGTCCAGACCAAGGTCGCGCCCTTCGCCACGCCCGAGGAATTTCTCCGCACCTTCGACACTTCAATGAAGTATCTGAAGCTCGACTACGTGGACCTCCTCTCCTTCCACGGCATCAACCACCGCCAGCATCTCGACTGGACCCTCCGCAAAGGCGGCTGCCTCGAAGCCGCCCGCCGCCTCCAGCGCGACGGCCGCTGCCGCCACATCGGCTTCAGCACGCACGCCACCACCGACGTCATCCTCGACGCCGTCAACTCCGGCGAGTTCGCCTACTTCAACGTCCACTGGTATTTCGTCAACCACCTCAACTGGCCCGCCATCGAAGCCGCCACGCGCCTCGACATGGGCGTCTTCATCATCAGCCCCAATGACAAAGGCGGCAAACTCTACGCCCCACCCCCGAAGCTCGTGGACCTCTGCGCCCCGCTCACCCCCATGCAGTTCAACTCCCTCTACTGCCTCGCCCGCCCCGAGATCCACACCCTCAGTTGCGGCGCGGCCCGACCCTCCGACTTCGACGACCATATCGCCGGCCTCGCGCACTACGACCGCGCGGCGGAAATCACCGCCCCCATCGAAGCCCGCCTCCGCGCCGAGATGCGCCGCGTGCTGGGCGACGACTGGTGCGCCCGCTGGTCCGAGGGCCTCCCGCACTACGTGGACGTGCCCGGCGAAATCAACGTGAGCGAAATCCTCCGCCTCTGGACCCACGCCAAGTCCCTCGACCTCGTGGACTGGGGCAAGATGCGCTACAACCTGCTGGGTCAGGCCGACCACTGGTTCCCCGGCCACAACGCCGCGAGCTTCGACGAGCGCACGCTGCTGGCGACCGTGGCCCGCAGCCCCTTCGCCCCGCGCATCCCGGAAATCCTCCGCGAAGCCCACGCGATGCTGTGGGAAGCTCCGGTCAAGCGCCTGAGCCAGAGCTAAACCTCGTGCCGGCGGTTTGCAACCGCCGTCCGTCGGAAACAGCAGTTCAAAAGGTTGCCGAGCAATCCACCCCCAACACGGCGATTACAAATCGCCGGCACGGCCTCTGCGGGGTGGTGGATTCCCGGACGCGCTCTCCCTCACCCCGTCCCTTGTATCTGAAGTGTTGAGGTAAGGTGCTCGTGCCTT
>CAYZJP010000043.1:0-7353 GCA_964478755.1 uncultured Klebsiella sp.
TGTGCATGCCGTTCTATGACGCTCGGGCCTGAGGGGAGTTTCGCAGAGGTCTCGATTTGCCATTTCTGCCGTGTCAACAAGATCAAACGATGATAGTCTTCAAAGTCGCGTCGTCATGAAAATCCGCACCTCGAAGGCTGACTTGGCTTTCACCCTCATTGAATTGCTCGTGGTCTCCCCCGTCATCCCCCACAACTGCCGGTCCAGTGAGCGATACTGAATCGCTTCGCCAAGATGCTCCGCCGTGATGGCCGCGCAGGCGTCGCTCCCGGTCAGCCTCGCAGCGTTCTCGCAGGAACTCGTTGAGCTGCCGAACATGACCAACCAGCAAACGCACACGGTCACGCCGGCCGCCTGGGCCAGAGAACAACTTCAACTCGAGCAGCCAGACGTTGCGCTGGCATCGTAGGTGCCAGAGTTGGAAATCCTCTGGCATCTACACAACCCCGCTGCCGAACCATCGTCAACAGGTGCTTCGATTGACGCTTACGAACAATCGCGGCGAAGTCTGACAGGAAATTGGCGAACTTGACCAATGAGGCGGCCACTGTGGACGCAGCTCACCTCCCGCCACCTCGGCCGCGATTTCCGACTGGCCGGTATGTATGGCGAGGTGGTGAAAGAGAGCCTCGCGTGAATCCAAGAGTGAAATCCACCACCCACACTGCGCCCGCCCCAGCCCCGGAAATTCGGGGGTGACGCAAACGGACATTTTCAGCTACGTTTTGACCTCACATACGATGACCCGTTTCGTTTTCAGCCTCACAGCAATCCTGGTCGCCAGCCTGGGCTTCTCCAGCGCCGTCCGCGCGGCCGAGCCGTTTGAAGTGTTCCTGAAGACGCATTGTGTCCGCTGCCACGGACCAGAGAAGGAGAAGGGTGACTTGCGGATCGACCAGCTCTCGCGCGATTTCAAATTGGGCGCGGACGCCCATCATTGGGCGGAGATAATCGAGGCGGTCAACTCGGGTGAGATGCCGCCGGAGAAGGACAAGGGGAAGAAACCGACGCAGGAGGAAATGGCGGCGTTCGTCACGAATCTCGACTCGCTGTTGAAGCAAGGCCGTGCGGCGCGGATGGCGGCGCGCTCGCCTGTGGCGCATTATCGGCTGAGCCGGAAGGAGTATCAAAACACGGTGTATGATCTGCTGGGCGTGCGCTACGATCCGGCCAAGCCGGGGGAGCTGAACGAAGACACGCTGTGGCATGGGTTTGAGCGCATCGGGTCGGAGCTGTCGCTTTCGCCATCGCATGTGGATCGCTATTACCGTGCGGCGGAGATCGTGCTGGACCGCGCTTTTCCCACGGCGACGGGCGAGGCTCGCAAGGTCCGCAAGACGGCGGCGGAGATTCACTACAACGGCGGCAAGGAGCAGCAGAAGGCGCTGGACTTCTTTGGCATCAAGCGACCGCTGCGTTACCTGCTGTTCCCCGGCAGCAACCAGAATGCGCTTTCGGGCAATTGGCTCGGCAAGACGGGGCCGGAGCACAGCGGGCTCTATAAACTGCGCCTCCAGGCCAGCGGCAGTCGTCCGCCCGGCGGTCAGTCGGCGCATCTGAGCATCGGCAAGCGCACGGGCGAGGAGACCGTGGATGGTCTCATCGAGTTCGACATCACGGCACCGGAGGACAGCCCGCAGGTTTATGCGGCCGAGCTGTTTCTGGAGATGCCGGCGTCGCTGGAGTTCTGCGTGGTGTCCACCGACGTGGTGGACCGCCGACAAGGCGCGGCTTTCCGTGGTGCGTTGGCCAGCGGCGGCGGGTATATCTTCACGCACAGCAGCGAGACCCTGCTCTTGAATCCGAATGCGCCGCAGATGTTCGATGACAAAGGGAACGGCATCTTTTCCACGGTGCTGCTCGATTGGGTGGAATGGGAAGGCCCGCTGGTGACGGAGGCGGAGAAGTCGCGTCGCAATGGTCTGGTGCCGCCTGATGACGCCACGGCGGAAGTGGTCGCGGAGCATCTGCAACGCTTTGCCGAGCGGACTTGGCGGCGGCCCGTGAAACAGGATGAACTGGCCCAGTATTTGCAGTCCTACCGCTCCGAGCGTGAGGCAGGCGAAAAGCTGGCCGCTGCCTATCGCGTGGCGATGCAGGGGGTGCTGACTTCGCGGCACTTCATTTATCTCGTCGAAGGCGAACCGACACCCCGCGAGCGACTCACCGACACGGAACTCGCCTCACGCCTCTCGTATTTCCTTTGGAGTTCGATGCCTGACGACAGCCTCTTTGCCGCTGCCAAAAATGGCGCGCTGAGCGGCGATGCGCTCTCGAAAGAAGTGGACCGCATGTTGGCCGATGCAAAGACCAGCCGCTTCATCGACGACTTCGTGCGTCAGTGGCTGCAACTGCACCGCCTGGGCATGTTCCCGCCGGACAAGAAACTCTACCCGACCTACGATGCTTGGCTGGAGACGAGCATGCGTTCGGAGGTCATCGAGTTTTTCCGCGAGATGTTTGCGAAGAACCTGCCCGTGGATGCCTTCATCGACTCCGACTGGACCGTGGCCAATGCGCGGCTCTGTGACTTCTACAAGCTGCCGGAGCCAAAAGCGGGCGGCTTTCAGCGTGTCTCACTCAAGCCCGACGATCATCGCGGTGGCCTGCTCACCATGGGTGCCGTGCTTGGTCTCACCTCCGATGGCACACGCCATCGCCCGGTCCATCGCGGCGTCTGGCTCAGCGAGGCGATCCTCGGCAAAACGCCACCGCCACCGCCGGCCAACGTGCCCGCGATCGAGCCGAATCCACCCACCAGCCCCAAGGCGACTCTCCGTGATAAAATCGAAGCTCACCGCAACAACGCCAACTGCGCCGCCTGCCACGCGAAGATCGACCCGCTGGGCCTGGCCTGGGACAATTACGATGCCGTCGGCCAATGGCGCACCCATGAGAAAGTCACGGCGGGAGTCGGTGCGGACCCCGTGATCAATCCCAGCGGCATCCTGCCTGATGGCCGCACCTTCAAAGACGCCATCGACTTCAAACGACTCCTCCTCGCCGACCGCGAAAAAGTCGCCCGCGCCTTCATCGAGCACCTCAGCACCTACGCGCTGCGCCGCGTGCTCACCCTGGATGACAAAGAAGGCATCAAAGCTATCGAAGCCGAAGCAAAGAAGAACGACTTCCGTATCAAAGACATCGTCCGCGCCGTCGCCGTCTCCGAACTGATGAGAAAACGTTAAGCGTTTCAAAACACCAACACAACATCCTATGAGCAACTATCTA
Organism: uncultured Klebsiella sp.; assembly: GCA_964478755.1. Lineage (GTDB taxonomy): Bacteria > Verrucomicrobiota > Verrucomicrobiia > Limisphaerales > SXTU01 > SXTU01. The sequence goes on from CAYZJP010000043.1 coordinate 3,232, forward strand.
ACCCAATCCTGGCTGATCGATCGTCGCCACGCACTCCGAGCGCTCGGCAGCTTCGTCTCTCTGCCCATGCTCGAATGCATGGTCCCGCTGCGAGCGTCGGAGACAGCCACCACCACGCCAAAGCGCAGCGCCTTCATCTATCTGGCGAACGGCGTCCATTCGCTGAACTACCAGATCACCACGCCGGGCAAAGACTATGTCTTCTCGCGGTCTTTGAAGCCTCTGGAGAAGCATCGCCAGGTCATCACGCCGATCAGCGGACTGCATCATCCGGGAGCACTCTCGCACCACCACAACTGCATCTCCGTCTGGCTCACGGGCGGAAAACTTGGCCCCTCGGATCGCAACACGATCTCCGTGGACCAAAAGATGACGGAGATCACCGCCGAGCACACGCGCTATCCTTCGATGGAGGTCGCGATCACGCAGGACTCGCTTGCATGGACGGCGGATGGTGTGCGGCTGCCTGCGATGCGGCGTTGCAGCGAAATCTTCGCATCCCTCTTTGAAGAACCGAAAGGTGGCAAAACCGCCCAACGCCGCGCCTTGCGCCGCAAAGGCAGCGTGCTCGACGCGAACCTCGCCGAAGTGCGCCGTCTGGAGAAAACCATGGGCACCGAGGACAAAGGCCGCATGGAGCAATACCTCACCTCCGTGCGTGAGGCCGAGATCCGCACCCGGCGGGCCGATGCCTGGCTCGACACTCCGCTGCCGGCCGTCTCCGACGCCGACCGCAAGCGCACCAACCGCGACATCGCCGCCACCATGGCGGGCGATTATTTCCGCACCGTCTATGACCTCATGGTGCTCGCCTTTCAGACGGATGTGACCCGCGTGGCCACCTTCAGCCTCGGTGGCGAGGGCGATGCCATTGCCATTCCCGAAATCGGCATCACCGAGTCGCGTCATCAGCTCAGCCACCACGGTGGCGATCTCGGCTACATGGAGAAGCTCACCAACTACGACACGTTCGCGATCGAGCAATTCAGCTACTTCCTGACGCGGCTCGCGGAAACCAAGGACCTCAGCGGCAAACCGCTCCTCGGCACCACGATGGCGCTTTTCGGCAGCGGCATGTGCTATGGCCACAGCCACGGCAACGCCAACCTCCCGCTCGTGCTCGCCGGCGGCTCGGACCTCGGCTTGAAGCACGGCAGCCACCTCGACTTCAACCAAGCCGCGACGAGCTTCAAAGGCTACTCCCTCGGGGCGGACGGAGCGCTCACCACCGCGCATTACCAAGTCTGCAGCCGCCCCGCCAACACCGACGCCCACATGAGCAATCTCCTCCTCCTCATGGCCCAGCGCATGGGCGTGGAGACAGACAAGTTTGGCGACAGCAACAAAGTCATCGCGCTATGAAGTTCTTCGTTCTTGGTTCTTTGTTCTTGGTTCGTCGTCCGATGTTCCTTGTTCCTCGTCCGTGGTTCTTGGTTTCTGCGTGGTCGGCGCTGGTTGCTTGTTCGTTCATCGTTCACGCCAACGCCGCCAACGAACAACCAAGAACCAACAACAAAGAACCAGGAACCGAAGAGCCATTCCGCCCCGAGGCCGGAAAGTTCCCTCCCCTGGAAAAGGCACACTCCTATCGGGGCGAACTCGTGTTCTTGGATCATCCGAACCGCCGGGGCAGCATCCGCGTGCAAGGGGACGGCATGTTTTTCCGAAACGATCCGCATCCCTTCGCCTTGTTGCCGTATGCAGTCGTGAGTTATCACGGCGCACCGGCGGACCTGCGAGACATCCCGCTCGGCACCGTGCTTCACGTCCGCGCCTTCCTCCCACCGGACCCGAAGACCTCCGTCGTGCCAGTCTTGCCGGTGGATAGCAAAAAGAAGGACGCCAACCACAATCGCGGTGCCGGCATCTTCCCCGCCGAAAACCACGTCATGCTGCTCGAAGACGAACCCAGCCACTGCCAGCGTGAGGGCTTGGTCTGGAAGCTCAAGGAAGTGGACATCAAAAGTCACGCCGGCATGATCCTTGCCGCCTGCGAGCCGAACCAGGGGGCCAATGGCAAAGCAACTGAGGAAAAGCTCACCTTCGATGCCGCCACGCGCGTCTGGCGCGGTCGCGAATGCCTCGGGATCCAGGATTTGGTCACCGAAGGAGCATGGCCCGCTGAAGGGAAAAAATCTCTCGGCGGCCAATCGGTCCTCCTGGGAATCTGCTGGAAGCCCACACCCGATGGCATTTTCACCCGCTTCCATATCTCCGACATCTGGCTCGATGACGCCGCCATGCAGCGTGCCGCCCACCACCAAACCGAGACCCACAAAGCCTTCATCCGCAGCCGCTGGATGGCCGCGTGGATCGATGCCGTCGAGTATGGCAAGTTCGGCCGCGCTACCGTGACCGCGACCCTCTTCGGCGGCATGGACACATCCCTCTATGCCGATTTCCAAAAAGGCACCTCCGCCATGATGAACGCCGTCGAGAGCACCCTGAAGCACACCCACGGCGCCTACGGCCCCGCGCACATGGCCTCACGCGGCTCCATTCTGGAAGTCATCAAAACGCCCGGCGAAGCTCCCTTGGGCAGCAGCGGAATTCAGATCAAGTTCGCGACCGACCTCATCATCGAAGGCATCCGTCCAGCCCGAGTCGTTCGCGTCCGCTCCGGCAACTGGCCCCAAGTTAACGTCCCTCGTGAGGAATACCTCAACTCCTCCAGCGTTGAAGAGCGGTTCCCGACCCCAGCCCTCTTCGAGAAACTCCAGAAATACTGAACGGCTTCGCGTTCTTGGTTCTGTGTTCCTGGTTTTGGTTCCTCGCTGTTTTCGGTGGAATGGCTTCCTGCGGTTGCGCCGGAGGCGCGTCTGAAGGTAGCCGGTGGGAAGCGCAGCGCACCCACCGGATGACGGCCCCTCCGGGGAGCGCCCCGGAGGGAGCGCATGAGGTTTCCCCATGCGTTCATGCGCCCCGCTGGGGCGCGGGAAGGTTTGTGCCGCTCACCGGTGGGTGCGGTTCTCCCGGTGGTCGAACCTGCCCACCGGCTACCTTCATCGGCCCCGCTGGGGCCAAGACCACGCTGATCGGCAGCTTCCATTCCACTGAAAACAGCGGAGAATCCTGGTTCTTTGTTGCCCAGCAAAACGCCGCGATTCCGAAACTGACAACCAAGAGCCTAAATGCCAAAGACGGCAAGCTCATGGCCATTTGTGATCTCGACATTCCCACTGCCAAGGGTCGAGCAGCCTCCGACTTCGTCCCGAACTTGTATGCCAGCCTCGTGCTGGCCGGAAGCTCCCTCTTCGTGTTCAACGACCAAGACGACGCGCTGATTCCAAGCCCGGCCGGCAATATCAGGAACTCCGGCGCAACCACCTGGGCAAAGGTCACGGAAACACGCCCGTTTTTGACGGCCAACGCTTCTATTTGCGGAGTGGGCCGAACCTGTATTGTTCACTCTTGGCCGAACTCCAGAAACCCAAAGCGGGCCGGTTGATGGAAGCTGGGGTAAAGCGTGGGCGACCAGCTCACCAAGTCCGGCGGATGGCCCTTCGCCCGGTTGAAGCGGTAGAAGTTCGCCCGCCAGACGTCCTTCGGCTTGGGGGTGGCTTCGCCCAAGTCTGCGAATGGGATCATGACCTCGACCTGCCATAGCTCGTCCTTGTCGCTGGAATCACCAACGGTTCCCTTCACCTTCACTGCGCTCTTCATGCCCTTGGCGGTGAAGCTCCAGTCGCCGGTGAAGTTCGTGGAGACGCCGCGATGATCCAGCCGGTTGGTGATGACAGCGTCGAACACGCCGCCGAGCGGGTTCCATTGCAGCTCGAAATATCGGTCCAATCGTCGGGAAGTGACGAAGCACTCGACGACTTCCTCCTCCCAGAATTTGCTGTCCCGCGCCGTGAAGGTGGCTTGGATGTCCGTGTCCATGCAGGTCCAGCCAAGGTGGAGGGCGGTGTCGTCATACCAAATGCGCAAGACCGTCTGCTCCCGCTCTTTCCCGGAGCCGTCGTTCTTAAGGAATGGCGTGAGCACAGCCGCCTTCGCCCAGACCGGTTCGCTCAGATCACCATCCACGATTATTGGACCGCGCAGCTTGGGCACCACGATTCGCTTCGGCGCGGGGAGCGACTTCGGATCAGGCGTCGAGTCCGCCGCTGGCACCGTGAA